>JBHHUU010000022.1:0-19922 GCA_046753905.1 Nitrospirota bacterium | reverse complement strand
AAAGCTGTTAGAATATTTTCTAAAGATACTTCATTAATATTTATTATAAAATTACCCTATTTGTAGTTACCTGCTTTGAACAAGGCACGTTGGATACAGTATTAAAAGAATGTGGTTTTGAACCTATAAGAACTGCAAGAAAATCAATTACTTATAATCCTGTCCAAAATTATGTGTGAGAACTGCTGGTATGTCCAGAGATAAATACTTTCAATACTTGAAAGCATGTAAATAAGGAATAGCTTCCCATCCCTAAACAGCCACCTCCCTCTCAATAGCCTCCTTAACCAGATGATTAAGAGAAACTCCTTCCATAGCAGCCTTTTGCAATGCCCTTCTATGAAGTTCAGAAGGGATACGGACGTTAAAGCTGCCCTTATAAGACTTTTCAGGAGTTTTACCTTTACTCCTGCAGAACTCCAAATAATCATCAACAGCATCATGAAACGCCTTTACTAACTCATCAACACTTTGCCCTTCATACAAAATGAGATCACTAATACCCTCCAGCTTACCATGAAAGATCATATCTTCCGTGCTGAATCTTACAGAACCTATGTATTTCTTATAAGATAAAGTGTCCTTCATAATAAAACCCCCCTTTCTTTCAGGATATTTTCAATTTCTCTTATCTGGTAAACTTTTAATATCGGTTTAGGATGAGGCTTATGAAACTTAATAGTGTGTCCTGTCTTGATATTAAAGAATGTCGCCCTTGATCCTGATGACTTACCCCCTTCTGTCTCCTCATAACCAAAATGATAAAGCAGCCGTTTAAGCTCATCATAAGAAAAATCCTTTGGTTTTGACAAAAACCTCTGCAATAATTTATCTGCCCTGCCCATACCTGAATAATAACATAACCAAGTCCATATTGCAACTAAAAGATAGTTGCTCTTCCCCATCCCCAAACAAAATTACCCTTTGCTTGATTTGTTCTTGGCAAATTATAAAGCAAATGCCATATTATTCACATACCATGTCGTCCCCCTACTGGCGTATCGCCCACATCTGGTTACGACTGGATGTGAGGGGGGGATAACTCCTGTCCGTGTCCAAAGTGCAAATCAATGATGATATACGAAAAGGGAGGAGGAGAAAGTTATAACAAGTGCTATGCCTGCGGAAAGAGGATATACAAGGACTATCACAGACCTGCAAGAACTCAACGACTAATGAAAGAACAAAACAAAAAGAGGAAATATTAACAAAACGATAAATAGGAAAGCGGATGGAACTATGATCCATATAGAAAAAGAAATAAAAGAGATCAAAGAAATGCTGGCTCAGATATGTAAAACACTTGGAATAGGAAGAGAACCCCAAAGAAGCGTAATAGAAATAAAAAGGATAGCAGATAAAATAATAGAAAAGACTTCAAAGAGAAGAGCCAGAATGATAAAGTAAAGGACATGGGAGTGAGAAAAATAAAAAAAGGCAAATACCTGATTGACATCTCTTTAGGCAGGAAATGACCTGAGAATTATCCAGCAGCTATTAGGACATGCCTAATAACCACAACAACTATCTATACTCATGTAGCTTTTCCACAGATGGAAAAGGCAGTAAATAGCTTATAGAAAGATGTTGGCACTATGTTGGCACAAAAGGCAAAAACACAAATCACAAAAACACGTCCAACCCCTTGCTATTACTGGAGCCGGCGAGAGGAGTTGAACCTCCGACCGATTGATTACGAATCAATTGCTCTACCACTGAGCTACGCCGGCATATTAAACTTTATGCAAAAAAAATTGTAACTATTCAGCTAATTACAAGGCAAGGGATTCCAAAGACTTTATAATGCGTATGATTATAGTTAGGTTTATTTAAATAGAAGAGCATCATTTTAGTTCAGCCTCTATGAGTAGTCAGAACTAAACGCTAAGGTGACGCTATAAATTCTTTTCCATCCCTTGCCCTGTAATTAGCTGAATAGTTACAAAAATTATATCATTTTTTTGTCATATTGCAAATCAGGGCTTGTTAGAGTTAGACAGATATGTGACATAACCTGTGCAACTGGGTTCACAGATAATTAAGAGTATGCCCTATTTTTGACCATATAGGGACAATTTTTGACACTATGCTGTGGGTTGTTGGATATATTTTAGCATATTTCAAAAAACTCTTTAAATATTATAAGTGCTTGTAGGCTTTATTAGATTATAACTCATTGAAATATCTAAAATTAGTCTCCTTTTCAATATCCTGACCCAATCTTTAATTATATTGGCATAGAGATTGCATTCAACAATCCTGTAGGTTGTTAATAATAAGAGATGAATTGTGTACCCTGAAGGACAGATTATTTACTCAGCTATAGATATAAATCCTGATTGTAAGGAGGAGGACTTGCATGAGCATTGGAAACGATACCTACGGTACTGGTGAAGCCTGCAGACTTGTAGGCATTTCACAAAGACAATTAGAATACTGGGTGTTGATTGGTGTTGTAAAACCAGATATTCATCCCCATGGTTCAAGATTTTTTAAGAGGTTTACGAAAAAGGATATAGAAATATTAACGTATGTTAAGAGACTTACAGACGAGGGTTTTTTGGTAAGCAAGGCTGCAGAAAAGGCAAGGTATTTGTTTGGAGCTTAATGAATAATTTTTTATTGAGACATGGAGGGAATAGAGCATATGAAGGCTAATATCCTTATTGTAGATGATGCAGAGATAACACGAAAAGAGATAATGAGTATTCTCAAGAAGGCAATAATGATTGATAAATTCTTTGAGGCCTCAGATGGATTAGAGGCATTAAAGATATTGGCAAAGGAAACGATTGATCTGATCTTCTGTGACATAATGATGCCGAAGATGGATGGTTATAAATTTTTAAGTGTGTTGAATGGGAATGAGGAGTATAAGGAGATTCCTGTTATCCTTGTAAGTTCAATAGATGACAGCGCCGGAAAAGTTAAAGGATTGGAATTAGGGGCGTGGGATTTTATCTCAAAACCCTATCATCCTCTTGAGTTAACCGCGAGGGCAAAGGCTATGCTCAGAATCAAGAATCTGCAGGATAAACTAAAGACTAGGATGAGGGAACTTGAAAAGCTCTCAATAATAGATACACTCACTGGACTCTATAATAAGAAATATCTAAACGAATATCTGAAGAGGGAGATAAGGAGAAGTGAGATGTATGGAGTAAATATTTCGTGCATTATGATGGATGTGGATCATTTCAAGGAAGTGAATGATACATTTGGACATCATAAAGGGGATATAATCTTAAAAGAGTTAGGTTATATATTGGGAGAGATGATTAGAGGATACGATTTTGCTTCCAGATATGGCGGGGATGAGTTTGCAATTATTGTCTTTCAGAGCAATAAGGCTGAAGTAGATGTGATTTCAGAGAGGATTAGAAAAACTGTAGAGAATTATAAGTTTGCCAAAAAGGAAGGAGAATCCATAGGAGGCATATATATTACCGTGAGCCTTGGTTCAGCCACATTTTTCAGAAATAAGATAAAGAATTATGAAGAGCTTATAGTTGCAGCAGATAATGCCCTGTATCTTGCCAAGGCAAGAGGGAGAAATTGTGCGGTATCAGAATAATAAGGTGATCGTTAGAGCAGTAGAAAGGTAATGTTACCGTGAAACAGACAGCTAAAAAAAATACGAAAGAGAAAAAGGTGAAAAGGACTGACAAGACAAAAAGGGATTGTGCCAAAAAGGGCAAGGGAGAAGTAATAAAAGAGAACACTATTAATGAAAAATCTGAGAATCCCCCCTTTAGTAAAGGGGGAAAGGGGGAATTCTCAGAAGATATTAAGGAATCTATAGAAGATATAAAAGAGGATAAAGCAGAAGAGAGTCAGGATGAGCAAGAAGAAGAAAAGAGATTGGAACTCCTCACTTTTATTCTTGGAAATGAGGAATATGCCATAGATGTTATGATGATAAAGGAAATTATCAGGGCGATTGAGTTGACTTATATCCCAAAGACCCCTGCATATATAAGAGGCATAATTTCTTTAAGAGGGGTTGTGATTCCAATATTTGACTTGAGAAATATATTAAAATTATATATCAATGACCTGCAAACCATTGAAAAAAGCAGGGAAGAGGAAGGACATTATGTAATAATAAATATAAATGAGAAACTTATTGGCATTATTGTGGATTCTGTGAAGGAAGTTGTAGAAATCAAAGAGACAAAAATAGAGTCTCCGCCTCAGGTAGTAAGAGATGTGGAAAAATCTCACTTAAAAGGCGTAACAAGGTATAAGGGACGATTATTGATATTGATAGATATAGAGAGAATGCTCAATATAGAGAATGAAAACGATCTTTATTAGTTGGTCATTGGCTGCAAGGCAGTATTATTGGTCATTGAAGTAAGAAACCATACTTGCAGCCAATGACCAATGACCAACTTACGGGAGGAAGAGATGTATTTAGGATCAAAGGAGCATGGAAAGTTTTTCGGTTTGAAGTTTAAATTTATAAGCCTTATCAGTATCTTCTTTATCATTTTTGGTGTTATTATGAGCTGGTTCTTTCTGAGCAAGACAAAGATATTTTTAGAGAACGAACTGAGAGAGGATGGGCTTTCAACAGCCAAAAATCTTGCCCATAACAGTGTTTATGGTATTTCTATAGGGGATTCAGAGACACTTACCAAGTTGATAGAAGGGTTAAAGGGAGAGAGAAATGTAGCTTATGTAATAATTCTGGATACCGATGGAAAGGTTTTGGCTCATACTGATTCAAAAGAGAGAGGAAAGATTTATACTGATGATATCTCTGTGAATGTATTGGGAGCAGATGATCCTGTCATTAATGAATATGCACCTAAAAAAACCAATGGTGAATATTTTTATATTGATGTAGCCGTACCAGTAAAATTTAATAAAAAAATAGGCGTGGTAAGGGTAGGTATGACAACAAGAGATATAAATAAAAAGTTGAAGAAGGATCTGACTATTATTACCTTTATTACTATAGGCATTATTATTGTGGGGATATTTGTCTCTATATTTTTTGTGAGGATGATTGTTACACCAATAGAAAAAATGGTGTTAATTGCCTCAGAGATTGCCAATGGGAATTTTACACATTCAGTGGAGGTGAATTCTAAAGATGAGGTGGGAATATTAGCTTCCGCATTCAGTAAAATGATAGTTACCCTGAATCAGATGATAAAGAAGATAAGAGAGGTATCAAACAATGTAGCAGATGCATCTGAAAATATATTTATTACATCTAATAAGGTCAAGGAAGGTGCACAGATTCAGGCAACATCTACAGATCAGACTGCATCTTCTATAGGACAGATGAGCGCATCTATCAAAGAGATAGCCACAAGTGTAGAGGTGCTATCCTCTTCAGCAGAAGAGACATCTTCTTCTGTCCTTGAAATGAGTGCATCTATAAATGAGGTCAACAATAATGCATCAACCCTATCCTCTGCTGTGGAGGATACATCAAGCTCTATTATTCAGGTATCGTCTTCTATTAAACAGATAGCAGAGAATGTTGAGATATTATGGAAGGCAGCAGAAAACATGGCATCTTCTATAAGTCAGGTAAATGGTTCGGTAAAAGAAGTAGAAAGAAACGCCAAAGAGTCTACTCAACTATCAAAGAAGGCGACATCAGATGCCAGAGAGCTTGGAATGAAATCAATAGAAAAGACGATAGACGGGATGAAGAGGATTAAAGAGACAGTAGAGATTACCTCTGAGGTGGTAAACAGATTAGGAGAGAGATCAAAACATATTGGAAAGATATTGACCGTAATAGATGAAGTGACTAAACAGACAAATCTATTGGCATTAAATGCTGCGATATTGGCAGCTCAGGCAGGAGAGCAGGGAAAAGGATTTGCAGTTGTAGCTGATGAGATAAAAAATCTCGCTGATAGAACTGATACCTCAACAAAAGAGATCGCACAGTTAATAACAGATGTCCAGTCAGAGACAAAGGATGCCGTTGAGACTATTAAAAAGGGTGCTGTAAGCGTTGAAGATGGCGTAAAGCTCTCCTTAGAGGCAGGTGATGCCTTAAAAAAGATAGTTGAAAGCTCTGAAAAGTCCACTGCTATGACCATGAGCATTGAAAATGCTACTATAGAACAGTCAAAAGGGATAAGTCAGGTAACAGAATCTATGGACAGAATTAGCACTATGGTTCAGCAGATAGCCAGAGGAACGAATGAACAGATGAAGGCAGCAGAGCAGATTACTGAATCCTCTGAAAAGATGAAGGATATATCAAAGCATGTAAAGACATCTACTGTAGAACAGGTAAGGGCAGGAAAACAGATAAGTGATGCAATAGAAAATGTTACAGACAGGGTTACACATATTGTAAATGCAATAGGAGAGCAGAAAAAAGGAAGTGATATTATTACAAGGTCTATCAAAGAGATAGCAGACATAACCCAGGAGAGTGCAAAGATATCTTCTGAGATGAATGTAACCGTAGAATCCCTGACAAAGCAGGCTGAATTGTTAAAAGAAGAGATGGATAGATTTAAGGTGTAAAAATTGAATTAGGGTGCAGTTGTCGGGGTGCAGGTGCAGAAAATATTTGTAAAGCTGCACCCTGATAACTGCACCCTGCACCCTTAATTTATATATGCAGATAGTAAAAAATAAAGTCTCAGAAGAATTAAAAGAATTAAAGATGGTATGTTTTGCGATTAACAAAGAGGAGTATGCCATCGATATTTACAAGATAGTTGAGATAATATATTTCAGAGAGATCACATCTCTTCCTGATGCCCCTGACTTTATAGAGGGTGTGGTTGATTTAAGAGGTGTTGTGATCCCTGTGATTGATTTAAAAAAGCGACTTAACCTTAAAAACATACGGGATGCTAGCCCGGGACATATCTTAATTGTCAGGGCTGATGCCAATAAGATTGGCATACTAGTTGATGAGGTAAAAGGTGTTTTGCATATCTGGCATAAAGATATCCAGATTCCACAGAAGGTCTTAAAAGGAGTGGACTCTATCTATATCAAAGGAGTATGTAAAAGAGATAACAGCATTATTGTCATTCTTGATATAGATACTATTTTAAGCAGTGCTGAAATAATCATTCCGACTAATTGACACAAAGGAGGATGGAAATATGGGAGTAGGAGGGTAGACACATAGGGTTGCCCCTACATTTTGAATCTTTGAATCCTTGAACCCTATTTTCATAGTAAACATACATGAACGAGTTGTTCACCCCCGAGCATGAAAATCTATCACCCTCCCCTTAATCCCATCCCATCAAGGGAGGGGAAAGTTCCCTCTCCCCTCAGGGGAGAGGGTTAGGGTGAGGGGTGGTTTAGGTAAGGGGGGGATTTTCATAGTAAAAAGGAGAATCTATATGTTATTAAAGTGTGTATCATGTGAAAAAAATATCGAGAGTGACGTCAATGAAATCAATGATGGAAGTGAAATAAGATGTTTTAATTGTAGTACTATTATGAAGGTCTCTATACGATTAGATATAGTTAACCAAGAGGTCGCATTAGAATCTACGGAAGAGAGGTCAGCCGAAGAATTTCAAAGAGAGCAAATGGCAATAGAAGAGGCTATCAGAGAAGAGATTCCAGAAGATACTGGAATAGAAGAGCAGGTGACAGTAGAGGAAGAGACAATAGAAGAGGATGGTACTGAGAAAGCTGCAAAGATACTTATAGCAATAGAAGGAGAGTTTAGTAAAGATATGATGAAGGAGATAATAGAGGAGAGAGGTTATGAAATATTGTTTGCTTCAAATGGTGATGAGGCGTTAAATATAGTAGAAAAATTTAAGCCATCTTTAGCAGTATTAGATGTAAGTCTCCTAAAGATATTTGGTTTTGATCTCTGTCAGATCATAAGAGACAGGGAAGACCTGAAAGATATAAAGATAATTCTATTATCCTCAATCTTTAAAAAGGATAGATATAAAAGAGAACCTGAATCCCTATTTGGTGCAGATGACTATATTGAAAGACATCATATTCAGGATGAGTTGATGATTAAAGTAGAAAGATTACTTCAGAAAAAGTGTGATGCAGGTGCAGGTATAGGTACAGGTAGAGGTAGAGATATAAAAGAGGATATAGAAGAAGAGTTGGAAATAGAAAGAGATGTTGATTTACCGCAAAGCGAAGAAATAGGAGTAATAGAAGAAGTCAGAAGCCAGAAGCCAGAAGCCAGAAGAGAAAAAGATATTAAAACAGAACAAGAAAAGGTATCAGAAGAGGCACATAAGGATATTTCAGGAGAGCATAAAGATGCAAAAAGACTTGCAAGGACAATTATCTCTGATATAGCCATTTATAATCAGTCAAAGGTAAAAGAGGGTATTAAAAATAGTACATTTTATGAGATATTCAGAGATGAGATAGAAGAAGGAAGGAGACTATATAACTCGCGTATCTCTCCTGAGATCACAAAGAATCATAATTATTATAAAGAGGCTATAGATGATTTTGTAAATAAGGTAAGAGAACAGATGGAGAGAAAGAATGGATAAAGATATAAAGGATTTCATTAATAAATTAAAGGATGATGATGTAGAGGTAAGATTAAGTGCAGTAGAGAATATCAGTAATATAGAGTATAAGTCTATCCTCCCTTATCTTATTGATTCTCTGGGTGACACTGATTGGCGTGTCAGAAAGGCAGCGGTAAATTCTATAATGAGTTGTGAGAGGTCTGATGATATTGTCCTTAATCTGATAGAGGCAATAAAGTGTGAAGATAATGCTGGAAAGAGAAACTCTGCAATAGAGTTACTTATAAATTTTGGAAGTTTTTCAGTCCCTACCCTTATGTCTGCTGTCAGGGATGCTAATAATGAGATCAAGAAGTTTATTATAGATATACTTGGAGATATAGGCGATAAGAGGGCGCTGTCTATAATGAAGTCTGCCTTAAATAGTGAAGATGATAATGTCAGACTGGCTGCAATAGAGTCTATCGGAAAATTAAAGGACAAAAGGGGGGTAGAACTGTTAATACAGCTTTTAAAAGATAATGATCCCCTGACCATCTTTTCTGCTGTTAAGTCCCTTGAAGCCATTGGTGATATAAGAGCTGTGGAACCGATTATTAGCCTGATAAGCAAGACACCATTTGAGAGGACAGTATTGGAGATATTGGGGAATTTGGGTGATTTGAGGGCATTAAACCCTATTCTTCTTTCCCTGCAGAATGGGAATAAGAAGATTAAGAATACTGCAATAAAGGCATTGGTTGAATTATACAATAGAAACCCAAATCATAGTATAGATATTATAATAAGGGTAAAAGAGATATATTGCAAAAACCTGTCCATTTATTTTATGAATGCCCTTGAAGAATCTGATAATAAGATAAGGTTGGCAGCTATCAAGATACTTGGATGGATTGGAGAGGCAAAGGGTGTTAAGACTTTAATCAGATATCTGGAAGGAGAGAATAGAGAAGAGGTCATACAGGCATTAATTAATATGAAAAGTGATGCTGTCCAACTTCTCATAAAAGAATTACACACAGCAAACGAAAAGATAAGAGAAGGGATTGCAGTTGTATTGGGAGAATCAGATGATAAACGGGCAGTCCTGCCATTAAATAGACTTTTATCTGATAAAAATGGTCATGTCAGGCAATCAGCAGCAATAGCATTAGGAAAAATAGGAGATAAAAGTGCATGTTATCCTTTATTAAGTCTCTTATCTGATCAATATCCCAATGTTCAGGATGCTGCCTGCGAGGCATTGGGTCAAATAAATGAGAGAACTCTTATTCCTGATATTATCAAACTTATCTCTCACATTAATCCTGTATTAAGGAGAAACGCTATCAGGGTTTTGGGTAAGATGGGTGTTGTTGATGCTATTACTGAGATATCTTTTGCACTTAAGGATGAAAATCCTCTTGTGCGTAAGGCAGCAGTTGAAAGTTTAGAGATATTGAATGATCCCTCTGTGGATGAATATCTGGTCTTTGCCCTTTCTGATGAAGATGATAATATCAGGCTTGCAGCAATTTCTTCCATAATAAAAATGGGTAAGATTGGTATTGTTAAGCATATTAATAATCTCATTACTGACAGTAATATCTGGGTAAGAACTGCTATTGCTAAAGGGTTGGGTGAAATGGGAGGAGAGGATGCAAGGAAATATCTTTTAGAATTATTAAAGGATGAGGTAGGAGCTGTTCAGATTGCTGCACTTGAATCACTGGGGAGATTAAAGTATAGAGATGGCATCCAGAGCATACTCGAATTTACCAAAAGCAGTGATAATGAGGTAAAAAAGGCAGCTATTTCATCGCTTGGGATAATTGGAGATGGAAGCGTGGTTAATACCCTGAAGGGATTCTTGGATGATGATGATTGGGGTATCAGAGCATCTGCTGTAAAAAGCCTTGGGTTATTAAATGACATCTCTGCCAGAGGGATATTGGAAAAATTGGCTAATACTGATGAAGATAGATTGGTCAGACAGTCAGCGAGATTTGTCTTAGAGCAGATAGGATAATTATGATGTCATTTATAAAAGAACGTATTTCATTACCAGATGATATATTCAGGCTGATCAGAGATATGGTCTATAATTACTGCGGGGTATCTTTTGATAATACCTCAAAATTTCTTATGGAGAGCAGATTGCAGCATAGTGTAAGTAGACTGGGATTTGATAATTTTCGTGATTATTATTATTACCTTAAATATGATAAAAACAGGGATGAGGAGTTTATCCATATTATAGATATCCTGACAATACATGAGACCTACTTTTTCAGGGAAGAGGAACAGTTAAAGGCATTCTCAGAGGAGATACTGCCTGAGATAATAGAAAATAAGGCAAAAAACAATGAAAAGAGGATCAGGGTCTGGAGCGCAGGCTGTTCTACTGGAGAAGAGCCATATTCTATTGCTATGTTAATGATGGAGAATAGCCAGTTAAAAGATTGGGATTGTGAGGTATTTGGTACAGATGTAAGTCAGAGGGTGCTTCAGCTATGCCGTAGAGGCATATACCAAAAGGTATCATTTCGTTGTACTGATCCCAAGTATATCTATAAATATTTCCATAAGGAAGAAGATACATATAAAATTGATGATAAGGTAAAAAAGAATGTAACCTTCTTTTATTTAAATCTATTTGATCAGAATAAACTGGTCTTTATAACTCCGGCAGATATTATTTTTTGCAGAAATGTAATAATCTATTTTGATCCCGCAGCAAAAAAAAAGGTAGTAGATATATTTTATAATAAATTAAAAAAAAATGGTTTTCTTCTTTTGGGACATTCTGAGTCTTTAATGAATATATCTACATCATTCAGCCTTCGTCATTTAAAACGTGATATGGTTTATCAAAAGAAGGGTAATTAAAGCAGGTAAGGGGGAAGTTTGGGAAAGAAAATAAGGGTTATGGTAATTGATGATTCAGCCTTCTATAGGGAGGCAATAGCAAATATGCTAAAGCAGTCCCCCTATATTGATGTTGTGGGAAGAGCTGTGGATGGAAGTGAAGGGATAAAGTTGATATCTAAACTAAACCCTGATGTAATAACTCTTGATTTGGAGATGCCTAATATAAATGGCTTTGGAGTTCTGCGATGGATAATGAAGAATAGACCTCTGCCAGTAATAATAATAAGCTCAATAAATGATGGCACAAATACATTTAAGGCATTGGAGATCGGTGCGTCAGATTTCCTGGCAAAGCCCTGCAAAAGGGCTACCCTTGATATAATGAAGGTAAAGAACGAACTTATAAACAAGATAAGAGCTATAGCCTATATTCCTAAAGAAAAGCTTCATTCCCGTATCTCTTCTAATTCATGGGGGCTTGATGGAAAAATAATTCAGAAATTTCATACAAAAAGAGAAGCAGATATAAAAAGATTGATTGCAATTGGATCTTCCACAGGGGGACCAAAGGCTCTTCACTCTATATTAACCGTGCTGCCAAAGGGATTTCCTGCTGCAATAGTAATTTCCCAGCATATGCCTACAGGATTTACATGGCATTTTGCAGAAAGATTAAACAATCACTCTTTAATAAATGTAAAAGAGGCTGATGATGGAGATAAGGTAGAGATGGGAACGGCATACATTTCGCCGGGTGGTTTCCACATGGCATTCAGCAATGGCAATGATATCCCTGGTATTAAATTAACAAAGACACAAAAAAGTGATATATATACCCCTTCAATAGACATTATGATGAATAGTGCAGCAGAGATATTTAAGGAAAAGACCATTGGCATAATATTAACAGGTATGGGATCAGATGGGAAGGAAGGGATGAAAAAGATAAAAAACAATGCCGGATATACTATAGCAGAATCTAAAGAGACAGCCTATATTAATGGAATGCCTAATGAAGCTATTAAATCAGGAGCAGTAGATAAGGTACTTTCACTGCCTAAAATAGTTGTAGATATTATTCAGAAGTGTATGTGAGTTTAGTGGTTGAGTAGTTGAGTAGTTCAATCTTGTAGATTGAACCAGTAACTGTAGTTCCCTCTCCCTTGATGGGAGAGAGTTAGGGTGAGGGTGAAGGAATTTGCAGAAGTTAACAATTTTCTATCTTAAGTTTTGTGGATAGATGTTAATAACTTGATATCAATAAATCCTATATGTTAAACTTTTATAACTAAAAAGAGGTAACATTTATGGAAAAGAGTGGAAAAGAGCCAGATATCTTTAAAAAGGCAGAAGATTTTCTAAGGATTTTCAGAAAAGGAGAGGAATTTACACATGAACTTATTAAAGAAAATGAAAGGTTACGATATAAGATAGTTAAGGTGGAAGAAGAGAATAAGATGATTCTTAAAGAACTTAACAGTTCTGATGTTGAAAAACTGAAAAAGACTATCCATCAATTAGAACAGGAAAAGTTGGCAGTAATTGACAGATTTAAAGAAGTAGAAGAAGAGAACAAGGATTTTGCATCAAAATACATAGAAGTAGAAGAAGAGAATAATAATCTGGCAAATTTATACGTTGCAAGTTATCAATTGCATTCTACTCTTGATTTTGATGAGGTTCTGAGGATTGTCCTGGAGATCATTATAAATTTGATAGGGGCTGAAAAATTTGCAATAATGCTGTTAAAAGAAGAGACAGACGAACTAATAGTTGTTGCATCTGAGGGAATGGATGGCACAGGATTTAAGATGGTAAAGGTTGGAAATGGGATAATAGGAAATGTTGCTCAGACAGGTGATAGTTATTTTGAAGAAGATATAGATAATTTTCACCCTTCTTATGACCTTCACCCTATAGCATGTATTCCTTTAAAGATCAAGGAGCATATAATAGGTGTTATTCCGATATTTTCACTCCTTGAACATAAAAAAAGGTTTACAAAGATAGATTATGAGTTATTTTCAATGTTGGCAGGACATGCGGCTACTGCTATATTCAGTTCGAGATTATATTTTCAGTCAGAACGTAAGTTATCAACTATACAGGGCTTTCTTGATCTTTTAAGTGGGAAGAAGATATAGATAGGAGGCTAAGAGACTAGGAGTATTATTTTATATTATCTTCACTCTTAGCCTCTTAGCCTGATTTAGAGGAGGTTGTATGGAAGAGTATAATTTTTTAGTAGCTGAAGATTCTCCTACTATGCGGCAATTAATAACATTTAGTCTTAAGCGGATTCGCAATGCAAAGATAGTAGAAGCCAGCAATGGAGTGGATGCACTTAAAAAATTATCAGAGGGAAATTTTAATCTCATTATATTAGATATAAATATGCCTCTAATGGATGGGCTAAAACTACTTAGTATTATCAGGAAAGACCCTATGTATCATGATCTCCCTGTTATTATTGTCACCACTGAGGGCGCTGAAGCAGACAGAGAAAAGGGGATGGAATTGGGTGCAAATGCCTATCTTACTAAACCTATTCAAACTAGTGAATTCCTGAAGACTATCAAAAGACTCTTAAAAATTCAATGAAAGGTTAGATAGAATGTATAGCAGGCAATACAATCAATACAATATTCCGTTAGATAACTTTAATGAAGAGTGCGCCCTTTTTGGCATATATGGTCATCCTGAGGCATCAATGATGACATATCTGGGGCTATATGCATTACAGCATAGAGGACAGGAGGGTACAGGAATAGTCTCCTCTGATGGTTCTGTCATGTTCCAAGAAAAAGGTATGGGGTTAGTAAAAAACTTCTTTTATGAAGAACAGATTAAAGGACTGCCAGGTTATATGGCTATAGGGCACAACCGTTATTCTACTACAGGTGAGAGCCATAGCATAAATGTACAGCCATTAACAGCAAAATTGTCTCTCGGCAGTCTGGCATTGTGCCATAATGGAAACCTGACCAATGTGTCTTCTTTAAGAGATGAATTAGAGTCATACGGAGCTATCTTCCAGACTACTGTGGATAGTGAGGTGGTAATTCATCTTATAGCCCACTCAAAGGAGGGGAATCTATTACAAAAGATAATAGACGCTGCAAAAAAGATAAGAGGTGCGTTCTGCCTGTTATTTCTTTGCAAAGATGGATTAATAGGGGTAAGAGACCCGTATGGCGTGCGTCCATTATCATTGGGAAAGCTAAAAGATTCATGGATCCTTGCATCTGAATCGTGTGCATTTGATGTATTAGAGGGGAGTTTTGTAAGAGATATAGAGCCAGGAGAGATTGTAGTAATAAATAAAGATGGCGTATCTTCATACAAACCATTTCCAGAGGTTGAAAAGGCCCAATGTATATTTGAATATATCTATTTTTCAAGGCCAGACAGTTATATTTTCGGAAATAATGTCTATTCTATCAGGAAAAATCTTGGAAGAGAGCTTGCATCAGAGACATCAGTAGACGCAGATATAGTCATACCTGTCCCTGATTCAGGGATACAGGCAGCATTAGGATATGCAGAAGGGGCAGGACTATTATTTGAGACAGGTCTGATCCGCAGCCATTATGTAGGCAGGACATTTATCCAGCCTCATGAATCCCTGAGACATTTCGGGGTAAAGATTAAACTCAATGCAGTTAAAGATATATTAAATGGCAAGCGAGTTGTAGTAGTGGATGATTCTATTGTCAGAGGAACTACAAGCAGAAAGATTATCAAAATGATCCGTGATGCAGGGGCAAAAGAGGTGCACTTGAGGATAAGCTCATCTCCTATATTATTTTCATGTTTTTATGGTATTGATACGCCTACCAGAGATGAATTGATTGCCAATAACCTTTCTATTGAAGAAATAAGAAGATTTATTACAGCCGATAGCGTCAGGTATTTAAGTGCTGAAGGAATGCTTAAGGCAATACCTGCCTCCAGAGACAAATTTTGTTTAGCATGTTTTAAAGGAAATTATCCTATTCCGGGAACAAAAGCTGAGATGTGACTTTCTGGTATTGTTAACCAATGTATAGGTGAGAGCAGAAAACACGAAAATGAGGGTAATTATATTTGCCAAACCTGACCCAAATCTGAATGTAATGTGTAAAGTTTATTCTTTTTCAGTCCCTAATGACCAGATTAAGCGTCAAAATAATGACTTTTGCAGTGCTTTTGACAGTTTATTTATCTAACTCAATTATTTTAAAGTAAAACTTTTATTATCTTTATTTTTAAATCACTCCCTCTTTACTTTACTTTACATGAACTTTTCTTTTTTTTAGATTTATTCTGACCACTCGTAATCATTCTGCTTCAAATAATGGCATAGATATTGCAAGTTTTTTTGTACAAATAGTACCCTTTTATTAACAAATTTCTGGGGAACTGCTGATGGATATTGCTACTATACTGGGAATAGTATCTGCTTTCGCTCTGATGCTTATATCTATGTCACAGGGTGGAGGTATAGGTACATTTGTAGATGTGCCCTCATTATTGATCGTAGTTGGTGGAACCATTGGTGCAACTCTTATAACATATCCGCTGAAAGATGTATTAAAGGTTATATCAGTAGTAAAAAATGTGTTTTTTAATTCTTCTCAATCCTCTAATGAATTGATCGGAACAATGGTTGAATTTGCCAATAAATCAAGAAAGGAAGGGATACTGGCATTAGAAGCAATTGTAAAGGATGTAAACGATGATTTTTTAAAGAAGGGCATACAGATGTTGATTGATGGTTTAAGTCTGGATGTTATAAGGAATGTACTAGATAAAGAGGTTGAATATCTTTCTGAGCGGCATAGTTTAGGGGCAGAGATATTTACGACTATGGGATCGCTTGCACCTGCATTTGGTATGATAGGCACGTTGATGGGGCTTGTCCAGATGCTTCAGAATTTAGAAGATCCAAGCACTATTGGACCATCCATGGCAATGGCGTTAATTACTACATTCTATGGGTCTGTAATGGCTAATGTTTTATTTTTACCTATGGCAGGAAAACTTAAGACAATCAATAATTCAGAGTTGTTAATAAAGGAGTTGACTATTGAAGGGATATTGGCAATCTCTATCGGGCTTAATCCGAGGGTTATTGAACAAAAATTAAATGCCTTTCTCTCTCCTAAACAGAGAAAGGTCTCTGAGTAATTGTCTCAGATTAATGGCTAAAAAGAAAAAAAATGATGATGCAGAAGATGGCACCCTTGTTCTTTTCACCAGTCTAAGCCTGATTATTCTTACATTTTTCGTCTATCTCTCCTCTATTTCTGTTATAGACAACAGGAGAGAGAGGGTTGCACTTGGTTCTCTAACCGGAACATTTCAATTAATGCCAGGTGGAATTTCTCCATCAAAAGGATCTGTTCTTGTATCAGGCAAAGCACCAATAATATCTGTTAATCCAAAGTCAGAGGCTAATATTAATGATCTATTAAAATATGTCAGGGAACATTCATTAGAAAATGAGATAGCAGTATCTACGGGGGAAAAAAATATCGTTATAAATATAGCAGACAGTTTTTTATTTCCATCAGGGAGCGCAAAACTTCAAGATTCCAACAGGCTTTTTGATGAGATATATCTATTCCTTAAAAAGACCTCTTATCCTATAAGGATTGAGGGTCATACTGATAATATCCCTATCTCTTCAGAAAGATATCCATCCAATTGGGAGTTATCTGCCTCAAGAGCCGTAGCAGTTTTAAGATATCTTGCAGAAAGATATGATCTCCCGTTAGATCGTCTTTCTGCTGTTGGATTTGGAGAATATAGACCTGTTGCTTCAAATAATACTATAGAGGGGAGGGCAAAAAATAGAAGAGTAGAGATCATATTGGTAGGAGGAGGTAAAGAGAGGCTTGAGTAAAAATAAAAAAAAAGAGGAGAATGGAAACTCAAACAAATGGATGGTCACATTCTCTGATATATTAAACCTGCTGCTCACTTTTTTTGTACTTTTATTATCAATGTCCTCTCTTGATAATAAAAAGCTCAAAGAGACAATAGGGCACTTCAATGCTTACCTTGGAGTGCTGGGATTTGGGAGCAAGAGCGCTATAGAAATATTACCAGATATGCAGCCTATAATATCGGAAAGTAACATAACAAAAAGAACAAACAACTCACCGTCAAGCAAAAAAAAGAAGCTCTTATCTAAAAGGATTAAAAATGTTCTGAAAATAAACGGTATTGACAAAGAGATCACTATCAGCATTGAAAAAAAGGGGACAGTCCTCAGTCTTCCAGAGAAACTTCTTTTTGAGCTTGGAGGTGCTGATATACATAAAAAATCAGCCGTGTTTTTAGATAAACTTGCTGATGTATTAGAGGCTATACCTTTATATAATATCAGAATAGAAGGGCATACAGATAACATTCCTATATCTACATTTAAATATCCTTCTAACTGGGAATTATCTATAGCAAGGGGTGTAAATGTCCTGAAATATCTGATAAAGAAAGGGATAGATCCGAAGAGGTTATCTGTTGTTGGTTATGGAGACTCAAAACCCCTCGTATCTAATAATTCTGCCAGAAATAGACTTAAGAACAGAAGAGTGGAGATAGTAATTATAGAAGAGGGGCAAAACTCCTAAGCCAGACAAGCGGGAATCAAACTTTGTCTGGCTTAGGGTATGCTTATTTTCAATCTCTGTTTTTGAAAAACCTGCTATCCTTGTAAGCACAAATCCCATTTGTTATAATGAGACAATCATGCCGATTAATCGACACAAAGGGAGATGAAAATTTATCATCCTACACAGGGAATTTAAACACGCTATTTTCCTTGATAATATCGTAACTATTCAGCTAATACAAGGTGAGGGGGATTTTCAGAAGAATACTTATTAATATTCTACACTGTTCACAAAGGTGACATAAATATGGGTGGAAAAAACGAGTCAAGGAATGAACTGAATAGAAAGATACTGGAACTAGAGACTCTTTATGAGATTAGTAAAAAACTTGGATCATCTTTAGATCTAAATATTACCCTACACTCTATTATGGAAATTTTATCAGAAAAGATGAAGATGAGACGAGGCACATTGACATTATTAAGGCAGGGAGGCAGAGAGTTATCCATTGAGGTTGCCCATGGGTTATCAGAAAAAGAAAAGAGACGGGGAATATACCGAATAGGTGAAGGTATTACTGGAAAGGTAGTAGAGACAGGGCAGCCCATTATAGTACCAGATATTGGGAAAGAACCATTGTTTTTAAACAGGACAAGGGCAAGGGATATAAAAAGAGAAAATATATCTTTTTTATGTATACCTGTAAAGGTAAAGGGTGAGAGCATTGGTGTCCTGAGTGTTGACCATCTGTTTAGTGATGATGATATCTCATTTGAAGAAGATATCAGGGTATTGACTATTATATCATCACTTATTGGTCAGGCTGTTAAAATTTGTAGTGTGGTGGATCAGGAAAAGAGAAAATTAATAGAAAAAAACCTTTACCTGCAGGGAGAACTCAGGACAAAATACAGGTTTTCTAATATTATAGCACGAAGCCAAAAGATGGACGATATATACAATACAATAGAAAAGGTGAGCCAGAGCAGGGCAACTGTTTTGATAAGAGGAGAGAGTGGCACAGGAAAGGAGCTAATTGCAAGGGCTATACATTATAATAGCACAAGGTCAGGGATGGCTTTTATAAAGCTCAACTGTGCTGCTCTTCCTGATACCCTTTTAGAGAGTGAGCTATTTGGTCATGAAAAGGGTGCATTTACTGGAGCAACAAGTTTAAGAAAGGGTCGTTTTGAACTAGCGGATAGAGGCACCCTGTTTTTAGATGAGATTGGGGATATACCTATTACCACACAGATAAAACTATTAAGGGTCTTACAGGAGATGAAATTTGAGAGGATAGGCAGTGGGAAAACCATTTCGGTTGATGTGCGTATAATTTCGGCTACAAACAGGGATTTAGAAAAGGCAGTACAGGAGGGAAGATTCAGGGAGGACTTATATTATCGTCTTAATGTAGTGCCCATCTCCCTGCCGCCTCTAAGAGAGAGAATAGAAGATATGCCTTTATTGATTGAGTTCTTTGTAGATAAATATAATGCAGAAAATAACAAGAATGTAAGGATATCAAAAGATGCTGTAGACCTTATGATGAGATATGATTGGCCTGGAAATATCAGAGAGTTACAAAATTGTGTTGAAAGAATTATTATCATGACAGAGAGAGATATCATCCTCCCTGATGATATCTCTCATATTGCTGGTATCATTGTCAAGCCAGTAATAGTTGATGATGTCCATGACAGATATATAATAGAACAGATTAACCACTCTGACAAGGATAGCATTTCACTCTCAACAGAGGTTGAGAGTATTGAAAAGAGGAATATAAGCATTGCCCTTGAAAAGTGCGGGTGGGTTCAGGCAAAAGCAGCAAGGATGCTGGGTCTTACTTCACGACAGATAGCGTATAGGATAAAAAAATATAATATTTCTCTCAGAACGATATAAGAGCCTGTTCATTGGACACCAAAAGGTATATTTAGACAAAGAGTAACTATTCAGCACAATAATACGCAATCAATTCATAAATTCGGGTAATTTTCCT
>JBHHUU010000021.1:0-20230 GCA_046753905.1 Nitrospirota bacterium | reverse complement strand
TACGCATTATAAAGTCTTTGGAACCCCTTGCTCTGTATTAGCTGAATAGTTACGAAGCAGGAAAGACAAATCTCTCCTTACTCATTATCATAATTTCAGATATCATGTTATCATCACAGACCTTGCATGGGCATATAGTCATTCTATAGCAGCTATTCTATCAATTTTGTTCTTAACTATCAACAACTAAGGGGGTTTATCGCAAATTTATTTTGCGGTAAACCATAGGCATACAATCTTTGAGGTTATCTTTGTTTTACCGGCATAGCCAGAACTGAAGTGGTATAGTATTAGAGGACACCCTTAGTAATGAGGTATAATAAACAGGTAGGAAGTGTCATCGGTAGTCTCTCTTAATATCTTCCAGACAGGGATCTGGACAGAGGCATAGAACTATCGGGTAAACTCCAGATCACCTGCAACACCCGCCAACTGTAAGATATTCACCTGTGCAGAGGGGGGATTAATTTTCATGCTCGGGGGTGAACAACTCGTTCATGAATGTTTGGGTTAAATTATTTTCTGCCGCAAATAACACGAAAACTATTGTTTAGGTACTAATCTTATTACGACCTTTTACCTCTCAGGTATCCCATACTTCAGGACACACCTATCTCTCTTTCTGGGCTTATAAAAAATTGCTTGACATTATTTTTTATTATGTTATTATTGATTCTAATAATAAGAATCATTTTCAAAAAGAACATGAGAAAAAAGTTTATGAAAATTTACAAACAACAGATTGGAGGATAAAAAATGGGGAAAAGTAGATTAATAGTTTTATTATTATTAACGTTGGTATTACCTTTATTAATATTGTCAGATAATGGATTTGCAAGGGATTTTAAAGTATATGGTTATAACACACCGAAGAAAGGAGAGACAGAACTATCATATTGGATCGATTATTTCATCAAGAGTGATAACAAATATAGATTTTTAGATAACAATTTTATAGATAAAGAAAAGCTCTTTCGTCATACCTTTGAGATAGAGTATGGACTTACAGATAGATGGACAATCTCTGGTTATATTGATTTTGAGGATCCAAAGGGAGAGAACCTTGAATATGTTCAGGCAAGGGCAGTAATAACAAGATACAGGTTTTTTGAGAAAGGGGAGAGGTTTTTTGATAGTGCCATCTATTTTGAATATTACATCCCTGATGAAAAATACAAAAGCTCGGAACATCTTGAGACAATGATTATCTTTGAAAAAGAGATCAGTAAAATCGCGCTTATCTTAAATTCAAAATTTGATAAAAAATTAAGTGGGGATGATGTTGTAAAAGAGGGTATGGAGTTTGAGTATTCAGCAGGGGTTTATTATCCTATATCTTCTACAATAAAGACAGGACTTGAGTTTCATGGAAAGTTTGGTGAATTACGAAATTTTAAAAGTTTTGACGAGCAAGAGCATTTGATATTTCCTACAGTAGATATGAAACTGGCAAAATACCTTAATGCAAATTTAGGGATCGGTGTTGGATTGACTGATAATAGTGATGATCTTGTATTCAAGGTAATATTTGAGTATGAACTTGAGTAGGAGGGAAGTTCAGCTACCAGAGTCATGATTTCAAAATATGTTATGAACGCCTTCCCTCAGTGGGGGAGAGGGAATAAGTCTCTACCATTATTACCTTCCAATTGCAGCAGCTATTGCAGGTATAAATTCAGAATACTCCTCCTCTTTTATTTCAGAGAAGCCTTTTAGAAAAGGCAGCATTTTTTGAGACAGGGCATCTGTCTTTAATGATAGTTCATTCTCAATCCTTTGATATATCCCTTTATATGCCGTATCTGCAAATATAAAGATATTTGCTATCTGAGACAGGTCTTTTCCCTTGCTATAAAATGAGAGAGAGAGTTTGAGTTCTTCTATGGTCTTAGATATTATTATATCTCTGTTTTCATCTTCAAGGAGGAGATTATCCCTGAATCCCTTGATCCTTGTAAAATCGAGTATTCCTCTTTTAAAGACCATTATGGTAAAGGTAATATCTGTCAAACTCAAGAATATAAAATCATGTCCCTTTAATGCAGGGTTTGTGATTATACTGTTATGAAAGAGGTTAAATATATGAAAGGATGACACATCAATTATTACAGGTTGAACTCTGTATGAAGTGATTATCTCTTCGTATTGCTGCAGGATATTATCTTTTATGGTAGAGACGAGAAGGAGATTTTTATTATTTGACCGTGTGGATGCCTTCTCAAGTATTTGATAAGAGAGCCTTGTATTATTAAATAGCTGCAGAGACTTTTTTTCCATATTCCACCTTATAATTCCCTCTAATTCTCTTCTGTCAGAGGGGATGAAATCAAGCTCTAAAAGCAGAAGTCTGACTGATTGGTCCGGGAGGCTTAAGGAAATCTCACTATCCTTTTTTATTGTGGAATCAAATAATTGAGCAAGCCTTTTATTAAACTCCTCTTCATCAGAGATATTAGATTCCACAGGTGAGGTTATTATAAGTCCTTCTGGTATATCTATAATCTTATATCTATTTAGATATACCTTTTTGCCAAACTTTTTTACCCTGACAAGAGAAAGATGTCTTATTCCTATATGAAGCCCTGTTTTGATCATTCTACTCTACAAAGGTTACCCTGTTTATCTCTCTGAATGTGGTCTCTCCATTGAATACTTTTTTCATAGCTGACTGACGCAATGTTATCATACCCTCCTGAATTGCTGCCTTCCTTATCTCAGAAGATGGCTTTCTATCCAGTATCATCTCTTTTATCCTGTCTGACAGGTCAAGGAATTCTGTTATAGCCTTTCTTCCCTTATAGCCTATTCCATTACATTCTGAACAACCTTTCCCATTATAGATTGGAGTATCTCTAACTTCTTCATAATTCAGGCCGGAACCCTCACATATCTCTTTAGTTATCTTTACCTCTTCCTTGCAGCTCATACAGATTGTTCTTACCAGCCTCTGTGCAAGGATACAATTCAATGATGATACAAAATTATACGGCTCAATACCCATATTAACAAATCTGCCGATAACATCAAAGGCATTATTGGCATGGACAGTGGTAAAGACCAGATGCCCTGTCAGGGCAGACTGAATAGCTATATATGCTGTCTCAGAGTCTCTTATCTCTCCTACCAGTATCTTATCAGGGTCATGCCTTAATATAGAACGAAGCCCCCTCGCAAAAGTAATGCCTTTTTTCTCATTCACAGGGATCTGGACTACATCCTTTAACTGATATTCAACAGGGTCTTCAATAGTAATAATCTTATCTTCATAATGATTGATCTCTGATATAGCTGCATATAATGTGGTTGTCTTTCCGCTTCCAGTCGGACCTGTTACCAGCACCATACCATAAGGCTCTACTATTGACTTTCTGAACCTTTTTATGTCATCAGGATCAAACCCAAGTCTGTCCAGCCTTAGCTCTGCTATGCCTGCTGTTATATATTCCTTATCAAGTATCCTTATAACGATATCCTCGCCAAATGCACCGGGAAGTATGGATACGCGGAAGTCTACCTTTTTTTGATCCAGACGGAGCTTAAAACGGCCATCCTGAGGAACCCTCCTCTCAGCGATATCAAGCTCTGACATCACCTTTATTCTTGATATCAATGGGTCATGAAACTTTATATCCATAGGCTCCATTGCCTTAAATAACACTCCATCAACACGATACCTTATAGAAACATCCTTTTCAGTGGTTTCAATATGTATATCGCTTGCTCTTTTTTGAATGGCATTTAATATAATGGTATCAACAAGTTTTATAACAGGGCTTGAATCCCTTGAGATACTTTCAATAGAGAGTACTTCATCTCCCTTCTCATCCTCTTTTATAAGTTCAGGCATAAATTCGGTCTCAATCTTTTTTAAGACCTGTGTTGAACCCTCACTCCTCTTTAATGCCTCTAATATAGCAGGCCTTGTGCTTACTCCAATCTTGAAATCCTTTTTGAGGATAAGCTCTAATTCATCAATAAATAATAGATTTCCCGGATCAGACAGCACAATAATAAAGACTCCATCTCTTTCCTCGTATGGTATAAAGGGATATCTATACATCAATTCAACAGGTATTGTCCTGAAAAATCTTTGATCTATCCTGAATCCTGTCAGGGGAAAATATTCTAAGTCAAACTGCATAGCCAGTGCCATGGCTAATTCTTCTTCTGTTATAAGTTTTCTCTCTATAAGCTGAAGACCGAGATACCTCTTATCACTGTTATCAATCTCTAATAACACCTTATCAAGGTCTGATTCCTTTATCATCCCTTTTTCTATTAGTATCTCTCCAATCCTTTTCTTTTTAAATATTGTCTCCATAGAATCCTTTTCCTTTTATCTGATTGTTCCAGCAAGATGAAATATAGGAAGATACATTATGATTACTATTACAGCCACAATAGTTCCCATAATTAACAGAAGCATGGGCTCTATATATGTGGTTATCCTGTTTAATCTGGCGTCTAACTCTTCTTCGTGAAAGTCTGCAATATTATTTAGCATCTCCTCTATAGAACCAGTCGCCTCACCTACCTCTATCATTTCTACTGATATCTTTGGCATAAGACCTGTCTTCTCAAATGCCTTTCCTAAGCCCATCCCCTCTTTTATCCTCTCTCTAACCCAATTTATATCTCTTGATATAGTCCTGTTAGTTATTGCTTCAGAAACTATATCAAGAGAGGAGACAAGGGGAATGCCTCCGCTTAGCACTGTGGAAAGTGTTCTCGCAATCCTGATAATATTATGTCTGTTTACAACATCTCCAATTAATGGCACTTTCAGTATTATAGTGTCAAAAAAATCTTTTCCCTTATCTGTCTTATACAGATATCTGAGCGTTATAATGCAGGCTATTATTACAAGTATAAAATAAGATATATTAGTCTTTAAGAAATCTACAATCTGCAATAAGACTGATGTAGCAAATGGTATCTGGTCTTTTGATTCCTTATATATCTCTGAAAAAGTAGGCATAACAAATATTAAAAGAAATATAATTACAGATACTGCAATTATTAAAAGAAAGGAAGGATAGGCAAGGGCAGAGACCACCTTTTTACGAATGGCAGCCATATCCTTTAGATACAAAATATATCTTTCCATGATAACTGTTAAATTCCCGCTTCTTTCTCCTGCCTTTAAAGAGGATATATATATATCAGGGAAATAGGAGGGATACTTCCTCATTGCGTCTGAAATAGAAGAACCTCCCTTGATATCACTCCTTACACCTCTTAATGCCTCATTAAACCCCTTATCCCCTGCCCTTTCAATCAAGATATCAATCGTCTTGATTATTGGGAGACCTGCCTTTACAAGAGCAAGGAACTCCTGATTAAATATAATAAACTCCTTAGGATCAATACCTCCTCTTATTGATGAGAGAGTTATGCGGTTTGATAACCCCCCCTTCATTTTTATAGAGAATATTAAATAACCCTTATCCTCAAGCTCTTTTTTTAAACTCTCCTCATCATCTGCCTCAATCTTTTCCTCTATAATCTTTCCATCGCTTGTCCCTGCTCTATAAGAAAAATATGGCATACTATCTATACCCTTATACTTTTTTTTATTCTTCAGTCAAAACATCCAAAAATATTATGAGAGTCATAAAATAAAAAAAGAAGGTATCAAACAGGACAGCATATAAGACTCTCATATATGAGAATAGTATATTTAATTAATAAAAATAAAGCAAGTTTAATGGGCAATTATCAGCACCCTAACCCTTTACATAAGTGGGGAGATGGCGTCTTCATTAAGTAGGCAGAAAGAAAATCCCCTTACATTAAAAGGAAAAGGGAAACTTTGCTTCTAATACATGATTAGCAATTATCATGCCGAACAGTATTGGGACGAATTTGCCATCCTTGACAGTATTTAACATCGGTGTTAAGTTTATTAAAGGAAAATTAAATAATTACTGCCGCACCACCGACAAAGGCACGCTCTATTGAAAGATAGGGTTCGCAAAGTCATTGACCTAAGTTCTCCCTTATTCTCCATTCGATGGAGGGTGAGGGAAATAGTTTATGAATATGGTTGTAATGACTGCCGAAGTGGTTTTTTATTTAAGGCCTATGCCTTCTGTCGGAGGGTATAGGCTTTTTTTTTGTAATGTTTAATTCAAAAAAAATAATTTTTATTGTATTTTTATTATTCCTGTCTCCTGTTAATGTACTGGCTATTGAATTGGAAGATATATCAGAGATAGGTCTTGCCTTTATTACAAACGTGACTATTCATGAGTCAGGACACTATATTGCGGCAAGCGGAGTAGGTGCTAAAGGTAATACCCTCACTTTTCTTACAAGACACAATGGGAGTTTCTTTTTTGGTTTAAGTACTGTTCAATCAATTGATAAGAAATCAAAATTCACATATCATACCGCTGGTGAGATTGCAAGCAGTTATACCTTTGAATATTCGTTGAGAAGATTCAGGATGTCGCCGACAACTTATAACAGGTCACTGCTATTCTTCAGTTCTACTGATTTTTTGTGGTATTCACTCTATGCGTTCTATCTTTCGCCCACACAAAACAGAAATTTTGATCCTGTTGCTATTGTTCAGGAAACAGGTATTAATAAAGAGGTAATAGTGTCTATTGCGGCAATTCAGTCCATTCTCAATACCTATCGTGTAGTATCAGATAAAGATATTATTGTTCCCTACTTTTCATTTGACAGATATTCAGTGTTTTTTAATATAAAGTTCCTCTTTTAGGTATTTAGGTGAAAGTATGACCATAAAAGGTAAATTGATAATCATATTGGTTGTAATTGGTCTGATTCTTGGGTTAGTCGCTGGATTTATGATCTGGAGCTCTCTGAAGAATATGGAAAAGGTGAATATTGTGAATGTAGCTTTTAGTGATCTTCAGGCAGCAGCAAAACTGCGATTAACTATTAACAGACAGATGAAAGAGGCAATGGATTATTTTATGTCACTTGAAGAAACTAATAAAAAGAAGTTTGAAAAATATGGAGCAGAAGCAGAACAGGCATTAAATGAATGGATTAAGACCGAAAAAAAGAGCAGAGAAGTTGTATCAGAAAAAGGAAATGCCCATATAGTAAAAACAAAGGATGTGGAAAAGACATATAATATGGTTATAGAAATGGTCATAAAGGCATTTGAATTGGCGAAAATAGGTGATAGAGAAGAGGCATTTAAACTTATAGAAAAAAAGACCGAGCCATGGATAGACGATGTCCTGTTTGATAGTATTGATAATATTATGTCTGATGAAGTAAAAGAGGTTGAAGAGGCATATAATGAGTTATTGTTAAGTATTGCTTTGATGCCATGGGTTATGGAAGAAAACAGGGAACAGGTAGAGATTGCACAAAGGTCTATCCATGATTTTCTCACTTTTGACAGCATTTATTTAAATATTAACAGGCAGATGAAAGAAATAATGGATTATATTATATATGGTGAAGAGGAGCAAAAAAAGAAAGGTGAGGAATATAGGATAAACGCAAAGATGGCATTGAAAGAATGGATTAAAAAAGCAAACAGAGGTATGCTTATTGGGGATGATGAAAGAAAAAAGTTTGAGATTGCCATGGATACGGGGGAAAAATATATAGAAGTTTTAGAGTTAATTGAAACAGTCTATGAATTGAAAAAGGATAATCAGACAGAAGAGGCATTCGGGTTTATGGAGGAAAGAGTAGAAACAATAGTGGAAGATGTCATCCTTCCCCGTATCACAATGGCTATCAATGATATCAGAACAAAGATTGCTGACACAAATCATAAATTACTTGATATGATTTTTTCCGCAGTGGTGTATGGTATTGTTGTAATAACAATAATTTCATTGTTTATCTTTTTTCTCTTTCTTAGGTTGATAAGAGAGATGATAGCCTCTCTGAATAAACTCAAGAAGGGAACAGAGATTATTGGAATGGGCAGATTAGATTACAGAATAGACCTAAAATCAAGAGATGAGTTTGGAGAATTGGCATCATCGTTTAACAGGATGACAGAAGACCTTCAAAGGACAACAGTATCTCAGGATTATATGGATAATATCTTCCGATCAATGATAGATAGTCTCATTGTCATCAGTCCTGATGGGATAATTAAATCAGTCAATCAGGCAACCCTCAATCTTTCAGGATATAGAGAAGATGAACTGATCGGAAGGTCTATTGGAATAATATGCGAAGAGAAAGATATGTTTAAATGGATGGATTATATAATCAAAGAGTCCTTTATCGGTAATGTAGAGAAAGTCTATATATCAAAAGATGGCAAAAAGATACCAATCGCTTTTTCAGCTTCGGTTATGTATAACAATAATGGAGAGGTTAGTGGAATAGTATGCGGTGCAAAAGATATTACCGAACGTAAGATGGCAGAGAATGCCCTTCGTGAGATAGAAGAAGAGAAAAAGCGTATAAATTCTCAGATATTCAGGAACAGTAACGAAGGCATACTTATTACTGATCCCCATGCCAATATTATTGATGTGAACTCTGCCTTCTGCAGGATAACTGGATATACACCGGAGGAAGTAAAAGGAAAAAAGCCGGGGATAATGAAATCAGGACGGCATGACGCTGAATTTTATAAAAATATGTGGGCAACTCTGGCAGAGACAGGGGAATGGCAGGGTGAAATTTGGAATAGACGCAAAAACGGAGAACTCTACCCCAAGTGGCTATCTATCAGCGCTGTTAAAGATAATAAAAACAGGCTTACTCACTATATAGGCATATTTGATGATATTACCAAAATAAAAAAGACTGAAGAACATATCCACTGGCTGGCTTATCACGATGTCCTTACTAATCTGCCCAACCGCACATTATTTCAGGATCGCCTGCAGCAGGCACTGAATCAGTCAGCACGCAATAAACTGATATTAGCAGTCATGTTCTTTGACATAAATCGTTTCAAAAACATCAATGATACACTGGGCCACCATGCTGGTGACAAACTGCTGACGAATGTGGGAAAGCGTCTGAGTGATTGTATTCGTAAAGTTGATACAGCAGCCCGAATAGCAGGTGATGAATTTACGATTATCTTGCCTGATATAATCAATGCACATAGTGCATCTCTAGTTGCCCAGAGAATTATTGATGCACTCTCCATGCCTTTTACAGTGGATGGGCACGAAATATTTATTACTGTAAGTATCGGGATAACCATCTATCCCTTTGATGGAGAAGGCATAGATGTCCTGGTCAAGAATGCCAACACAGCCATGTATCACGCCAAACAGCAAGGTAAAAACAACTACCTCTTCTATTCGGGTAAGATGAATATTAATGATCTGGATGTGCTAACAATGGAGACAGAGCTGCGTCATGGGCTGGAGCGTAAAGAATTCCTGTTATATTACCAGCCAAGGGTTGATTCAAAGACTAAACAGATCATTGGAATGGAGGCACTGATACGCTGGCGTCACCCGGAGCTTGGGATGGTCTCTCCTGGAGAATTTATCCCTATAGCAGAAGAAACAGGATTGATTATACCTATTGGTGAGTGGGTGCTGCATACCGCATGCGAACAAACCAGATCATGGCATATAGCTGGTTTCCCGTCGCTCTGCATTTCAGTAAACCTGTCAGGTCTCCAGTTCAAACAACAAAACCTGATAGAGATGATAGACAGGGTGTTAAAAGAGACAGGTCTTGACTGCAATTGTCTTGAACTTGAAATCACAGAGAGTATTATTATGGAAGATGCAGAGTCAACCCTTATGAAATTGTGTGAGCTGAAAAACATGGGGATACATCTCTCTATAGACGATTTTGGCACAGGTTATTCATCTCTGACCTATCTGAAACGATTTCCTATTGATATACTCAAAATCGACCAGTCATTTGTACGGGATATTACATCTGACCCTGATGACTCAATGATTGTACAGACTATTATTACTATGGCTCATAGCCTTAAAATGAAAGTAATTGCCGAGGGCGTTGAGACTGCTGAACAACTATCATTCTTGCAGTCACACCAATGTGATGAGATACAGGGATACTATTTTAGCAGACCCATTGCAGCCGAACCATTTACACAGCTATTACAGGAATGGAAACATTCCCCGCTCATTAAGAGCTGACAAAAAATAGGCGGAGGATATTGTATCCCCCGCCTATAAAAAAACGACTATTCATTTAGATGGACAACAACAATTCATGAAGAGTTCCTTTAATGAAGCAGTATCTTTGCCACATTTCTCCATCATTGTAATGATATTACTATATCTCATATTTGTCAAGTCTTTTACCACGGCAAATTCATTCTTTTTTGGTAACTATTCAGCTAATGCAAAAATTGACCAAAAATTCGGCATTGCTAATTTAACATATATAATGATAACTGACCATCCTCGTGGCTGAACAATGCTTATTGGTAACTATTCAGCTAATACAGAGCAAGGGGTTCCAAAGACTTTATAATGCGTATGATTATAATAAGTTTATTAAGATACAACAGCATCATTTCAGAACAGGTCTCTATGAGTAATGAGAGCTAAACACTAAGGTGACGCTATAAACTCTTTTCCATCCCTCACTCTGTATTAGCTGAATAGTTACGCTTATTGTTCATGACTGTTTACTGCTTTCACAACAGTTAACCTTAAATTATGAATCTCAGCAACCTCTATCCTTTCTCCTTTTTTGATCATTTCATTGCTTGACGCACTCCATAACTCTCCATTGAGATATACCATCCCTTCCACATTGATTCCATTGATGTCTGTGCTGGCAATACCAGTCATACCTATAAGTCCCTCCTGTCCGATCACAGGCAACTTTTTGTGGGCATTAATTACTAATCTGAGGGATACTGAGATAAACAAGGCTATAGCCACTGTAACAGGCAGAATAACACTCCATGATATCTTTAAAAAGGGGAGGTCTGAGTCTATTAACATTATTGAGCCTAATATCATTGATATAATACCGCCTACAGTCAAGAGTCCATAGCTTATCACCTTTACTTCAGCAATAAATAATATTATCCCTAAAATCATGAGTAAAAGCCCTGCATAATTTATTGGGAGGGTTTGAAATGAATAAAAGGCAAGGATAAGAGATATAGTGCCGACCACACCCGGTAATATCAGTCCAGGGTTAGAGAGTTCAAAGAACAGTCCTATCATCCCTATACTCATTAAAACAAATGCAATATTAGGATCACTAATAGCATTTAATATCCTGAGCCTCATGCCCATATCTATCCTTCTTATCTCAACTTCCTGAGTATCAAGGATATGTTCTTTGTTATTTATAGTTATCTTTTTCCCATTGAGATCTTTTATCAACATATCAATGTCATCCGCAATCATATCAATTACATTTAATTCTAATGCCTCCTTTTCTGTAATAGAGACACTTGACATAACAGCATCTTCCGCCCATTTTACATTTTTGCCCCGCATCTCAGCGATAGACTTGATATACGCTACAGCATCATTCTCTATCTTGCTCCTCATATCTTCATCTATCTTACCTCCGCCTAATGCAACAGGGTGGGCAGCTCCTATATTGGTTCCTGGAGCCATTGCAGCTATATGTGCAGCAAGTGTGATAAAGACCCCTGCTGACGCAGCCCTTGCTCCAGTAGGCGATACAAAGACTATTACAGGTATCTCAGATGAGGTTATCTTCTTTACTATAATTCTCATGGATTGGTCTAATCCACCGGGCGTATCAAGCTGTATAATTAATGCCTGGGCTTTATTCCGAGCTGCCTCATCAATTGACTTAGTAATAAATTCAGCGGCAACTGGATTAATAGGGCTGTCATATAAAGCCACATATATCTTCCCTTTTTCCTCAGCAAATAACATTGTCACTCCATTGAACAGAGAAAAAAGAATAAAGGCTAAAATGATTATTGCCTGCCTGATATCTTTATTAGTCCGAAAATCCCCCCTTCCCTCCTTTACCAAAGGGGTTTTAGGGGGGATTAGATTTTCATTTTTGTTTGTGCCGATTGGTCGGCATGACTGTTTCATTTTTTTTAATCGATCTTTAGTAATAATAGACAAAAGAAAGGGTTCAAGGATGAATAGTTACGATGAATTTACTTTACTAACTATATACATAATATCTCTTTACCTTTATTCCTGTCAAGGATTCATTTTTTTAACAAGCTCTAAGGGTCTGTTGCTGTAGCGAGTCTGAGACCTTCAGAATATGAGAATCTCTATTTCCAGATTTCTTTTATTAACGTTAGATGATATAATAATAGTAACTATTCAGCTAATACAGGGAAGGAAGCATAGAAAGGTTAATATAGATTCAGGAGGGAATAATGAATATTGTTGTCTGTATAAAACAGGTGCCTGCAACTGAGGCAAGAATAAAGGTAAATTCTGAAGGTAATGATATAGAAAGAGATGAATTGCCCTATGTGGTAAACCCCTATGATGAATTTGCAGTTGAAGAGGGATTGAGGATAAAGGAGAGGATAGGTGATTCCTCTCTAACAGTAGTATCTATAGGTACTGAAAGGGTTGTCAGTGCATTACGGACATGTCTTGCTATGGGAGCTGATAAAGCTGTTCACGTGATTGATGATGGGATTAATTGCTGTGATTCATATAAGACTGCCTTAATACTCTCAAAGGTATTAAAGAGTATCCCTTATGATATAATCCTCTTTGGCAAACATGCTATTGATGATGATAACGGGGCTGTGGGTATTCAGACAGGGGAATTGTCAGGGATAGGTCATATCTCTGTTGTCAATAAATTGGAGTTAGACCATGAAAATAAAAAGGTAACTGCAAACAGGCAGATAGAAGGAGGCATAGAGGTAATAGATGCGAACCTTCCTGTAATCATCACATGTCAAAAGGGTATGAATGAACCAAGATATCCATCACTACCTGGCATAATGAAAGCAAAACAGAAGCCATTACAGAAGATAGGATTAGAGGAATTGGGACTAACCCCTGATGTGATGGAAAATAATGCATCCAAAATCAGATTAATAAATATGTCTGATCCTCCAAAGAGGGAAGCAGGACGAATTATTCAGGGGAGTCATCAGGATGCAGTAAAAGAATTGGTAAATCTGCTAAAAGGAGAATCAAAGGTGATTTAGGGATATGATACCTGATATAGAGGAGGATCAAGGATGAAAGATGGAATTGCAGTCTTTGCAGAACAAAGGAATGGAAAGCTAAAAAAGGTAAGTCTTGAGGCAATAGGTGTGGGGATAGATATTTCAAAACAACTGCAAAAGGAGCTGTCAGTTGTGGTTATTGGACATAGATTAGATAAACTGGTTAAGGAACTGTCAAAGTATGGTGCTGATAACATATATATTGCTGATGATGAGCTATTAGCAGATTATTCGCCGGATGGATATGTCACAGTGCTGACGGAGTTTGCACAGGATCATGGGTTGTCTGTGATCCTTTTAGGGGCAACTTCTATGGGAAAGGATATTAGTCCGAAACTTGCTGCAAGGCTTAAAAGCCCTTTTATTTCTGATTGTATGGATATTGAGATAAAAGATGGAGGTTTGATATATACGCGGCCGATGTATGGAGGTAAAGTATGGGCAAAAGTGGCAAGTAATGATGAGTCTTTGCAGGTAGTTACACTGAGGCAAAATATCTTTAGTCCGCCTACCGCAGATAAAAACAGAAATATCCCATCTCAAAGATTGCAGACCAATATTGCAAAGAAAGACCTTAAGACAATACTCAAGGATGTTATTGCAGGAGAAGAGGAGAGAATAGAACTGACTGAGGCAAAAATTATTGTCTCTGGAGGTCGTGGGCTTAAAGCCCCTGAAAATTTCTATATCATTGAGAATCTTGCAAAGGTATTAAACGCTGCTGTTGGGGCATCCAGAGCAGTTGTTGATGCCGGCTGGAGGCATCATTCATTTCAGGTGGGTCTTACGGGTAAGACAGTAACTCCCACCCTCTATATCGCCTGCGGCATATCTGGCGCTGTCCAGCATCAGGCAGGGATGTCATCATCAAAATATATCGTGGCTATAAATACAGACCCTGATGCACCCATATTTAAGATAGCCAATTATGGGATTGTTGGAGACCTCTTTGAGGTTGTGCCTCTGCTTACTGAAGAGATAAAAAAGCTAAAGGAAGAGGGATAAGTTACAAAATCTGTAACTATCAATAAGTTGTGCAATCAAGATTTCTCGCCTTCGGCTCAAAATGACAGTTATGTAACAGCCTGTAGAGAAATGCTGCATCGGATTCCCATATTGCACTCTCATCATTAGTCAGGCAATACCCTTTCTCGGTTAATATAATTGAATATTGCCCCTGCTACTATTTTATGGGCGATTTCATTTGGATGCTGGTCAGTTGGATGTACCCATAATTCAGTATCTTTCTGCCCTTTGAAGTATGGAAAGAGATCAATAAAGTCAACATGATCTGAACCAACTGAGGTTACTATATCTTTAATCAGTTTATGGATATGTCTGAAGGGATAATTGTCATTTAATTCGTATAGCAGAGGAAAACAGACTATATAACAATCAATTCTATTATCATCACAGATATTTATGATCTTTTTCAGGCTTTCTTTTGTAATATTCCAGTCAGGATTACCCTCATTATATAACGAGTTATAATAATCTATGGTCTCTCTTTTCAATTTATTATTTTTTAAAAACTGCCAGATAAGTCTTACAGACCTTAACTTATATAATAATGTCTCTGGTGGTTTTGAATAAGCCAGTCCTTCATTAATATTTTTTTCTCTGGGCATCCGTTTTATAGATTGTGTCTCTCTGTCAATATAAAATAATTTCGGTTCAGCATCATTCAGGGTATATCCCAATATAACTATATCCGGATCTGCCTTTAAGACTAAATTTTTTAGTAAAAATAATGACTGTTCAGTATTATATCCTCCTACCCCGAAATTATAACCTTCAAAATGTAAATTTCTTCTTGTTTTATATTTTTCGTTTAATAGTTCAACAAGCCTCTTTGAAAATATATCATTATCTTTTACACCCTCTCCAAATGTAAATGAATCACCCAGAAAGACTATTCTAATGGTGTCAGGAGTCTTCTTCATAGAATATTCTTTTCCCCTGAATCCTAATGAGTTAGTCTTATGAGTAACAACATTCTTGCTATCAAAATATCCCCTTGGATTGCTGTCATAGATAAATTTAATATTTGAGGATGGTATATAGGTATAGTAGTATTTGCCATTTTCAAGCATTCTGAACAGAAACTGTTGTGATGGAAATGTATTATGGGCATTATGAAATACAGGGATGTCAAGCAGTGATAATATTATCTCAATTAACAACAACCCAATAAGAGAACCTGATAAGATCAGGAGTAGATTTTGTATTAGCCTTTTCATTTTTTATGGTCTCTGTTTCTGTTGCCCATCTTCTCTATGGCAAGTCTCAGGTTGCGCTGTGCATTTGTAAAGTCTGGATTTATCTGTACAGCCTTTGAAAAATAGGCGCTTGCCTCTTTTATCCTGCCAAGTTTTGCCAATGCCACTCCAATACTATTATAGACAATATCATTGTCTGGATTTATTTTGAGTACCTTCATATAATGTGCAATTGCCTCTTCCATCTTTCCCTGTTTTGATAATATAACCCCAAGATTGTAATGTGCATCAGCATAATCCCCTTTGATCTGCAATGCCTCGCGATAATGGATAATCGCATCTTTGACCTTTCCCTGTTCCGCCAAGACAAGTCCCAGATTATTGTGTGCCTTTTCACGGTCAGATTTGAATTGCAGTGCCTTCATATAATGTGCAATTGCCTCTTCTGACTTTCCCTGCTCTGATAATATAATGCCCAGATTGTTGTGTGCTATAAATGCAGATGGATTCTTTTTCAGGGTATCTCGCCACAGAGTCTCCTGATCCTGATAGATATATCCCTGCCGCCATGTCAGTATCCCCAGTATACAGACAATAAGCAGACTGATAATAGTATTTATCACTTTATATCTATTTTTATACCATGTCAGTATGCCAGTAAACAGGACTATCAAACTAATACTTGCCAGATATTGAAAGTGATCTGCAACAAAAGAGTATCTGAAAGGATAGATATTAATGAATCCTAATGCAGGTGACAGTGTGACATAAAAGATTGATACTGCTGCAAGAGGAGATTTTCCAGTAAACCTGTATCTATATAAAAGGAAGAGACCTGCAATAATCGTTATAGCTCCCAATGGATATAGATATTGCCACCAGATATTAGAATCTATATTCCATCTTGGGTATATGAACATAAGAGGGGCAGGCCAGACTATCTTGGAGAAATAGAACCATAATGCACGGCCAGCTATAAGAGTCCTGTCTGTTAAAGAGAACATCCATTCTTTGCCCTGAGCTCCTACATGATTTATCTCTATCCATACGGTTATAATGCCCATTATTGCCCCGATTAAAAAGAATGGAAGCAATAAAATGATCTCCTGTCGTAAGATACTGTCCCGCTTCCACCATAACAAAAGCATTATTACTGCCGGCAGAGAGGCAGTAACAGTCTTACTCAATAGCGCACAGATGAATAGACCCAATGACAGGCAATAAAGACTCCATTGCCTTTTGTATAGTGTTGATTTATCCAAGCCGGCAAAACGTATATAAACCAAGAGAGAAGAGAGATAAAATAATCCTGAAAGCAGGTTTTTACGCTCTGTAATCCATGCAACAGATTCCACATGCACAGGATGGATCGCAAAGATTATTGCTGTCAGCCATGCGCATGGAAGATGCAGGTATTGCAGAATAATCCAAAGCAGAACAGCGCATAGAGCATGCAGCGTAACATTGGTTAAATGATAACCAATGGGGTTTGTCTGCCATATATGGTATTCAATCCAGAAGGTGGTAAATACCATTGGATAGTATTGAGGCAGAGATATTGGATCAAGCCATATCTTTTTTAGTCCCTCAACATTCCTGAGATTACTGTTTTCAGTAACATAGTCATCATCATCCCAGATAAAGCCTCCCTTTACAGCAGGCAGGTAGACTATCACTGTTATTAAGATGATAGCAATTCCCGCTATAAAACGAGCCCATTTTTCATCCCTATCATGAGCCATAAGTTAGAGTATGGGCATATTATCCATTATCAGTAAGGATAATAGTAGGGAGATGGGTAATAATAGGGATATGGAGAATAGAAATCAGAGTAAGGATAATTATAGTTGGAATAGTAGGGATAATAATAAGGGTAACCGGGATAATAATTGTAATAGTCTGTGTACGGATAGTCGTAATCTAACAGGCTCTTTTTGTTATAGGCACTGCATCCTATCCCTGATGCCAAAAAGATAACAAATAAGATTATCCAGATACTGAGTCTAAATCTCATTAAAAATCTTTGCATGTCTATACTCCTTTTTTCCTCATCAAGCAGATGAGATGTTAACTTATTCTTATTGTTTCGTAACTAATCAGCTAATACAGAGCAAGGGGTTCCAAAGACTTTATAATGCGTATGATTATAATAGGTTTATTCAGATACAACAGTATCATTTCTGATCAGGTCTCTATGAGTAGTGAGAGCTAAACACTAAGGTGACGCTATAAACTCTTTTCCACCCCTCACTCTGTATTAGCTGATTAGTTACATTGTTTCTAAATCCACCTCTTTGTTTTTCAACATATTTATATCTTCTGGTTTGAATGCACCCCTTTCTGTAATTATAGCACTAATATACTCACATGGTGTAACATCAAATGCTGGATTAAGGACATCTACGTTTTCCGGTGCAATCCTTACCTTTCCAGAGATATGCGTAACCTCATTGCTATCTCTCTCTTCTATGGGTATCTCTTCTCCTGAAGTCAGTGAGAAATCAATAGTAGAGATAGGGGCAGCAACATAAAAGGGTATTCTGTGGTGTTTTGCTAATACTGCGATACTGTAAGTTCCAATCTTATTTGCAACATCTCCTTTAGATGTAATCCTGTCTGCTCCAACCACACAGAGATCGATCATCCCCTTTTTCATAATATATCCAGCCATATTATCTGTAATCAGTGTTACTGGTATGTCATCCTCTATTAACTCCCATGAAGTAAGACGCGCACCCTGAAGAACAGGCCTTGTTTCATCGGCAATCACTCTGATATCTTTCCCTGATTCCCATGCTGCCCTTATAACCCCAAGGGCAGTCCCATATCCTCCTGTTGCCAATGCTCCGGCATTACAGTGTGTGTGAATAGTATCACCATCCTTTACAAATTCAGCCCCAAATTTTCCAATAGCTTTATTAATCTCTACATCTTCCTCTAATATCCTCTTTGCCTCATTTACCATCATATCTTTAATGGTCTTAATATCCTTATCTCTGTGGGTTAATACAAACCTCTCCATATTTTTTACCGCCCAGAAGAGATTAACAGCCGTAGGCCTCGTAGACCTGATAGTTTCACATATAGGTTTTAGTCTCTCATAAAACTGGTCAAACCCTTTTGCATCTATGCTTTCTGCTCCCAGTGCAACCCCCATGGCTGCGGCGATACCAATAGCAGGGGCTCCTCTTATCCATAACTCCTTAATCCCTTTAGCTACTGTCAGATAATCTTTACAATCAATATAGACTGTCTCCTCAGGAAGTCTTGTCTGATCAAGCATCCTGACTCTTCCATCTCTCCATTCTATAGTAGGTATCATAATCTTTACCCCCTGATATTATAAATCCTTATCTAACTTTAATACCATATAGATTCCCCTCTTGTCTCTGACAACACGAAGCAGAAGACTCTCATTCCCCTTTATATTACTTAGTACCCTGTTAAAGTCATCTATATTATTTACTTCATTTTTATTAAATTCTGTTAAGATGTCTCCTTTTTTAAGACCTTCCCGTCCTGCAGGGCTGTCAGGCTTTACTTCTATAATAACAACTCCTTTTTTTCCCTTTTTTATATTAAACTTTTCAGATAGCTCAGGAGTAATATCTTTTACATCAATCCCAATAATTATCTCTGACTGTTTTTTCTCTGGAAGAGAGACCAGCATCTTATCATCTTTCCTCTCATCAAGCTCAACGAAAAGAGTTCTTGCCTCTCCATTACGAATCATCTTGATCTCAGCCACCTGATTTGGCTGAACCTCAGCTATTAGCCTTGATAATAAACTGGGTGAATTTACTGCTTTATTGTTCACACTTGTTATGATATCACCATGTTTGATTCCTGCATTATATGCGGGGTCACCCTCAAATACATCACTGACAAGCACACCTTCTCCCTCTTTTACCCCAAATTGTTCAGCCAGTTCAGATGTCAAAAGTTGTATTCCTACACCAAGCCAGCCTCTTACTACCTTTCCTCTTGTCTTTAACTGTTCTATTACCTGCTCAACCATGTTAGATGGAATAGCAAACCCTATCCCCTGAGCAAAGTTGATTATTGCAGTATTTATCCCTATAACCTCTCCATGTATGTTAAAAAGAGGACCTCCGCTATTTCCCGGATTTATTGATGCATCGGTCTGAATAAAGTTTTCATACCTTGAAAGATTTACATTCTCTCTCCCTGTAGCACTAACCACACCTACAGTTACAGTCCTGTCCAATCCATAAGGATTGCCTACTGCTATTACCCACTGTCCTACCCTGACATTAGCGGAATCGCCAAGTTCCACGAATGGAAGCTCTCGTTCTGTATCTATCTTCACCAATGCTACATCTGTATCAGGGTCTTTTCCTATTACCTTTCCTACATACCGCGTCTTATCTGAAAGCTTGACCTCTACCTCTTTGTTATTACCTACAACATGATTGTTTGTAATAATATAACCATCCTTATCTATAATAACTCCTGAGCCTGAACCTTGCGGAATATTATCATGCTTATCTTTTTTATCCGGAGAGAGATTAGGATGTCTCAGAAAATTAGTAAGATTAATCGGTGAGATATTTACCACAGATGGTGTGACATTCTCTGAAATTTCAATAAAGACATTCTGAAGTCCTTCAAGTAACTCCAATCCATTTTTGTCACCCCTGGCATATACTCTCTCCTGACCGCTGATAATAATAAATATTGTCAACCAACAAACAAAACATAAAAATTTTCTCTTCATATAATTTCTCCTTAAACTAATTCCATGTAAAGTATTATTGTAAAGTATTATATTGATACTACAAAGATGCGACTGATAATCTGTTACGATTACACTTAGGGTCTGTAAAAAAATAACTATCACATTCTGCATCTCATCTTCAGGTTATCTTTGTCCGATCCA
>JBHHUU010000020.1:0-20388 GCA_046753905.1 Nitrospirota bacterium | reverse complement strand
CGGGGGTGAACAACTCGTTCATGTATGTTTACTTTAATATTACTCCTGACTCTTTGATTTCTCAAAAGTTGGTAGAAAATAAAATCGCCCTGTTTTAATGTCAAAAAAAGTGTCTGATTGTCAATCCATTGACGAATATTGATAATATAATGTTTGGTTTTGTTTTTACCTTTAAAATCAATGTTATATGCATATCAAAATCACATTAGTAAACGTTCATGAGCAAATTTGTTCACCTCGGGTATGCAAAAAAGCATATTCTTCGTTCCACTCAGAATGACAAATCATTTGGCAATTTTTGCATTAGCGGAATAGTTACCAAAAAAGAATGAATAACTGCCGCGTGGCTCAATCTCTTGACATATAGTGGAATTGGTGTTATTTTAAAAAATTGGAGAATTAGAAAAAATGAGGTGGCATACGACTCGACAAGCTGTTCCGTAACATTTTTTGTAACTATTCCGCCAGACAATCAAATGGGTAGATAAATGTATCCGATATTATTTAAGATAGGTGAATTTGAGATAAGGTCATACGGGGTAATGATAGCCCTTGCCTCTCTTACAGCTACTTTTGTAGGAGTAAAGGAGGCAAAGAGAAGGGGGATGGATCCTGATATGGTCTTTGATTTTCTCTTCTATGCCCTGCTCTTTGGCATTGTTGGTGCAAGAATATATTATGTCCTCTTTTCAGACCTGAAGTGGTTTTTAATACATCCCTTAGAGATACCGGCAATATGGAAGGGAGGAATTGCCATCCATGGAGGATTGATAGGTGGTTTAGCTGCAGGAATATGGTTTTCCAGAAAGAAGGGAATATCATTCTGGCGGTTTGGAGATCTGCTGGCGCCTTCTATTATAATAGGGCAGGCAATAGGAAGAGGGGCATGTACATTAAATGGGTGCAGTTATGGTAAGCCTACTGACCTTTTCTGGGCTATTGTTTTTACAAATCCGGATTCAATGGCTCCATTAGGAATACCTCTTCATCCGACTCAATTTTATGAACTCTTTACTGATCTTGTTATATTCGTGGTTATATGGAATCTAAGAAAGAAGATGAGATTTGATGGGCAGTTATTTCTTATATATGGTACCTGTTATGGGATTGCAAGATTTATTATTGAATTCTTTAGAGGAGATTCGCTTATATTCTGGAATATTATGCCTGCTGCACATGTTACAAGCATTCTGATTGTGATAACTACCATATCATTATATTTCCGGTTGGCAAAACAAGGGGCAGTGCAATAGAGCAAATGAAAACTGAGATATGCGGATTATCACTCATATCTCAGTGCATCTACTGGATTTAACTTTGCTGCCTGCCATGAGGGATAGAGTGTAGATAAAAAACTTATGATGATCGCAGATGATGATACTAATAATATATCTAATATCCTTATCCTTACTGGTATATGGCTTATATAATATATGTCTCCGGGCAGGGAGATAAATCTCTCTAACAATGCACATACCCCATAACCAAGAGGGATACCTATAATCGTCCCCATTATCCCTATAACCAGCCCGTTTATCATAAATATCTTCATTATCTCCCTATTCTTTGCTCCCATGCTTTTTAGAATAGCGATCTCCTTTCCTTTTTCTACTACTATCATGGCAAGGGTGCTTATTATATTAAAAGATGCTACAAGTATTATTAATATAAGGATTATAAACATCATAATCTTTTCTAATTTAAGGGCAGAGAATATATTACGATTTAATCTCATCCAGTCCCTCACCAGATATCCAATACCTACCTCCCTCTCTATATCTCCTGCTATCCTGTCAGCCATAAAGATATTGTCTACCTTAATCTCTATCCTGTTTATCTCGTCACCCATATTAAAAAAATCCTGACTTTCCTTTATAGAGATATATGCCAGCGAAGTATCATATTCATACATCCCTGATTCAAACAGACCTACAACAATAAACTGCCTGATCTTGGGGATTATCCCCAAAGGACCTATAGTGCCAGTAGGAGAAATCAGATTCAACTTATCCCCAACAAAAACTCCAAGTCGGGCTGATAACTCTTTTCCTATAATAATTCTGGGACGTGATGAGTCTTCCTCTATGCCTGATAATAATATCTCTCTCTTTAAGAACTCTAATGAGCCGCTCACGATATTTTTCCCTAAATCTGTTACATTTCCCTCTAAATCCGGGTCTACTCCCTTCAAGACTACTCCCTGTGCATGAGAACCTGTTGATAAAAGCACCTGTTTATATATTGAAGGAGAGGCATGGAGTACATGAGGAATCTTCTTTATCTCAGAGAGTATCATCTTATAGTCTCTGATTGTCTCATTGACCCTGTCTGCTACAACTATATGAGAATTTGTCCCGAGTATTTTCTCCTGAAGATCTTCCCTGAATCCTGTCATTACAGCGAGGGTGGCTATTAGCGCAGCTACTCCCAGGGTAACACCGGCAATAGATATAAAGGTATTCAATGATATCGTCTTCTGTCTTCTCTGTGCCCGTAGATATCTAAGGGATATAAAAAATTCATAGGGAAGGTTCATGCCTTTTATTTTGACCTCATCTGAGGGAATAGGATAACATCTCTTATTGAATCCTGATTGGTTAATAACATGACAAGTCTATCAATCCCGATACCCTCTCCTGCTGTAGGAGGCATTCCATACTCTAATGCCCTGATATAGTCTTCATCCATCTGATGCGCATCTAAATCTCCTGCCTCCCTTTGATTCATCTGATCGTTAAACCTTGACCTCTGATCCAAAGGGTCATTCAGCTCTGAAAAGGCATTGGCGATCTCTCTTCCAGCAATAAAGAGTTCAAATCTATCAGTCAGAGAAGGGTCATCTTTACTTCTCTTTGCGAGCGGAGAGATATCAACAGGATATTCAGTTATAAAGGTGGGAGAGATAAGATTCGGCTCAACAACTGTTTCAAAGATATCAGCTAATATCTTTCCCATTGGTTCATCACCTTTGATTAGACTCCCTCTCTCTTTTGCATATTGTACAGCAATATCTCTATCTTCAATAATCCTATCTTCATTTGTATATAAGGTTATAGCATCCTTAAAGGTCAACCTCTTCCATGGAGGATTCATATCTATACTCTTCTCCTGATAATTAATCCCTACATCTCCACAGATATCCTCTACAATAGAATGTAACAACTCCTCTGTAAGTATCATTAATTCCTGATAATCTGCGTATGCCATATAGAACTCCAGCATGGTAAACTCTGGATTATGCAGAGTAGATATACCCTCATTTCTGAAGTTTCTATTGATCTCATAGACCCTCTCAAAACCGCCTACAATAAGACGCTTAAGATAGAGCTCAGGGGCAATCCTCAGATATAAGTCCATATTCAATGCGTTATGATGTGTAATAAATGGCCTTGCCGCTGCACCCCCGGCTATTGACTGCATCATAGGTGTCTCTACCTCAAGGAATCCATTTTTATTTAAAAATGACCTGATTAACTCAATAATCCTCCCCCTCTTAATAAATATCTCTTTTACTGCTGGATTTGCAATCATATCCAGGTACCTCTGGCGATATCTTATTTCAATATTAGTAAGACCATGCCACTTCTCCGGAAGAGGCATCAGTGCCTTGCAAAGAAGGGTCAATTCATTAACCTGTATGGTCAACTCATCTGTCTTTGTCTTAAAAAGGATACCGCTTATGCCGACAAAATCTCCAATATCAAGCATCTTAAATAAAGAGAATAACTTCTCCCCTAATATCTCTTTCTTAAAATATACCTGTATCTTATCAGATTTATCCCTGACATGGGCAAATGCTGCCTTTCCAAACTTTCTTAATGCAATTATCCTCCCTGCAATAGTAACTGAGACCTCTTCCTTTTCTAACTCCTCTTTTGTATTTGAAGAGTGCATCTCAATAATTGACCCTGCAGAATCCTTTACTGAAAACCTCTGCCCATAAGGATCTATACCCATATCCCTCAAGGCACTTACCTTTTCTATCCGCTGTGTCTGCTGATCATTCTTTTCATTCATCATAAATATACCCTTTTCTCTTAATTTACCAGACTTCGACTTTTACGTTTTCAACTAAATTAAAATGTGTGTCTTTCGTAACCAATGTAAGAGTTTGCTGTTGTCATAACTCCCCCCTCATCTGCTGATTATACTCCCTGTCTGTATAATACTATAACTCTTAATTACCATTGCAGTAGCTGTTCTTTCCTGAACAGATAAGACCTCTAACTCTCCTATTACCCGTTCTGGGCTATCCAGGCCGGTCTTCAAAGAATGCCCCCCCTTCTTTACTAAAAAGTGGTCGCCTCTTGTGACTCCATCCTTCCTCCCCTTATCAATATATACAATATCAGAGGTACTCCCTGCTGATTTATCATCCTTTAACTCAACTATATATCCCTTCATATCTCTTATCTTTGATGAATCCGAAGCAGTCATCTCTTCCTCTATTTCACTAATAATCGGTTTATAAGGGATAAAACTGTCTTCTTTAAGTATATAATCATGGGATTTCTTTATTATTGCCTCTGCAACCTTTTCATGGACATTGGTTATATCCGCAATTCCCAATATCTTAATTAAATCACCTAAATATCTCTTTGTGACAGGATGAAATACCTTTTTCACATTTCTATAGATTGTAACCCTTTCTCCAATTTCAAGCCCTTTTGGAGGAGTTAAATATATTGTATCCATCTCTCCAAGAATAGTCTTTTTATCTTTTGAACCAGCAACAACCCCCATTGCCTTTGTATCAGAGAGGATATACCCACTGGATTCAATAAGTTTTGCATGAAGAGGAACAGTACGGGGTTGTTCTTTTTCGGGCTGGATCTCCTCCTCCTTATCTACAGGAAGAGGGATTTCCTCTTCAATCTCTTCTTCTTTTGCCTCTTCTATCTCTATCTTCTCCTCTTCTAATAATGGCAGATATATGGTCTGCCCGGGATATATCAGGTCCGGATTGTCAATAAATCTATTCAACTTCCATATCTCACGCCATAGAAAAGGGTCTTTAAGGTAGACAGAAGAGAGGTCCCACAGGGTATCACCATCTGCAACAGTATGTTTCTTTTTTTCTGCCCCCTTTAAATTTATTTCATCTGCCCATACATAACCACAAACAAAGATGGATAAAAAGATATTTAAAAACAATATATGTCTTAACTTCATATCTTCCTCCTTATTTTAAGTGTAGAGTGTCTTAGAGCCTGTTCAATAATCTGGTTGATATTCATTATGTTGCCACCAAAGGTGACTTAACCCAACCAATTTAACTAATTCAACTAATTCAACCAATAAAACCAATCCATCAGCTCACTTCACACCTTAGTTCACTTAAAAGCTATAGACCAGTTTGCTGGATATCTTGTAAATATCATCATTTGCAAAAGGGTCATCATTTACAGCCTTAAATATATCTCCTGTAAACAGATAACCTGCTCCTGCTGATAAGGAGAGATTATCATCAATTATAAAATTGGCATTCGCATCCACCTCAATCCCAATATTACTCTCATCTGTCAGATAAACATAGTTAAATACCTCAGATGGAAACTTTTCTCTAAGTCGAGCCCATATAATTGCCCCATTCATTGATAATCTCTCTGCCGGCTTAATCATTCCGGACAACTTTGCTGCAATAAGACCATAACAAAATCCCAGACCTTCATCTAATGGAAAGGATGCAACAGAGGGACATCCCAGACTTCCTCCATCCTGAGCCCCCCTATCTTCATTGTTAACAAGGATATTCCCCAATACAAAATTAGGAGAGATATCTGTAATATTTAGCTTCCCTTTACTCTCCTGTCCTGAGGTATATAAAAATGCCAGTCCAATATTCCCAAAGGTTGAGCTAAAAGTCGTATCTGTATATATGGTGTAACCTGATATATCTATACCATCTGGAAAAAGAAGGGACGAATTCATATTTCCCTTTACAAATGATAATTCAATATCATAATCTATTCTTCTCAGCTTTTTATAAAATGAGATACCACTAAAATAGACATCTTTATTTCCCTTTAATAGGGGTAATAATATCCCTTCCTTATCATCAAGATACAATAGAAATAGCTCAATATCTGTGTCTGTATTAAATTTAAGATATAGGTCTGCAAGATATAAATCGCTATCTTTTCCTGTATCAATGCAACTACTCTTGACCTCAACCCTATCATCAGATGTTAATATATGGTCATCACCAATATCAATGGCTACAACTCTGCCAATATCAGCACAAGTATCGGCAAGCTTCATATCTGCAAGAGAAAGGTATCCATAATATCCTGGGATAACAATATTAATAATATCTGCTGTATCATCAAACACAATCCCTCTCCCAATTGTAGATTGTTTGCGACCTATTATAAAATTAGCTGGATGCAGTGTCAAATAGAGATATGCCTCTCTAATCCCTACCTGATTAATACTTTTTCCAGATCCATTAGCACCAAACCGATAATTCCCTGTATCATTAAAATTGTTAAGAATATCTAATGTAACAACACCTCTTGTACGACCTGTTATAAAAGATGCCTTCAATCTGAACCTCATATCATTAAATTTTTCATCGTCCTCTATATTATTATCGGCATCTGTAGAATTATTTTTATAGAAGCCCCTTACCCTGATCTCCCCGCTAAAATTTATATCTGCTGCCATAATAGGATATATAGAGGCTACTATTGATATAGAAACGACTATAATTGCAACTACATTAGAACAAACACCTCTTTTTCTTATAAAATTAATTAATCTTCTCTTAATCTCATTCCCCCTCTCTCCTGAGAAACAATATATTTATCACTATATAATAGATTATAATGAAGATAGTGAAATATTACAAATTTTTTTATCCCATGTCACCAAGCCACCAGAATTTCAGATCAAATCTCCTTCCGGTACCCTCTAAATTATTACTATGAAAATCCCCCCTGCCCCCCTTTGCTAAAAAGGTAACGCTATAAACTCTTTTCCACCCCTCACCCTCTAATAGCTGAACAGTTATATTACATCAAACATGAATTTTATAATCAGTATAAAATATACTTCATTTTTTCTTGACATTGTGGTACGATTTTGTTATAAAATTTGAAGTATACAAAATACCTTTATGTTTATGAATAAATAATTATCAGGAATTTCTGATTATGCGTAGAAAAAAACTAAGGTCAGTTGAAGAGATTATTGAGGATTTTGATGAACATATTCATAGGTGCGGGGGCAATTACTCTGTCTGGTATGTAGGAATTACATCCAATCCTGACAGAAGCCTGTTTGATAAGCACAGTGTTAACAGAGAAAGAGATGCATGGATTTATTACAATTGTGGTGTTAAGAGGATAACCCAACAAGTTGAAGAGTTTTTTCTCAGAAAGGGCTGCAACAGTGCAACAGACAGCAGTGATAAATCAGGGAACTATGTCTATGCATATAAAAAAAGCAGCCATTAAGTTAAGCCCCTTTGTAACATTCAGCTAATTAGAGGGTAAGGGGGTTCCAGAGACTTTATAATGCGTATGATTATAGATTATAGCAGGTTTATTTAGATAGAAGAGTATCACTTTAGTTCAGGTCTTTATGAGTAGTCAGAGCTAAACACTAAGGTAACGCTATAAACTCTTTTCCACCCCTCACCCTGTAATTAGCTGAATGGTTAAGCCCCTTTTTGGTGAAAACATAAGAAGTCAGGAGAAAGAACTTACTATAACTAACTTCCTGCTTTATTTATTATGACAGGTAAGGCATAACTTCTCAGGGTCAGCCCTCAGAAAAGGCTCTATCCTGTTACTATGAGGATTATGACAACTATCACATTCAACCTTGCCAAACAATGTTCTGACCGTATAAAATGAGATAGTTTCCTCTGATTTGTTCGCCAGATCAATATAGGAAGAGGTAGGACCTGTAGGTATCTTAATTCCATCTTCTCTAAGATCAGGTACTGACCAATATTGATATTTAGTAGGAAGAGGGGAATCTACAATAAATGTTCCATCAGTCAACCTGGGATATGGTATAGATGTTGGATGATCCGTTATTTTCTGTTTACCTTTGGGTGTTACCGACTCCTGGGAAATCAGTCTTTTATTAATCTTATGTATATCCTGTGCTATCATCCCATCATGACATGCCCTGCATGATATTGCAGAATTTTTGTTATCGGACAGGGGTGAATATACAGTAAATGATGTCAATGCCGAATTTGTATCCCAGAGTGGATTGTTGGATTTTCTTCTTTTGGATATCCTACTTGCTGGATCCATACCCATTGTATCGTCTAAATGACAGTATTGACATGCATCCTCATTTGATATTGTGAAGTCATGTTTGGTATCCAGGACATCCTGAAAGAGGTTTTCTGCCATTACTTGATCCATACTCATAATAATATAGACTACTATTATGATAATGATAAAACATCCATATCGTTTATTTATTCTTTCCATACTATTCCTACCTTATGCTAATGGGTTAAGCTCCCCTCATCCTTTCCTCTTCCCTAAGGGGATGGGTGAGGTGCAAGGGTTAAGATAAAGTAAGTTAAAACCCGACATTTATCCTCAAATTATAGGATACGGTTTCTGCAATATCTGCCTCTCCAACAATATTAAAGATCAGAAAGCTGAATTTTACACCTGCAAACCCTGTAAAGGCAGAGATACTCTCATCTTCAAGTGAAACCTGATTGCTGCTTTCACTGCTCTTTATCAGTATCTCTCCGATACCAACATAGGGAGTAAGAAACAGAAACCCCTTGCTCATGGATATATCACCCCTGTATGTCTTTATATCTATATCATCCACACCAGAGAGGGCTGAATAAGAACCTCTTACTGAGAGGGCAGGTGAGACAATACTCCCCTTCAGGATTGCCCATTTTATCTCACCGCCTATGAGACTTATATTGCTGTCAGGGAGATTAGAGTATAAGAGACCGATATCTATCCCAAAAGGCAATCCCTTTTCCACCTGTAGTTTGGGCAACAAAAGATAGCCCGGCGGATCTTTGTCAGAGACCACATCCTTCCAGAAAGAAGCTTCCTCATCTACATCTATTGCACTTACGGCAAGACCTATATCAAAACCGAGTATTCCAAGGGGCTCTGCAGGAGACATGGGAAGGAAATTTATAGCAAGACCTATCTCTCTGCTCAGATCTCTGAACTGGGACTGTAAAAATCCAGTCTTTATCTTTATATCATTACTACCTGCCCATACAACATTAATGCTGATGAAAAAAAGAATGAGAATGAAAGACATTAACTGAATTACTCTTTTCATCGCCTCTCTCCAGCTTTATTTCTCTATCTCTAACCCCTCTGACTACTCACAAAATCTTCGAACCCATACCCCTTTTATATATCCAGATTCTTTACCTCAAGGGCATGTCTCTGTATAAATTCTCTCCTTGGTTCTACCTGATCACCCATCAGTATGGTAAATATCTCGTCTGTTATAACTGCATCCTCTAATGTTACCTGCTGTAGGGTCCTCATCTCTGGGTTCATTGTTGTCTCCCAGAGCTGGTCAGGATTCATCTCTCCCAGACCCTTATATCTCTGAATGGTAATACCTTTTTTGCCCATCTCAAGGATATATTTTATAAGCTCTCCTGCTGTTATAAATTCCTTTTCTCCCTCTTTGCCCCTTATCTTATAAGGAGGCCTCCCTATTCCCATATTTATGGGCGAGAGTCTCTTCATCTCAGAGAACTCAGGGGAGCTGACAAACTCTTCATCTATAACTATCTCCTGTGAAAGACCATTTCTTTGTATCTGACACTTTATTAGAAATGATTTATGCTCCTCATCATTTTCTATTATACCATCTAATCTGACATCTGGATAGTAAGCAGAGATATACTCTTTTATCTCATCTAATATCTCAGAGATCATCTTGTTATCCTTCAGGATATTATCATTGAATCTGGTAATATTTGCAGCCGCTCTAAGCAATTCAGTCATTATACCCTTTCTGGAAAAACGTTCTATAATATTTTCATAATCTATAAGGTTCTGCAATAGTGGTCTCAGCTCCTTTCCTGATACAAAGTTTCCATTCCTTTCTTCCCAGAGACCTATATCATTAATCACAAAATCTATAATATATTCCTTTAACATATCCTCATTCTTTATATATCTCTCTGCCTTTCCCTTTTTAACCTTAAAAAGCGGGGGTTGGGCAATGTATATATATCCCTTTTCAATAATCGCAGGCATCTGTCTATAAAAAAAGGTAAGGAGCAATGTCCTTATATGTGCGCCATCAACATCTGCATCAGTCATTATTATAATCCTGTGGTAACGGGCTTTCTCTAAATTAAAGTCTTCCTGTCCTATACCTGTCCCCAATGCTGTAATTAATATCCTTATCTCTTCACTTGAAAGCATCTTGTCAAAGCGTGCCTTTTCTACATTGAGTATCTTACCTTTAAGCGGGAGTATTGCCTGATTCTTTCTATCCCTTCCCTGTTTGGCAGAACCGCCCGCAGAGTCACCCTCTACAAGAAATATCTCGCTGTATGCAGGGTCTCTCTCTGCACAATCCGCCAATTTTCCTGGCAGTGAATTTCCCTCAAGGGCATTCTTCCTTCTTATAAGGTCTTTTGCCTTTCTTGCTGCATCTCTTGCCCGCATTGCTGATAAGGACTTCTCAACTATCTTCTTTACAATAGCAGGATTCTCTTCAAAAAACTCCCCTAACGTATCATTTGTAGTGCTCTCAACTATCCCTTTAATCTCACTATTTCCCAGTTTCCCTTTGGTCTGACCCTCAAACTGGGGGTTATGGAGCTTAATGCTGATTACTGTTGTCATACCTTCCCTTATATCATCACCTGTGAGATTTTCATTGGCGCCCTTTAACAGCTTATTGTTTGCCGCATATTGATTGACTGTCCTTGTAAGGGCTGCCTTGAAACCAACTACATGAGTTCCTCCCTCTTTTGTATTGATATTATTGGCAAATGAGAATATATTCTCTGAATAACCGCTGTTATATTGCATGGCTATCTCTACTACAACATTATTTCTCTCATTATATATATATATGGGTTTATGAAGAGGGTTTTTGTTCTCATTGAGATGTTCAACAAAGGATATAATACCTCCCTTATAAAGGAATGTCTGGCTCTTTCCAGTACGTTCATCATCTAATATTATCTCTACACCTTTATTTAAAAACGCCATCTCCCTAAGCCGCTGTGCAAGTATATCATAATTAAACTCTGTTACTTCAAATATAAGGGTATCCGGCTTAAAGGTTATCTTTGTCCCGCGCTTTTTTGTCTTTCCTGTAATCTCCAGAGAATGTAAAGGCTTTCCCCTCTCATATCTCTGATTAAATACATTGCCATCCTGTTTAATCTCTAATTTCAGCCATTCTGAGAGGGCATTTACCACTGAGATACCGACACCATGGAGACCTCCAGAAACCTTATAGGCATTATTATCAAACTTGCCTCCAGCATGAAGCATTGTCATAACAACCTCTGCCGCCGATATATTCTGGGTTGGATGCATCCCTGTAGGTATCCCCCTCCCATTATCTATCACAGTGATGCTGTTATCTACATGGATAATGGTATGGATATTATCGCACTGTCCTGCCATTGCCTCATCAATACTATTATCCACTACTTCGTAGAGAAGATGATGGAGACCCTCCATGCCTGTGCTGCCAATGTACATTGAGGGTCTTTTACGAACCCCCTCTAATCCCTCTAATACTTTTATCTTATCAGCATCATATATCTCTTCTATCCTTTTTGTAATCATATCTGATATGTTTTCATCCTCTCTTACACCACAATCCTCATCGGCATAATTATATAGATATATCTATTATTATCGTTCTCCCCCCGCATCAGACATGCGCTTTCATTGTCTTTCAGTTCCATGATAATATCGTCATCCTCTACTGCACTTAGATATTCAAGGAGATATCTGGCATTCATTCTGAAATTTACATCCTCTCCTTTATACTGGACTGTCATCTCTTCTCTTGCCTCTCCGATTTCAGAATTATTGGTTAATACTACCATCTTATCATCAGGTGTTATCTCTAAATTTACAGCCATTGTCTTTTCCTGTGACAGGATAGAGACCCTCTTTATTACCTTTTCAAATTCTCCCCTTTTTATATGCAGCTTCTTATCATTTACAGGTATAAAGTTTTCATACTTTGGATAACTCCCCTCCAAGAGACGGCTTATCAATATGAAACCTTTTTTCTCAAAGATTATCCTGTTTTTATCTATGCCTATACATACATTCTCTTCTCTCTCTTCCCCTTCTGCTTCCATTAGTAACAGTCTCCTTATCTCAAAAAGAGCCTTTCTTGGAATTACTATTTCGGTCTCTCCCTCAGTCTCAGTATTGTGATAGATATAAGACTCTGCAACTGCTAATCTGCGGCCATCTGTCCCAACCATACATATAATATTTTTATTATCCTTTTTATAATTTTTTAATAATATCCCTGTCAATATCTTTTTTGAATCATTTTCTCCAGCCGCAAATATACTCTTCTTTATAAGGGATAATAATATAGAACCAGATATCTCTATCATCTTTATATCATCTTTTTCAAATATGGCATCAGGATAGTCCTCTGGCGCCAGTCCCAATATCTTAAATATACCCCTTCCTGCCTCAATTATAACCTGATGTTTATTGTCCATATCTGTATAAATAGTGATCTCTTTTTCATCTGAAGCCTTTACTATCTCATATATTTTTTTTGCTGATAGGGTTATTTTTCCCTCTTCTGTTACATCTGCGTTATATCTCCCTTTAATACCTATGTCCAGATCTGTTCCTGTCACATATATATAATCTCTGCTCTCTTCTTCCTGTCCTGCTGCTGCCTCTGACCCTTGATTCTTCATGGCATTGATTAATATATTGGAAAGGATGGGAATGGTCGTTTTCTTTTCAACTATACCTTGTACCCTTTGAAGGGCAAGCAGCAGTTCTTTTGTTTTAATTTTTATCCTCATTATTTTTCCTTTATCTTATATATCAGTTCTTCTAATATTCTATCAATACCAGCATCTTTTTCCTTCTTATTCTCAATCTGCTTGCACGCATGGATAACTGTAGTGTGGTCTTTTCCGCCAAAGTGTTTTCCTATCTCAGGAAAGGATAGATCGGTGAGTTCTCTGCACAGATACATTGATAACTGTCTTGGCAGCACCAATGTCTTTGTCCTTTTTTTCGCCTTTATTTCAGACATCTTAATATGGAATTTTCCACATACTGCCCGCTGTATATCATCCACAGTAATTATCTTCTTTTTGTCATCTATGGTATCCCTCAGCACAATCCTTGCCATATCCACAGTTATCTCTCTGCCTGTAAGGGATGAAAATGCACCTAATCTAATTAATGCTCCCTCTAACTCCCTTATATTCTCTTTCATATTGCTGGCAAGAAAGAATGATATCTCCCTACTTATCTCCAATCCTTCTGTCTCTGATTTTTCCTTTATTATAGCCATCCTTGTCTCTATATCAGGTGGTTGTATATCTGCTATTAATCCGCATTCAAATCTTGAACGGAGTCTCTCTTCAATGCTTGGTATATCCTTTGGAAATCTATCGCTTGTTATTACTATCTGATTAGACCTTTCATATAGTGTATTGAAGGTATGAAAAAATTCCTCCTGTGTTCTCTCTTTTCCGGATATAAACTGTATATCATCTATTAACAACATATCCACATTCCTATATTTTCTTCTAAATTCTACCATCTTATCATTTCTTATAGAATTTATGACCTCATTTGTGAACTGTTCTGATGATGCATAAACAATACTCCTTACCTCTCTGTTATTATTATCCAGCGTAAAGTTTCCTATGGCATTCAATAGATGTGTCTTTCCCAGACCAACACCCCCATAAATAAAGAGAGGGTTGTATGCCTTTGCAGGAGATTCTGCAACCGCTAAAGATGCTGCATGGGCAAATTGATTACTTGAGCCAACCACAAAAGTATCAAACCTATATTTTCTTATAAGCTTTCTCCTCTGCTCCCCCCTTATAACCTCCCCTTTATTATCTTTTTTTGTTGTACCCTCACTCTGTCTGATAATAAAGTTAATATTACATGACCCATCTGTCTTATGTGACAATATCTCATTCAGTCTTTCATAATAGTGCTCCCTTAACCATTCACCAAAAAATTTATTTGGAACAGAGATATTTATATCATCCCCTCTTAATGAGTCTATATAGACCTCTTGAAACCAGACATCCAACTCCTGTTTATTAACATGCTCTTCTAACTCTTCTATCGTACTCTTCCAGAGTATCTCTTTGCTTTCTGTTATTCCCATTTTACAAATTATCAACAAAGTTATCAACAGGTGTTAATAACTTTAATTATTAATATCCTCTTTTTAAAAATGCCTGAGGTTTTTAATATATCAAAAGTTATATTGTATATCAAGAAGATTTTTCTCATATCTGTCCTGTGGATAAATAAAAAGAATAAAAACATCTTATTAACAGATTTTAAAGTCTGTTTTTCCATTACTTTTAGAGATGTTAGTATATTTTTGATCTTTATCCACATATATTACTACTACTACTAATTTTTTAATTTAATATTATATTATCTTTTATTCTTTATGTAATAAACTATTCTTGAACATATTATTCCAACCTCATACAACAAAATTAAAGGAATTGCCACTAATGACTGATTTATTATATCTACTGTTGGAGTCAGAATTGCAGAAAATACAAATGCTATAAGGATGAAGTACTTTCGAAATCTGCTGAGTATATGAGGATTGACTATGCCTGCGCTTGATATGATTGTGATAAATAAAGGAAGTTCAAATATAAAGCCAAAGATAAGGATAAACCTGACGATAAAATCTATATACAGACCGAGGGATATCATTGGTCTTAGAGAGACTGTCTGATAGCTTAAGAGGAAATTTAAGACAATGGGAAGGAGGGCAAACCAGAAAAATGTTACACCCAGTAAAAACAGGATTATAGATGAGAGGGTAAAGAAAAATATTAATCTCCTTTCTTTTTTAAAGAGGGCAGGTGAGATAAATGCCCATATATGGTAAAAGATAAAAGGAAGAGAGATAAAGAGACCTGTTATCATGGCAATCTTGATATTATTCCATAATGCCTCTGTAGGTGATAAGAATATGATATCAGAATTAAGAGGGAGGATAATAAAATCAATTATCTTTTTTGAAATTGGAAATACTAAGAGAGAGATAGCTGCCAATACTATTATTATCTTTATCAACCTTTGTCTGAGTTCATTGAGATGGTCTATAAAGGGCATCTTTATATCTTGTGGAACATTATTTTTCATTCTTTTTTTACAATATCTTTATCTATCTCCTCCTTTATATTGCTTATATCTCTGTAGATAGAGCCTTTTATGTCTTCATATATCTTTTTGATATTTTTATGTTCCTTTCCTATAGCATAAGAGATATATAATAATTTTTCAGGGCCAAGCACAATAATGGCAATGATAATTATACATATCAGTTCCTGTAGACCAATACCAAACATATTAATTATCTGTTTTTGTAACTATTTAGTATAACTTCAGCTAATCACAGGGCAAAGGATTCCAAAGACTTTATAATGCGTATGATTATAGTCAGGTTTGTTTAAATAGAACAGCATCATTATTAAGAGACTAAAATTCCCTCTCTCCTATCCATTATCATGTTTTGAATTATTGAGATTAATAAAGGACTTCATTATTTCAGTCATCTTATCTTTTTTTTGGAGTTTTTCCTTTTTTAATTGATGTATTAATAATTCTTCAGAAGATAATAATATATTTTTTTTTGATAATTTATTTAATTTTTCCTCAATTAATCTATGTTCTCTCTCTAATTCTCTGAACTCTCTGTTTTTTTCTCTTAATACCTCATATATCTCTTTATCTGCTGACATCATAATAATCCTCCTTTCTCAAATTAGGTGAATAGTTACATATCCTTTTTCATTATCAGGGCATCTTCTACTGGATGCGTGTAGTAATCTTTTCTCTCTGATATGATATAAAAACCTATCTTTTTATAAAGGGAAATAGCTGGAATATTTGATATCCTGACCTCAAGGAATACCTCCTTTACCTCTCTTTTTCTCCCCATATCAATAGAAAAATCAACGAGCCTCTCTCCAATCCCATTTCTCATAAATGGTTTATCCACTGCAAGATTAAGTATATGCATCTCTTCATATATTATCCATGTGCATATATATCCGGCTATACGATCTTTATCGTCTGCCATTGCTGCAAATGGGTATGAGAATATGTTTTTGTCTATCTCGTAAAGGAATGCCTCTTTAGTCCATGGATTAGAAAATAATGAATTTTCAATAGCAATTATCCTTTCTATATATTCCTTTTTCATCCTCTCTATAGATATATCTATAGATGGTATATATATGGGCATAATTATAATATCAGTCTTTTGATGTAATATTCATCTCTGCATAAGATCTTTTGAGATATTTGGGAATAATAGGATGAGGAGAGGTATTTCCTTCTGTTAAGTCTCTTATGCCCAGTCTTGCCAGATTGGCTGCCGAAGAAAAGATTAGATTCTCTGAAGGAAAAAGAGCATTTTCACCTAATTGCTCAGATAAAAATCTCTTATATAAAAATATACCATCTCCCACAAAGAGAGTTGATTCACCAGACCTTTTCACAACCTCATCTATAGATATATTCATATCATCATCTATCCTTCTTATTATACCATTTTTATCAGATTTAAACAATGCAGTATATACATCCCTCCTCTTTGCATCAATTACAGGGCGTATAGGATATCTTGAGAATGGAAGATTAGACGCAAGCAGCTCTAAGGCAGAAAATGTCATAATAGGTATATTCAGTGATAGTGAAAGCCCCTTTGCTAAAGCAATGCCCACTCTTATACCAGTAAAAGAACCTGGGCCTGTAGACACAGCAATACCATCAATATCCTTTGGAGATATCAAAACTGTCCTGAATGCCTCATCAATATATCTCATCAATATATCATAAGAGAGGCCAGATATATTGATCCTCTTCTCAATCAGGATATCTTGTCCGTCAATTATGGCAATGCCCCTCATACCTGTTGCAGTATCTATTCCAATGATTCTCATCTTATCTCAAAATCTCCCTTTTTCAGGAGGATATTTAAATATATCTCTGTAAATCGCAGGGAGATTGTTCTGTTCTCCCTCTCCCATATCACTCTTATCTTATAAGGGATATATATATCACTGACTATGTCATAATCTTCAAAGTATATTAATATACTGACTCTCCCATATCTGTCAAATATCTCCTCCTTGTCAAGCACTAGATTATCCCTTTTTATCCAGAGCCTCTTTCTTAACATTGCAGTCTCTTCCTCTTTATCCCTGATAAACAGGGATAATATATAGTAATCTTCTCTTGCTTCTAATACAGGGATATATATCTTATCTATAGAAATAATGCCAGGCGGGGGAAGACCTATAATATTCATAATATTGATAATAGGCAAAGTAGTATTGCTCTCTTCAATAAATAGATTATTATTTAATATATCTCCTTCAATCCATTTATCTTTAGATGGGATATATAGCTTGAATCTATTACTCCTGAATATTATATCAAGCAGTCTGAATCCAATACGATTAAAGACCTTTAACCTCCATATATCCCTTATATAATTATCTATAAATAACCCATCCTCCAACAGGTCCTGATTCTTTCCTGAATATAGATATAATGCAGCATAAAAAGAAGAAGATGTACCATTCTCTTTAATTCTTCCACTTAAAAGACCCTTAAATGTGTCGATTTTTTTCCTCTCTTCCTCAAGAAATTTCATAATCTCATCCAATGAGAGATCATGATCAATATCCATTCTCCTCTTTATATCCCCCCTGTCTCTCTTTATAATCGGGGGTGAGTGTAAATTATAGAATGAGAAAGAGCTGCATGATATGAGAGAGAAGAGGAAGATATATATAGAAATACAGGATAGAATAAGGGATTTAGTCATAAAAAAGTATATCCAGTGCCTCTTTTATCTGCGTAACAGCAATAATTTCCATTTGTATCATTCCCTGCAACCTATCGGCATTTCTCAGAGGGATAATAGCCCTTTTAAATCCCATCTTTGAGGCCTCCTTAAGTCTCTTTTCAGTATGGCTTATTGCCCTGATCTCACCAGCAAGCCCTACCTCACCCAATACAATAGTTGAAGTATCAATAAATTTATCCAAAAAACTTGATGTTATAACAGCTATTATGCAGAGGTCACATGCAGGCTCATTAATCTGTATACCACCCACAACATTTATAAATACATCAAAGCCCTGAATATGCAGTTCAACCCTCTTTTCCAGAACAGCAAGCAGGAGAGATACCCTGTTCGGATCAACACCAATAGCCCTGCGCCTTGGCATCCCGATATTTGCAGGATTAGTAAGAGCCTGAAGTTCAACCAGTATAGGTCTTGTTCCCTCCATACAGGATGTAACAGCCGAACCTGCTATGTCTACTGCCCTCTCAGACAGGAATATCTCAGATGGGTTATATACCTCCTTTAACCCATCTTCATTCATCTCAAATATACCGATCTCATTTGTTGACCCAAACCTGTTTTTTACAGCCCTGAGTATCCTGTAAGAGTGGGATCGATCTCCCTCAAAGTATAACACTGTATCCACAATATGTTCAAGTAGGCGGGGACCAGCAATAGCGCCATCCTTTGTAACATGCCCTATTATAAATATAGTCATATTCCTCTTTTTTGCAAAAAACATCAGTTGTGTTGCCACCTCTCTTACCTGACTGACACTTCCGGGTGCAGACTGAATCTCTGTTGTAAAGATCGTCTGTATGGAGTCAATTACAATAACCTGCGGCAGGAGTTTCTCTGCATTATTAAATATCTCATTCAGAGAGGTAGCAGAGAGCATATATATATCCTTTGCATTAATGCCGAGACGCTCCCCCCTCATCTTTATCTGTGAGCATGATTCCTCTCCTGAGACATATAGGGTGTTGTTATTATTATTTGCAATATTATTCAATACCTGAAGAATAAGGGTTGACTTTCCTATACCAGGATCCCCTCCAATAAGTATTACCGAGCCTGAAACTACGCCACCCCCTAATATTCTGTCAAATTCCCTTATATCAGTAGAGTAGCGGTCTTCTTGTGAGACAGTTATCTCACTTAATCTCTTTGGGCTGTTATCAGGCGATTCAGAAGAATAGCGTCTTCCCCCCCTCTCCTTCTCAATCCTTTCCTCTGTCAATGTATTCCAGCCGCCGCATTCAGTACATCTTCCCATCCATTTAGGGGAATAACTGCCGCATTTATTACATATAAATATAGTCTTCATATTTTTTTGAAAACAGGGAACAATAATTCTACAGGTTATTACAGAATATCCTGTTTGTTATTTCAGACGAAACAGAAAAGTAACTATTCAGCTAATACAGAGCAAGAGGTTCCAAAGACCTTATAATGCGTATAATTATAAATAAGTTTATTAAGATACAACAGCATCATTTCAGATCAGGTCTCTATGAGTAGTAAAAGCTAAACACTAAACTCTTTTCCACCCTCACTCTGTATTAGCTGAATAGTTACACAGAAAAGTCCTTTATTCCCTTATCTACGAAGTCTGATAAAATGACTTATTGAACGATCGTATGTCTTCTCTGCCGCTTTATCAAAATAACATGCAGGGAGCTCTCCATTGGCTCTGTGATAAGCAATACATTTACAGCATATCCCTTTGCGATGACATGGTTCATAAGTACAGTAATTACACCTGTCTATATTTCTATCCTTTGTACATTCCATATAAACAATATCCTCCTCTCACCTTGTGGGAAATGGAACAATAACATTCCCTTGTGTAACTATTCAGCTAATACAGAGCAAGAGGTTCCAAAGACCTTATAATGCGTATGATTATAATAAGTTTATTAAGATACAACAGCATCATTTCAGATTAGGTCTCTATGAGTAGTGAGAGCTAAATACTAATGCGACGCTATAAACTCTTTTCCACCCCTCACCCTGTATTAGCTAATATAGTTTAATATATATAATATATAAATCACATTTTCTCATATTTTCTTATAAAAAGTCTATACCTTGTTTTTTTATTTCTATTTTTATTTCCATATAGTTAACCTGCAAAATGAATTAGCCGTACAGCAATTCTCGGCGAAGCATAGTGTCAAAAAAAATACGCATATAATATAATCTTTTTACCAGCAGTTTAAAGTCAAAATCAACCCTAATATAAGAAATCTAAAATAAATTTAAAGTAAACGCTCATGAGCAGACTTGCTCACCCCCAAGTATGAAAATGTATTTTCA
>JBHHUU010000019.1:0-20675 GCA_046753905.1 Nitrospirota bacterium | reverse complement strand
GGGGCAAAACTTATATTCCCCCTTTAGCAAAGGGGGGCAGGGGGGGATTTGCATAGTAAGGTAAAAACATAACGATTTGTCATTCTGAGTGAAACGAAGAATCTGCTTTTTATATTATTTTAATATAAAGATTTTATAGTTAAAGCTAAGGAAGGTATATGGTTTTTGCCAAAGAGCTTTCTTTACGGGAAAATATTATAGAGGGGACAAATTGTCCCCTCTTCTTTTTTACAATATTAATTCTAAAAATGTCCCTCTTTCTTCTCTCCAGATTGAGAAGAAACATTCTTCATACTTCCTGATGATTACTCAAAAAAGGCAGCCATACTTATGCTGAATACTAAAGAAAAAAAATCTAAAAACAGGTTAGGACTGAGAAGTAAGATTATACTCGTATCCATCATCCCATCTTTATTGATTGTTGGCATTATTACATATCTGTCTATTCTGAGACAAAAAGAGATAATAACTCAGGGGCATCTGAAATATTCTGAAATATTATTAGAGATATTTACTACACACTTTCACACTAAAAGTGATTTTGAGGATTCGCTTCTTGTTGAATACCAGATAGATAAGATTATGGAGCTATACCCTGATATAGAAAAATTGTCCCTCTATGTACTAAAAAAGAACAGGTATATAAGGATAAGCAGCAGCGACCCAGATGCCATAGATAAACCAGCTCTGTCAGAGGATATTGACACACTTCTCAATAATAAGATTATTGTAAAACAAAAGAGAGATAAAGATACCCTGGAGATAATCGCTCCTCTAAAAATAGAAGGAATGCCTGTGTTTGCCGTTTTGGAGATAGACATAGACATAGACATGGACAACAAATTGATCGTGGATCAGAGTATTAGATTTTTTTTGATTGGTATTGGCGGTTTTTTATTTCTGACGGCTGTATTATACTTATCTCTTAAGAGATTTATACTCTCTCCGATTAATTATATCAAGAGTGTATCTAATCAGATAGCAAAGGGCAATCCTAATGCAGAAATCATAGTAGACTGGAAAGATGAGATGGGGGAACTGGCAGAGTCTATAAATATTATGAGCACAGCCCTTAAAGTGAGGGCATCACTTCTTACAAAAGAGATCGAAACTATCTCAGTAATGAGCGCTATAGATAAGGCTATCATCTCTAATATGGATATGGATGATATTATGGATATAGTCAAAGAGAATGTAAAGAGATTGGTCCCAAGCAAGTGTATCTCTATTACAATATTAAACCAGAAATTTAATACATTCTCAATAACCTTACATGAAGGATGCAATGCAGAGAAAAATATTGTTATTCGTATTGATGAGAATATCTTTTTAAATGAAACAATAAGAACAAAGAGACCTGTAATGGTCCCTGATTTATATTCAGAGAAGAATCTGCCCAGTATGGAGAGGATGTTAATTAAGGAGTATGGAATTAATTCATTGCTGGCAGTACCTCTTATGGCAAGGGGAAAAACTATAGGGACATTGAACTTTGGAAGTGAAATAACAGGATTTTTTACAGAAGAACATATCTCTACTGCTTCACATATTGCTACTCAGGTAGCTATTGCTATAGAAAATGCACGCATGTACAAACAGCAGAAGAGGGAAGCTGCTATTTCATCTGCTCTCCTCAAGACCAGTGAACTATTAAATTCCACTATATATCCCGATGAAGTATTAAACAAGATACTTGACTCTGTAGAGAGTCTCGTCAATGCCGACACATGTTCTATTATGCTCTTAAATGATAAAAATATACTCACTATTAAGGCATACAGGGGCATAGATCCCAGGTATGCACAAGAGGCACATATAAAAGTAGGAGAGGGGATTGTCGGATGGAGCGTATTGCATGGAAAACCATTATTAATTCAGGATACTGTTGCAGATGGTAATTTCATCAATTATACAAGGCATGAAAAGGATATTGTATCTTCTATATCATTACCTCTAAAGACCAAAGATAAAGTGATTGGCGCTATGTGTATTAATAGTGATGATAGCTCAAACAGGTTTACTGAAGATGATCTTAAACTTATGACACTATTTTCATCTCAGGCATCTGTTGCTATAGAAAATGCAAGGCTATTTGAAGAGGTTGTAAAAAAGACAAATGATTTAAGGGAGGCAAACTTCGATACTGTTAAAGCCCTTGCAGAGGCACTGGAGACAAAAGATGCCTACACGCGTGGACATAGCGACAGGATACTTAAATATTCTATGGAGATTGCTGAAAGACTTGGATTATCAGAGAAAGAGAAAGAAGATATTCAATATGCCGCAGTTTTACATGATATTGGGAAGATAGGTATATCAGATACTATTATAAATAAGCCTGGCAGATTAACAAAAGATGAATTTAACATAATGAAGGAACATCCAGAAAAAGGAGCAGATATTATAAGGCAGATTAAGCATCTTGAAAAGGTTGTTCCACTTGTTTATCATCATCAGGAGAGATGGGATGGAAAGGGGTATCCTGATGGGATTTCAGGAAAGGATATACCAATAGGGGCAAGAATAGTAGCAGTAATTGACGCATTTGATGCTATGACATCTAACAGGATATACAGATTTGCGCCAGGAAAGAAAAAGGCTATTGAAGAGTTAAAAAAATATGCTGGCACCCAGTTTGATCCTGAGGTAGTAGGTGTCTTTTTAGATATACTTGATAAGGAAAAAAATGGAGAATAAGAAACCATTATTTGGATTAAGGGTAAAGATACTTATTATATCTGTTATCCCTGCAATTATAATTATAGGCACGTTGACCTATATCTCCATAAAAAATCTGACAGATACAATAAATCAAGGGTATATAAAACGGATAAATACGCTTATTGATATATTTAGTGATAATCTGAATTCAAAAGAGGATCTTGAAAATTTTATAATACTTGATATAGGATTAGATGAATTATTAGAACTACACCCGGAGATAAAAGAGATATCTATCTATGCATATACTAATCACAATGATGACAGTTTTATGAGGATTGCCAATACAAATAACAAGGGAATTGGGAAAAAAGGAGAGGAATATACTAAAGAACCTCTCTATACCAATAAAGTCCATCTCCATGAGTTGAGAGAATCTATAATAATCAGGTTCATTGGTCCGATCAGGCTTCTGAATAGACCAATAGCAACTATAGAGTTTGTGATGTCTTCACTTCCCAGGGATATCCTGATAAAAAAACAAAGGATGAGATTCATCATTTTAGGGGGCTCAGGGATTATTGTCCTGCTAACTATTCTTTATGCGTCTTTATACACGCTGGTAATTAATCCCGGCATGCAATTAGTAGATGTGTCAAATAAGATTATTGAAGGAGACCTATCTGCAAGAGTCAATATACAGGGAAAGGATGAGATGGCTTTGATAGGCAGTACCTTCAATTATATGACTTCATCCATAAAACAATCCATAGATGCAGAGAAAAATAAGGTGAGACAGTTAGGAATATTAAACGAAGTAGCATTAGCTCTTTCAACCGAACTGAATATGGGCTCTCTTCTTGAAAAACTTGCACATCATTCCTGCAATCTGATAAAATCAAAATACTGCTGGCTGATTCTTTTGTCATACAGAGATAAAAAGGTCGAATATATTAAATTATCAGGGATTAATCCTCAAGAGATCCCGCCGGATTATAGAGATAATGAAGATGTCATAATGAAGATGATCATAATGAATGGGATGTCCGTCAGAATAAATGAGCCATATAACAATCCGGAACTGACAAACCTGCCTGTAATACCATCTGTCTTAAAAAATGTATTGGCAGTGCCATTACTCTCAAGGAGCACAGTAATAGGAATGGTTGCAATAGCTGACAAGATATGTAAAGGTAATGAACCAGAGTGCATCTATACACAGGAGGATGAAGATGTCCTCTTTACCCTCGCTATTCAGGCTACAATAGCTATAGGGAGAACAAGACTTTATGAAGAGACAAAGAGACTGGCAATAACCGATGGACTTACAGGTCTGTATAACCATAGAGAATTTCAGAAGCTCTTAGAAAATGAGGTTATCAGGGCAAAACGATATGGCAGAGAATTTTCTCTCATTCTCATAGATATAGACCACTTTAAATCGTTTAATGATACGTATGGTCATCAGGTTGGCGATAGTGTAATAAAGATAATCAGCAAAGTTATAAAAGAAAGTTTAAGGGTGGTAGATATTGCATCAAGATATGGAGGAGAAGAGTTTGCGCTCATCCTCCCTGAGACTGTCGGAGAATCAGCAAAGACAGTAGCTGACAGGATCAGGGCAAAGATATTTGAACAGGGATTTGTTACACCATCAGGAGAGAAGACATTGCTCTCCATCAGTGCTGGTGTCTCATCCTTTCCACTTGACGCAGACAACAGGGAAGACATTATTAATACAGCGGATCAGGCGCTCTATTTTTCAAAAGAATCCGGTCGTAATGTTGTTTATAAATATGAAGAGACATTCAAGTCAGCTATTGAAAAAGATAAAGGAAAAGTAGCAGAAATAATGTCAGATCCACAGTTGCGTACATTAAAAGAGTTAGCATCCGCAGTTGATGCAAAGGTTCCATATACCAGAGGACATTCTAATGAGGTAGCTCGTCTGGCCGTTCTCTTAGCTGATGCACTGGGGCTTAAAGATAAGGATAAGGAGGACCTCCATATTGCAAGCATACTCCATGATATAGGGATAATCAATATCCCTGAGAAGATATTAAACAAACCAGCTCCTCTCAGTCCTGAGGAAAGAAAGATCATTCAGGGACATCCGGGATTAGCAGAGATGGTTTTCAAAAATTCATCTCATCTGGAGGCAGTATTACCAGCGGTGCTATATCATCATGAGAGGTATGACGGAGGCGGCTATCCTAACAGTCTGAAGGGAAAAGAGATACCCTTTCTGGCAAGGATCCTCTCAGTAGTTGAGGCATATCATGCAATGATATCTGATAGACCCTATCGTAAAAAATTGAGCAAAGAAGACGCAATAAAAGAACTTAGGATAAATGCAGGGAAACAGTTTGATCCAGAAGTTGTAGAGGTATTTATAGAGGTAATCCTGTAATGAACAATATACTTACAATGCTGTTAGCAGGAGGAAAGGGAGAGAGATTATATCCTCTTACCCTGAACAGGGCAAAGCCTGCTGTTCCTTTTGGTGGACAGTACCGTATTATTGACTTTACCCTGAGCAATTGTATCAACTCTAACTTAAAAAAGATTGCTGTCCTTACCCAGTATAAATCTCTCTCACTTGACAGACATATACACAGGGGCTGGAATATAGTAAACGCAGAGATGGGAGAATTTCTGTTTACCCTTCCTCCTCAACAGAGAATAGGGCTGGATTGGTATCGGGGAACAGCCGATGCTATATATCAGAATATGTATGTAATAGAACATGAGAATCCCGAATATCTTCTCGTCCTGTCGGGTGATCATATATACAGGATGAACTATTATGAGATGTATAAGTATCATATTGATAAGAAGGCTAATGCCACTATTGGTGTTATAGAGATGGAGAGAGAAAAAGGAAGAGATTTTGGAATTATAGAAGTTGACAAGGATTTTCGTGTTACAGGATTTCAGGAAAAGCCTGAGGACCCTAAACCTGCCCATACTAATCCTGACATATCTTTTATGTCTATGGGGGTCTATCTATTTAACACCAGAGTGCTGACAAAATACCTTGAAAAAGATTTTCCAAGAGATACATCTCACGACTTTGGCAGAAATATAATCCCTGATATGATAGAAGACTGTGCAATATATGCATATAACTTTAAAGATGAAAACAAAAAAGAGGCGAAATATTGGAGAGATATAGGCACAATTGATGCCTACTTTGAGGCTAACCTTGATCTTGTCTCAGTAAATCCATTATTTAATCTTTATGAAAAAGGATGGCCTGTAAGGACATATCAGGGACAATATCCCCCTGCTAAATTTGTGTTTGCACAGGAATTTGACGGTGGCAGGTTAGGTATTGCTCTGGACTCTATAGTCTGCGGTGGCTGTATAATAAGTGGAGGCAGGGTTCAGAGGTCTGTTTTGTCTCCAAACGTAAGGATAAATAGTTACGCTGATATAAGAGAATCTATATTAATGGAAAATGTTGAGATAGGGAGATATTCAAGGATAAAAAATACAATAATAGACAAAGACACAGAGATACCCCCTGATACAGAGATAGGATATGATCAGAAAAAGGATAGAGACAGGTTCTATGTTACTCCATCAGGGGTTGTAGTTGTAACGAGGGATATGCTTCATAATTATTAACTTTTGTCAGTATATATTAATATAGATAATGATAACTTTCAATGATAACTTTTTAGAATATACATATATATAATCCCATGATTTTCAGGTTGACATTTTAGAGGTTTTTTAATATTCTATGCAACAGCATAAATAAAGAGAATGATTATATATCTTTTTTATCATGAGTTAAAAACTGTAGAAAGGAGGAAGGGTAATGGCTATAAAGATAGGGATAAATGGATTCGGGAGGATAGGAAGAAATCTTTTTAGATCGGCTTTTGGAGATAATGATTTAGAATTTCCTGTTATAAATGACCTTACAGATTCTACAACGCTTGCACACCTGTTAAAATATGATTCTGTTCATGGAATATTTAATGCAGATGTAAAGGCTGGAGAGAATGAAATAATAGTCGGTGACAAAAAGATTGAGATACTATCCAGAACCGATCCTAAAGAGCTTCCATGGAAAGAAAAAGATATAGATATTGTGGTAGAATCTACAGGCCGCTTTGTAGACAGAGAGAGTGCGTCAAAGCATTTAGATGCTGGTGCGAAGAAGGTAATCATATCTGCACCTGCAAAAGAACCTGACATTACTATAGTGCTGGGTGTGAATGGAGATGATTATGACCCGAATAGGCACAACATTATTTCAAATGCCTCCTGTACTACAAACTGTCTTGGTCCGATTGCAAAGGTGCTATTGGAGAGATTTGGAATAAAGAGGGGATTAATGACCACTATCCATTCCTATACAAACGATCAGAGATTGTTAGACCTGCCGCATAAAGATCTCAGAAGGGCAAGGGCATCATCATTATCTATGATACCTACAACTACCGGAGCAGCAAGGGCAATTGGTCTGGTTCTTCCCCAATTAAAAGGCAAGTTAGATGGCATGGCAATACGGGTTCCAACACCAAATGTCTCTGTGGTTGATTTAGTGGTTGAGGTAGAGAGGGATACGGATGAAAGAGAGGTCAATTCTGCCTTAAAAGAGGCATCTGAGGGAGGAATGAAGGGTATCCTGAAATATTCTGAAGAACCACTCGTATCAATTGATTTAAATGGCAATCCACACTCCTCTATCGTTGATGCAGCGCTAACACGGGTGATAGATAAAAGGATGATTAAGGTTATAGGATGGTATGATAATGAATGGGGTTATTCATGCAGGATCAGAGATCTGATAAAACATATTAATGGAAAATAAGTTTAGGAGTTAAAGAGTTATGGAGTTAACTCCATAACTCTTTGAATATTACTATGAACAAGAAATTGATTATTAATGATATAGATATAAGAAATAAGAGGGTCTTTATCAGGGCAGATTTTAATGTGCCCTTAGATTCCAACCTTAATATTACAGATGATACAAGGATGAGATCAACCCTTTCTACTATTAATTATGCCATAGATGAAGATGCAAAGGTGATAATAGGCTCTCATCTCGGCAGACCGGCTGGAAAAGTTGAACTAAAGTATAGCCTTTCTACAGTAGCCAAAAGGCTAGGGAGATTATTAGGCAAGGATATAATATTTGCACCAGACTGTATTGGTCCTGAGGTTGAGAGACTTGCCTCTAATATGAAACCCGGAGATGTCCTGCTTTTAGAAAATCTAAGGTTTCATAAAGGGGAAAAAGAAAATGATGAGAAGTTCTCACAGGCTCTGGCAAGACTGGCAGATGTCTATATAAATGATGCCTTTGGGACAGCACATAGAAACCACTCTTCTGTGACAGGGATAACAAGGTATGTGCCTGTCTGCGCAGCAGGATTTCTTATGAAGAGAGAGATAGAATATTTAGAAGGCACTATAGAATATCCAACAAGACCATTCGTAGCCATACTCGGAGGAGCAAAGGTATCAGGCAAGATCGGTGTTATAGATAATCTGGGTAAAAAGGTAGACAAGGTAATAATAGGCGGCGGGATGGTCTTTACCTTTTTCAAGGCTATGGCGATAGAGGTAGGAAATTCATTAGTAGAAGACAGCATGTTAAAACTGGCATTGGATATAAGAAATAATGCGCGTAAAAATGGGATAAAATTTTATCTCCCTGTGGATTGTGTAGTTGCTGAGAGCAAAGACCCCGGAGCAGAGACAAAGATCGTTCCTATTCAGGAGATCCCAAAGGATTGGGTTGGACTTGATATAGGTCCGGCATCTGTAAAGCTATTTACTGAGGTAATAGACAATGCAAAGACTATTCTCTGGAATGGACCAATGGGACTATTTGAGATGGATGCCTATTCAAGGGGAACATCTGCTGTAGCCCATGCAGTGGCTGATTCTTATGCAACTACGATCGTTGGTGGTGGTGATACTTCCCTTGCTATTAATAAGGCAGGGTTGTCAGATAGTATTTCTTTTATATCAACAGGAGGCGGGGCATCACTGCAACTCTTAGAGGGAAAAGATCTGCCCGGTCTGGTATCCCTCCCTGATAAGTAGGTGAAAGGAGACAGATATTGAGGAAACCTGTATTAATTGCAAATTGGAAGATGAATAAGACGATCACAGAGGGAAGATCGTTTGTAGACGAAATTAATTGTCTGATAAAGGATATAAGGAAGGGTGATTTTTCCAATAGACTGGAGGTAATAATTGCACCTTCTTTTACTGCCCTCTCTTCTCTCGCCTATATTATAGATGAGATAGAGATAGGACTGGCTGCCCAGAATATGCACTGGGAGGATAAAGGGGCATATACAGGTGAGATATCTCCGCAATTTCTTGAGGAGATTGGCTGTGGACATGTCATCATCGGTCATTCTGAACGAAGACATATCTTTAAAGAAAACTCTGATATAATTAACAAAAAGATTATCGCTGCATTACGGCATAAGATATCACCTGTCTTTTGTGTGGGTGAGAGATTAGAGGAAAGAGAATCAGGAAAGACATTCAAGGTAATAGAGAAAGAGTTGACAGAAGGTCTTAAAGGGATATCAAAAGAAGATATTAATAATATAATGATAGCCTATGAGCCGGTCTGGGCAATAGGAACGGGCAAAAACGCCACTCCCCGACAAGCCAATGAGGTACATCTATTCATCAGGAAAAAGATAGGTTCAGACTTTGGAACTAATGTGGCATCTTCTATAAGAATACTCTATGGGGGGAGTGTTACTCCTGATAATATTGAAGAGTTGATTGCAGAAGATGAGATAGATGGGGCACTTATTGGAGGGGCAAGTCTAAAGGCAGAGAGTTTTGCTGAAATAATAAGATGTGTATTTGAAAAGAGAAGTGCCTAAAATGATCTAAAGTGTGAAGTGCCTAAAGTTAAAAGAATTAGAACTTTAAACTTTAGCTCACTTTAGGCACTTCACACTTTAAATACTTAAAACTTCAGGAGGTATAATGTATACTCTATTAACCATTCTTCATATAATAGTATGCCTGATAATAATCAGTGTTATACTCCTTCAGTCAGGAAAAGGAGCAGAGTTAGGCGCTTCATTCGGCGGTTCAGGTCAGACAATATTCGGGAGCAGAGGACCTGCGTCCTTTTTAAGTAAACTGACTGTAAGTGCAGCTATTATCTTTATGATTACCTCCCTGCTATTGGCTATAATGTCAAAAGAAAGGTCTGTGGTATCATCCATAAAGGCAAATACTACTACAGAGTCTGTCCCTGCTGCATCACAAGATAATTCTTCCTCAAGCGAGACAACTGAGACAAAACCCAATGAATCTCAGCCTGTACAACCTGATTCTGAAGAAAAATGATCAGATATATACTCCCCTTAATAGTTATTATCAGTCTGTTATCCTTAGGAGGCTGTACGAAAAGGGAAAAAGATTATAATACTATTACCATAGGCTCAATAGGGGATGCCAAGAGAATTATCCCGATGCTGGCATCTGATTCAGCCTCAGGGGATATCAGTGGATGGATATTTAATGGTCTCGTCAAATATGATAAGAATATAACTCTTGTCCCTGACCTTGCAGAGTCTTTTAGTGCATCAGATGACTGTCTTACCGTAACATTTAAGTTGAGAAAAGGGGTTAAATGGCAGGATGGCATAGAATTTACAGCATCTGATGTCCTCTTTACCTATCAAAAACTTATTGATCCTGATACAGGAACACCTTACAGTGGAGATTTTGAACGAATAAAAGATTTTAATCTGATTGATAAATATACTATTAAGATAACATATAAAGAACCCTTTGCACCGGGTCTTGCGAGCTGGGGCATGGGCATAATTCCAAAACACCTACTTGAAAATGAAGACCTGAATACTACTGAATTTAATCGAAAGCCAGTAGGAACAGGACCTTACAGGATGAAGGAATGGGTCTCGGGACAAAAGATAGTGCTTGAGGCATATCGTAACTACTTTGAGGGAAGGGCTAAGATAGATAAGTATATCTACAGGATCATTCCAGATACCGCCACAATGTTTCTGGAACTTAAGGCAGGCAGTTTAGATTATATGGGATTGAGACCAATCCAATATAAGAGACAGACTGACACAGAATATTTTAATAGGGAGTTTAACAAATTTAAATATCCCGGTTTTGCTTATACATATCTTGGATATAACCTGAGGGATCCAAAATTCTCTGACAAGAGGGTAAGGCAGGCTATTACATACGCCATTAATAAAGAATCCGTAATAAATGGGGTCTTGTTAGGTTTAGGGAGACCTTCAACAGGTCCTTTTCCTCCTGAATCATGGGCTTATAATCCTGATGTAAAGGACTATGGGTATGATCCTGAGAAGGCTGAATCTCTTTTAAAAGAGGCAGGATGGGAAGATCATAATAACGATGGGATTATAGAAAAGGATGGAAAGGCTTTCAAGTTTACTATACTCACAAATCAGGGAAATGAAGAGAGGGCAAAGACAGCAGAGATTATACAGCAGAATCTTGAAAAGGTAGGGATAAAGGTTGATATAAGAATAGTAGAATGGCAGGCATTTCTGCATCAGTTTATAGACAAGAGAAAGTTTGAGGCTATAATTTTAGGCTGGTCTCTTGGGAGAGACCCTGATGCTTATGATATATGGCATTCCAGCAAGACAAAAGAGGGTGAATTTAACTTTATCTCTTATAATAATCCACGGGTAGATGAACTATTGGTAGAGGGAAGGAATACTTGTAATAAAGAAAAGAGAAAGAAGATATATCATGAGATCCACAGGATATTATCAGATGAGCAACCATATACCTTTCTATACTATCCTACTGCACTCCCAATCCTTCACAAACGATTCAAAGGTGTAAAACCATCTCCTATAGGAATATGGTATAATTTCCCCAAATGGTATGTGCCACAGAATAAAGCAGAATGGTATGAGTAAGAAATATGTATAAAGACATAGATGATTATGGCTTGATAGGCAATATGCATTCTATTGCATTAGTGTCTAACGACGGCTCCATAGATTATTGTTCCATGCCTCATATAGACTCTCCAACCCTCTTTGCTGCGATACTGGATGATGAAAAGGGAGGTCTTTTTAAGATACAGCCTGAAGATAAGTTTAAGGTAAGACAATCATACATAAAAGATACAAATATCTTAACCAGCAGGTTTAAGACAGATAGAGGAGATGCAGAGCTTATAGATTTTATGCCTGTAAATAATGAAGATATGGATTATATGATTGATAACAATAATCATATAATCCATAGATGTCTAAAGATGGACTCAGGTAGAATAGATTTCAGGTTGGAATTTTCTCCCAGACCACAATATGCGTCAGAGATTCCAGAGATAAAGAAAGATGGTAATATCTTTAAAGTAACTGGTAAGAAGGATAGATTTGCTCTGCGAGTTGGTATAGATAGTTTTCAGACAGTTGAAGAGAGGGTGGGGAGCATTGTTATCCGGTTTTCATTAAGGGAGGGTCAGGCTGCCCATTTTGATTTCATATATGGCGATATTGATTTGAGCAAGAGTCTGACAGAGGCAGAGACTTGCAGTTTCAAAGAGACAGAGAGGTTCTGGCTTAACTGGATTAATAGTTGTATAGGCGGTAAATGTAAGTTCTGGGGGGAATATACTGAGATGATTAACCGTTCCCTTCTTGTGTTAAAACTTCTGACTTTCCAGCCTACAGGCGCTATCTCTGCCGCTGCTACCACATCCCTGCCTGAGGCAATAGGTGGAGAGAGAAACTGGGACTACAGGTTTAGCTGGATCAGAGATGCCTCATTTACATTAAAGGCGATGCTGTCGCTTGGTCATATCTCTGAGGCAGATATCTTTATAAGGTGGCTGCACAAGACATATAAGAGATACGGGAGCGATAATCTACAGATAATGTATTCGTTGGAAGGGAAAGACAGACTGAAGGAGGAGATACTTGATTATCTGAAGGGATATAAAAATTCAAGACCAGTAAGGGCAGGTAATGAGGCATATAGCCAGAAACAGTGGGATATATATGGCGAGATTATGGATACAGCAATGCGTCTCTCTGATTATGCAGGGCAAATAGATGAAGAGTTATGGCCATTCTTCAGAAGCGTCTGTAATCTTGCCTTAAAAGACTGGCAGATGCCGGATGATGGTATCTGGGAGGTCAGAAATGGTCCTTTTCATTTTGTATATTCAAAGGTGATGTGTTGGGTCGCACTTGACAGGGGGATAAAGATAGCAAAGAGATATGGATTTGATGCGCCTGTAGATGAATGGCAGAGAGAGGCAGATAAGATAAAGGTTGAGGTAATAGAAAAAGGGTATGATAAGGATATAAAGAGTTTTGTTCAATATTATGGTTCAAAAGAGATTGACTCAAGTCTCCTGTTATTGCCTCTTGTGGGATTTCTACCATTTAAAGACAGATATATACAGAATACCATAGACACATGCAAAAGGCATTTAATGAATAATGGATTCCTGCTTCGCTATTCTGGACCTGATGGACTTAAAGGAGAGGAAGGTGCATTCCTGCTCTGTAACTTCTGGCTTATAGAGTGCCTTGCTATGTCAGACAGAATGAATGAGGCAAGAAGGCTTCTTGATACAACAGTATCATCTGCCAATCACTTAGGGCTATTCTCAGAAGAGTTTGATTTTAAGACTAAAACGATGCTGGGCAATTTCCCTCAGGCATTCAGCCATATAGGCTATATTAACGCTGCTATCACTATCTTAAGTCTCCAGAACAGGGACTTTCATAAAGAGATGGATACCCCATCATTACTATTAAAAAGGATGCAAAAACTCATTCCCCTTAAGATAGTATTGAATAAAACTGACAGGAAATATAGTGATACCACAAAAGAGATAGCCGCTAACTTAAAGCTTTCTCTAAATAATCTTCAGGGAGCATTCTTTAATGTCTTAGATAGTAGTGTCAATTATCAGGCAATGAGAAAATCCGAGAGTTACCAGAACTATTCAGAGTTAGCCTTTAAACTTAACTCATTTGATCCATTCAGCATTAACAGAGAGGAAGAAAAAAAGGCATTCTGGCTTAATATTTACAATATTCTAATCATCCATGGTGTAATTGAGCTTGATATAAAAGGTTCTGTTAAAGAGGTATTTAATTTCTTCAGTCGTGTCGGATATATGATCGGTGGTTTATATTTTACTCCTGATGACATAGAGCATGGAATCCTACGCAGCAACATGCCCCGTTCCGGTTCAGGTATAAAGCAGTTTTCTCAATCAGATAAGCGGCTGGGATTATGCCTCACAAAACTTGACCCCCGTATCCATTTTGCCCTTGTATGTGCATCTAATTCTTGTCCGCCTATTGCGTTCTATAATGCTGATAATATAGAGAGACAGTTAGATATTGCAGGGAGGAGTTTTGTCAATAGAGAGGGTCTCACTCTTGATAAGGATAAGAATATCTTATACCTTTCACAGATATTTAAATGGTATGGTCTGGATTTCGGCAGTAATCAGAAAGAGATATTAGCCTTTGTGTTAAACTTTGCTGAAGATGAGATCAGAGAATATATCCTCGAGAATACAGAGAGGATAAAGATACTATATCTTCCCTACAATTGGGATTTAAATAAGAGATTGGAGTAGGAGACAGGAATATGGAACGTCAACCAATTGGCATAAACAGGAATAAAAATATGGGAGTTTCACCTGAGCACCTGAATCCTCGAATCCTTGAACCTTCTGTTCAGAAAAAAATCCGAAGGACAAAGATTATCTGCACTATAGGGCCGGCTACGTGTTCAGAAGAGATGATTGAGAAGTTGATAAATAGAGGGATGGATGTTGCAAGGATAAATTTCTCTCATGGAAAGAGAGAGGCACATGCAGAGACTATTGATACAGTCAGAATGGTATCAAAGAGACTCAAAAGACCTGTTGCCATTATGCAGGATATTCAGGGGCCAAAGATCAGGATAGGCACACTAAAGGATAAAGAGGTGAGATTAAAAAAGGGAGATATAGTTATCCTTACCTCAAGAGATATTGAAGGGACATCAGACGCAGTATCTACTACCTATAAGGGTCTCGTTGATGATATTAAAGAGGGGGAGAGAATATTCATAAATGATGGGCTTATACAGTTAGACGCTCTTGAGATTAAGGGAGATGATATCGTCTGTAAGGTTGTCTCAGGAGGTATACTAACAGATCATAAAGGGATAAACATTCCTGATACAGAGATCAGTATCCCTTCTCTGACAGAAAAGGATAGAGAAGATATCTTGTTTGGGATACAAAAGGGGGTTGATTATATAGCTCTCTCTTTTGTCAAGAGCGGAATGGATATAGAAATAGTAAAAGGAATAATAGAAAAAGAGGGTTATTCCGTCCCATTGATAGCAAAGATAGAGAGAAAAATGGCAGTAGAGAACCTACAGGATATATTTCAGGCAGCCGATGGTGTAATGATAGCAAGGGGAGACCTTGGTGTGGAGATGCCTCTTGAGGATGTGACTATAATCCAGAAGAGGATTATAAAAGGTGCAAACCTCAACAAAAAGATTGTAATAACAGCCACCCAGATGTTAGAGTCCATGATAGTAAGCCCAAGACCGACAAGGGCTGAGGTCTCTGATGTAACAAACGCCATATTAGATGGAAGTGATGGTGTGATGTTATCAGGTGAGACAGCAGTTGGGAAATATCCGGTAGAATCAGTAGGACTGATGTCTCGCATTATTGAGACAGCAGAGAGAAATATTATTGATTGGAGCGTTGAACATTACATAGAAGAAGGTAATATCTCTTTTACTGATGCAGTCTGCAATGGAGCTGTGCATGCTGCCCATAAGATAAGGGCAAAAATATTAGTAGTATTCACCCAGTCAGGTTTTACAGCCTTACTTCTTTCCAAATATAGACCAGTGATGCCAATTATTGCCTTTACACCCCACGATCAGGTTGTGGATAGAATGAATCTCTACTGGGGTGTAATACCTGAAAAGATGGGACTTATACATGGCACTGATGAGATAATCCATGAACTTGAAGAAAGACTCTTAAGGGATGAACTGGTAAAAAATGGGGATAATATCGTTATTACTATGGGTGCTGCTATGGATGAGATAGGCTCAACCAATATGATGAAGATCCATAAGATAGGTGAAAAGGAGTAACAAAAAATTACTGTTAATGAATTTTTATACAGACAACTCCCCTATCCTCTTCCTCTTAATTATTTTATCTGCTAGTGCGTATGCAGCTACTGCCTCATTCGGAGGCTCAATCATCTTAAATTGTCGGGTATAGAGGAGAGAGACATTCCTCTTTTTTACGATCTCAGGTGAATCATTTATTATCTCAGAGAGATGACCTCTCCCTGTTGGTGGGGTCATATCATCCCCAATAAAATCTATCCCATCATCAGAAAATGGCATCAGCCAGGTAAGGTGCCTTAGCAATATATTCACCACCCGTTCTTTCATATCGGCTTGTTTCTTAATCATCCCGTCTGATAAGATACATGATATCTTTATACATCGCTTGCCTGGAGGGGCAAAATATCTGTCATTCTCTGGACTTAAGTTTATATAAATGAATTTATCCGCAAACATATCCTTATCATAGATTATGGCAAGTATAAGGTTCTCCTTCATAGGGGATGGTATCAGATTGTCATTTATTATAAAGTAAAACCTGTATGACCGCCTCGATCGATTATGAAATGGGTCTTTTGATATGTTAAAGATAAACCTGTCACCTCTTATCATTGTATCCTCTTTGATATATATACCCTGTAAGCTCCTCTTTTTATGGGCAAACCTTAATCTATTGGTGTCAGGTATAATACTCCCTCCATTCTTTTTAATATTCTCTATTAATATATCAGAGAGGGTTGGTATACCCCCTCTAATAGATACTGCACCTCTTTTTAAGAAACCGAAGAGGGATATTATCTCTACTGCACTTACCTTATCTGCAGCAGAAAGATAGAAAAAGAGGTTCAGCATTTCTGAAAATTCTTTAAATCTTCCATCTAAATTATGCTGCAATAGATATTCATTTCCAGAAATTTTAGAATATTTTAGATGAGATAAGATATACCTTAATCTATCTTTAAGGTAACTTATCCTTTCTCTGAGATGCGAGAATGTCTTATTTGACGGGATATAAACAAAAGGATAGATATTGTCGTCTATCTGATATATTTCATTAAGAAATGAGGATATATTATCTATTTCATCTAAAAATTCTCTTTTGAGTTCATGTAAAAACTCTTCACGGGAAGAAAAGATATCTATCCTGTTATCTGATAATACAACCTGAAATAAAGGAGAGGGGTACCCTATATTATAGCCCTCTCTCCTCAATAAAAAGAGGGTAATACCCAATTCAGAAAATAACTGGTCAAAAACCCCACCTTTTTCAAACCCGAAAAAGAGAGACGGCTCTTTAACAAAGGTATAATTACCTTTTTTAAACAGATACTTATCTCTTCTCTTATCATTATCTATTAATAAGACCTTTTTCCCCCTCTTTGCAAGGAGGGCAGATGTGATTAACCCTGGTAATTCTCTCCCGACAGTTATAATGTCATATCTCTCCATGCTCTATTATATTTACAGTATGCTTCTTAAGCACTAATACCCCATAAACCTCATTTTATATGATCCCTCCATCTCTGATATATCTCTCATTATTATTTCTTTTCCAGAGATCCCTCTGATAATAAATGATGGAGAATCAGTAACCTTACCACAGAGAGAGATATCTACTCCTCTCATAATATCTTCAAACTCATCCCTCTGAGACGGGGCTATAGTTACAATAATCCTCCCCTGACTCTCTGAAAAGAGGATAATGTCATCTCTCATTATGCCCTCTTCATGGGGTATGAGGGATAGGTCTGTCTCTATGCCGAGTCTTCCAGCAATAGCCATCTTTGCAAGTCCAATCCCAATGCCTCCTATTGTTACAGAGATAGCTGATGCCACTATCTCCTTCTTTATTGCCATGCTCAGGGCGTCATAGAGCCTTTTTCCCTTATCAGTATCTACTTGAGGTACAGAATTACCAATAAGCCTCTTATTATTCCCTCTCTTTTCTCCTATCATGGCAAGATATTCAGTTGCTCCCATCTCATCCCTTGTCAGACCAAGTGCATAGATCAGATCTCCTGGCATCTTAACATCAAATGTTACACACTTATCACAGTCATCAATAACACCCAATGAAGATATGAGAAGAGTAGGAGGTACAGATATCTTTACCTTATTATTCTGCTCATCAAATCCCTCAAAGTCATTGAACATGCTATCCTTGCCTGATATAAATGGAGTCATATATGCAGTTGCAACATCATAACATGCCTTTGCTGCCATCTTTAGCTGATATAGCCGCTCAGGTTCGTGAGAACTGCACCAGCAGAAATTATCAAGCAATGCTATCTTCTCCAGTCTCCCACCTGCACTTATAATATTTCTCACTGCTGTATCAATAGCAGCACCTGCCATATAATATGTATCTATATCACCATAAGAAGGATATATACCCTGAGACAGGGCTATGCCCCGTTTTGAATGAAGGAGAGGCCTTGTCACAGTAACATAAGAATTCACTCTCCCTTTTCCAACTAACGGTTTTATCACAGAACCGCCCTGCACCTCATGGTCATATTGGGTTGAGATAAATTCTGTGCACGCTATGTTATGTCGGGACAACATCTCATGTAGCAATCCATTATAGTCGGGTGAGTCAGGAAGAGCAGGCTCTTCGCGGGTTATTTTTATAGGTAATCCTTTAAGCCTTTTCTGAGGCAGACCATTATGCATAAAGCCAAGCTCTATATCCATTATTATCTTATCTCTATATTCAACGCTGCACCTGCCGCTATTGTTAAACTTTCCAATAACTGCTGCCTCAACACCTCTTCTTTCCATGAGATCAAGAAATGAGGCTATCTTATCTTGAGGCACTGCAAGGGTCATCCTCTCCTGTGATTCACTTATCCATATCTTCCATGGAGGCATACCAGGATATTTTACAGGAACTTTATCAAGGATGACATGACATCCACCTGATTCCCTTGCCATCTCAGCCACGGAACATGATAAACCACCCGCGCCATTATCAGTGATACTATTATACATCTCTTTATCCCTTGCCTCTTTTATAATGGCATCACTTAACTTTTTCTGTGTAATTGGGTCTCCTATCTGGACAGCGCTTACAGGACTGGCTTCATCAATTGCCTCAGATGAAAAGGTCGCACCATGTATCCCATCCTGTCCAACCCTGCCTCCTGTCATTACAATAAGATCACCCGGCATAGCCTTTTTTTCGTGTGATAACTTTTCTTCTGAAAATCCCCCCTTCCCCCCTTTAGTAAAGGGGGGTGAGGAGGGATTTTCATTTATCTTTCTTGGAATAAGACCTACTGTCCCGACAAATACAAGCGGCTTACCCCTGTATCTCTCATCGAAACAGACAAATCCCTGAGGTGTAGGTATCCCTGAACAGTTTCCACCTACCCTTACACCCTCTATCACACCTTCCATTATTCTTAAAGGACTTAATGCAGGATCGCCTTTATCCCTCTCCCTGTATATCTTTCTTTTATCTTCAGGATAGGCAAAACAGAACCCATATCTATTTATTATTGGTTTTGCCCCCTTCCCAAACCCGATTGCATCCCTGTTTACTCCAACAATACCAGTAATTGCACCACCAAATGGATCAAGTGCAGAGGGACTGTTATGTGTCTCAACCTTGTCAGTTATCAGATAATCATCATCAAATACAATAGCCCCTGAGTTGTCAGTAAATACAGAGACACATATATCCTTATCTCCTCTTGCCTCTCTGATCTTATTGGTAGCGCCCTGAATATATCTTTTGTATAGTCCCTCCCTTGCCTCATCAAGTTCAGCAGAGAATATAGTATGTTTGCAGTGTTCAGACCATGTCTGGGCAAGGGACTCAAGCTCTATATCTGAAGGATTCCTATTTTTATCTTTAAAATAGTCTCTGATGACACGCATTGACTCAAGGTCAAGGGCAAGAGGACCTCTTCTTACCTCATTGCCTGCCCTATCATGGCAATCAATGATACCTGACTTGCCGATCCTCTGTAATTCCTCGTCACCTACATCAAGGTCAACAATATCTGCATCAGGATGAGGCACAAGTGAGACCAGAGGAACAGACATATCCATTCCATTCTCTCTGATAAATCTATGGCAGTCTTTGATGCAGACCCTGTGAATAAGTGGATTTGACAGGTTTTCTGCTATCCTTTCACAGTCTTTCCCTGAGATATCCCCTTTTATAAAGATGATCTGAGAATAATAGACACCTTCATCATCGGCAAATCTGATATCTATAAGGTCTTCAATTGTCTCCCTTGCAGTTGTACCAATATTATCTGTGACCCCAGGTAGAAACCCTATCTCTATAGCCCAGTCAAACCTACTCATTCCTGTAGGGAACAGGCATGTTGTAGGGAACAGGCATGCCTGTTCCCTACAGGAATAGGCATGGATTACAGGGTTGGATAGGATTTCAGCAGAGCGTCTTAATTCTTCCTGAGAGAGGTCTTTTGATATGGTATAGACATCAACGAGACTTAACTTTTCTATCCTTTTTTTATAGCCAATCGCCTCTATCCCTCTCTTCTTTATTTCAGCCCTTGTATCAGGAATCTTAAAACCTACTTCGATCCTTTTAGCAATACACACATCAGCCATTTTAAGTCTCCTGATTAATTGTATAAACTATTATGAACTACCCTGATAGCACACAAGCTACAGGGAATTAACTATTATTAAATATCAGGTATCATATTCTTATAACAATCAGTGGTCTGTTCAAAGGTATAGGCAGTACGGATTATCCTCTCTTCATCAAAGTGCCTTGCTAAAAACTGTATACCTATAGGCAGCCCTTCCTTACTTATTCCGCATGGGATTGATATACTCGGGGCCTAGCAGGTCGGTGTGGGACAGTTCCAAGGCGGTAATGGCCTGGT
>JBHHUU010000018.1:0-21613 GCA_046753905.1 Nitrospirota bacterium | reverse complement strand
TGAGAGCTAAACACTAAGGTGACGCTATAAACTCTTTTCCACCCCTCACTCTGTAATAGCTGAATAGTTACAATTACTCTAACAAGAATGGCGAATATAAGAAGAGAGAATACATTTTGACTCTGCTACCCTGTAAATATCCTCATAATATCATTATAAAAGGCAAAGATCATTAGCAATATCAATAGAAAGAGTCCTACCTGTTGAGCTATCTCTCTCTTTTTAATGCTTAAGGGCTTGCCCATTATTGCCTCTATTGCAAAAAAGAGGAGATGTCCTCCATCTAAGATAGGTATGGGTAACAGGTTTAATATTCCGAGATTTATGCTTAATATAGCAACAAATAGAAGTACATTTAAAAGACCCTGTTCTGTCTGCTGCTGGGCGATCTGGGCTATGAGTATAGGACCTCCGATTGTGCTAGTAGGAATCACACCTTCAATAAGTTTGATGATACCTACAATGGTTAATCCTGTAATCTCGATAGTCCTTTTGAATCCTAAATATAGAGAGGTAACAGGGTTATATCTCTTTGTGAAATAGCTCCCTTTAGGTAAAATGCCTATCATCCATGTCTCTTTGTCCTCTCCAAATATATTCTTTGAACTCTTTAACTCTGGAGTAATATTAAGGATAATTTGTGAACCATGCCTGTCAATAGTAAACTCTAACTCCTCGCCCTTTTTCTTCTCAATATCAACCTTTATCTCCTCCCACTGGGCAATCTCTTTTCCATCTATTGCTATTATTGTATCATCTTTCATCAGTCCAGCCTTTTCTGCTGGCGAATCCTTCTGCACATCTCCAATCTGTGACTTTATAACAGGCACACCAAAAGAAAAGATTACGCTGAAGATAAGAAATGCCAGTATCATATTAAAGATAGGACCAGCAGCAACAATAGCCGCCCTTTTCCATACAGGCTGGTCTGAAAAAGAAAAAACCCTTTCCTCAGGACTCAGCTCCTCTCCAGGTTCTTCTCCTAATAACTTTACATATCCGCCTAAAGGTATTGCTGATAGGAGATATTCTGTATCTCCCACCTTTTTCCCAATAATCTTTGGTCCGAAACCAAGAGAAAATTTTAATGCCTTAACACCAGTCTTCCTTGCCACTAGAAAATGCCCAAGTTCATGGAAAAATACCAATACTCCCAATATAAAAATGAAAGCCGCTATCCCTTCTATCGTAAACATTTTTATCCTCCTGTTCCCTAAGAATCTCTCCCACGAGGGGAGAGTTAGGGGTTATTTTAGATACCTTACCGTCTCTCTTCTCGCCCATCCATCTGCTAACAGTACATCTTCTAATGACCTGATCTTTTTTGGGGTATGGGCATCCATTGTCTTTCTTATTATCTTAGGGATATTAAGAAACTCTATCCTTTCCTGAAGAAACATCTTTACTGCCTCTTCATTTGAGGCATTAAGCACAGTCGGCATCGTCCCTCCGACCTTTATTGCTTCATAGGCATAAGAAATAGATGGAAACTTTTTAAGATCAGGTTCTTTGAAAGTCAGTTTCTCTATCCTTGTCAAATCTAATGACGGCAGATCCAAGTCAATTCTTTCAGGGTAGTTAAGTGCATAGGCAATAGGCAGTTTCATATCAGGCATACTCATCTGCGCAATAATGGATCCATCTATATATTCTACCATAGAATGTATTATGCTCTGTCTATGGATCAATATATCTATATGTTCAACTGGAATATCAAATAGCCATCTTGCCTCAATCAGTTCCAGACCTTTGTTCATTAATGTAGCAGAATCTATAGATATCTTTGCCCCCATCCGCCAGACTGGATGCCATAATACCTCTTTTGGTCTGATCCTCTTTCTTTTATCAAAAGAGGTATCTATGAGAGGTCCTCCTGATGCTGTCAGGATAAGCCTCTTTACCTCCTTTTTTTTATGCCCGTGCAGTGCCTGAAATATAGCATTGTGCTCACTATCTACAGGGAGTATTCTTACCCTGTTCTTTCTCGCCTCTTTTACAACTATCTCTCCTGCCATTACCATTGTCTCTTTATTGGCCAAGGCTATATCTTTTTTTGCCTTGATAGCAGAGATAGTAGGTATTAAACCAGCAGCGCCAACAATGGCTGATACTACAAGGTCGCTTTCAGGGAGAGTAGATACCTTAATTATACCCTCTACACCATAATGGATATCTACGTTGAGATCCTTGCAGATATCTTTTAATCTGTCTGCTGTCTCTTTGTTTCCTACTGCAACAACATCAGGGCTGAACCTCTTTATCTGTTCTCTTAATTTTTCTATATTTCTGGATGCTGTAAGACCTATTACCTGAAAACGCCACTGAGACCTTTCAATTACCTCTAATGTATTTGTACCTATTGAGCCTGTTGATCCAAGAATAACGATATTTTTCATTCTTTTTCACCTCTTATTCTTATACGGCTTTCCTCTATTATCCATAAGTATTGATGAATAGGTTCTTCTTTCAATAAAGGTATTGCTTGTTTGAAAATGTTTATGACATGCTGTCTGCTCTGTCTTTTTACACGAATTACCATTATTCCAGAATAGTTATCAGGAGGATATACTCGAATATCAGAAAAATCTAAGTCAAGTGTAACAATTATTCGACTTTCTTTTCTACAAATATCAGCAATACTGCAATCTTCCACACCTTTCAATCCTTGATCAATGATAGTCATCACATCATAATGCTCATGGCGAAGGCAATCAGCAATTTCAATAGGTAGGTTTTCATCAACTTTAAATTTTAGAGAATTATTCATACTGACACTATAACATTCCGTTCACGAGTTAGTTCTGCCGCATAAGAGATTGCTGCATGAATATCGTCTATATTTAAAGATGGATAACTTTTCAATATATCTTCAGGTGTTTCACTATCTGCTAGATTATCTAAAATGATCGAGACCATAATTCTTGTGCCCTGAATGCAGGCTTTTCCATGACAAACATGGGGATCTACTGAGATCCTATCTCTCCAATCCATTCTTATTCCTCCATCTTTATTGCTATAATGTCAAAAAGGTTAAAAAACATAACATTATCTATCCCCTCCTATCAATTTTCCTCCTCCTGTAAACCATTATACCCATCACAAATCCACACAGGATCAAGGCTGCCATTTGAGCGCTTCTCTACAACAATTTTGAACTGTTTCATAATAAATACCTCCATTCAAATCGTAATAAATTTCTCTTTCTCTATAAAAAATATAACATAATAATATAAAAATGGGGCAGTAAAAATCAAACTGTCTATTCTGTCTAATAGACCTCCATGTCCTGGGATAAGGTTGCTTGAATCTTTAACCCCTGAACTTCTTTTAAACATAGACTCTGAGAGGTCTCCTATCTGTCCCAAAAGACTTAAGATGATACCGAGATAAAGGCAGTCTTTTAGAGAGAGTATGGGCAAAAACCATAATCTGGATATAAAGGCTATTGCAAGGCTGGCCATAAGTCCGCCTATAGCGCCCTCTATGGTCTTATTAGGACTTATTCTGGGGGATAGTTTATGCCTCCCGAAATGTCTGCCGATATAATAAGCAGCAGTGTCTCCCATCCATATCACAAGAAAAAGAAAAAAGAGAAACATTCTTCCATTAAGGAGGTTTCTCAAAAGGATAAGATAACTTAATAACCAGCTTATATATATAATCCCTAAAAATACTACAGCAATATCTGTAAGATTAGTTCTTATATCACCCACCCAGAATAGATGACAGATTATTACAATAAATATCAATTCTGTAATAATCTCTTTGTCAAAAAAAAATCTTTTATTAAAAAAACTGTATGCTACTACAAAACCTAATAATAATCCAAATAAAATAGATGGTATCATCCTCTGTTGAAAATAGAATCTATAAAATTCATACTGTACTATCATGATGCCACCTGCTGCAAAGACAAAAAAACCATATAATGAAAGGTGTCTTACCAGCAGGTATAGGATTAAAGCGAGGGAAATACCAACCCATATTCTCTGATAATCAATCTTATCTCTTTTTTGCAATTCCTTTTCCGACCAGTCCAAATCTTCTCTCCCTCTGTTGATAATTTATGATTGCCATGAGCATGTCTCTCTTTCTGAAATCAGGCCATAATGTCTTTGTAAAATATAGTTCAGTATATGCGATCTGCCACAAAAGGAAGTTGCTTATCCTTGATTCACCACTTGTCCTTATCAATAGATCAGGATCAGGGAGATCATGTGTATAAAGGTAGTCTGAAAAGATGTTTTCATCTATTGATCTAAAGTCTGCCTCTCCTGATACGATATCGTTTAATATCTTATTTACAGTATCAACGATCTCTGTCCGTCCGCCATAACTCAATGCAAGGGTAAGTATCATCTTATTATTATATTGCGTCTCTCTTTTGACCAGTTCGATCCATGATATAATCTCCTGCGGGAGGTTTTCAATGCGGCCGATCACATTAAATCGGATATTATTCTTCATCATTGTGTTCATCTCTCTTTTGAGATATAGCTTTAGTAATCTCATTAATGTCTGTATCTCACTCTTTGGCCTGTTCCAGTTTTCTACTGAAAAGGCATATAAAGTAAGTACCGGTATATTCAACTCTCTGCAAAAGGTAATAATCTCTCTCACAGACTTAATCCCTTCCCTGTGACCAGCTATTCTGGGTAGTCCTCTCCTGTTAGCCCATCTCCCATTTCCATCCATTATTATGGCTATATGCTGGGGGAGATATGCTGTATCTATTAATGAGAATAAGTCCTCTTCTGATAGCGACTTCAAAGTTGTATCATCAAGTTCTTTCATATCCTTTTTTCTGATAAACCCATATCACCCTCCCTATCCAGTAATTTCAACACTACTCTTTTCCTTGATACTTTATCCCCTCCCATCAAGGGAGGGACATGTATTGTTCCCTCTCCCCTCGTGGGAGAGGGTTAGGGTGAGGGGGGATTTTCATGGTAATTTATCATATCCCTTCTACTATAAAATCAATTCCCATCTTCCACTCAGAATGAGGAGATAAGGTTATATGCCAGTGGGGAAAGACTACAGATGATTGATATATCTTTTCAAATCCATCCTCAGATAATGAGATTGTCTCAACAGGAAATCTCCAGATAGTTGTCTCTTTTTCTATAATAATTGAGACCCTTATCCCCAGCCATTCATCAATTAATTCGATCCTCTTGATAGATCGTTTTTCACCGCTGCTTGCGAGATTTTTTGCCTTTAATCTATTGCCCGGGATATTATAATAACGGTCATGGGCATTCCCTGCGAGAAGAGAGATATTGAACTCTACACCAAATCTGCAATCTATGATCTCATTGCCTTTATTGGTCAATATATATCCTGCCTTGAAACCTCCTATCCCTTCTTTTATAAAGAGAGACTTTGCGATACTTACGGGCTTTCCCTCTACCAACCCATCTCTCGTTAGTATCACCTCTATCTCTTTTTTCTTCTTTATTATCTTATTATAATACTTTCCATTTACAAAATCACCTGATTCTTTATAATTACAGTTTTTAAAGCTCTTTAAGTCTACATTACTGCCAATAAAATGGTCTATCAAAGAATCCCGCTGATACCAGTCATAATAGAGATGCCCTTCAAGTCCCTCTTCTTTGGCCTTAAACCCTTCATGGATTGTCTTAACAGATGAGTCATTATCATTTTCTTTATGTATCTGGCGAATCCTCTTATGATATGCCTCCTCCCTCCGCGCAAGGGTATCCAACAGATTTATATATTTCGGTTTATAATCAAATTCATATATTCTTCCACCCTCTTCTAAGTCAATATAGATACCTGCTATATCTGTATTGATTGCTATCTCCATAGCTCTGTCATTATCTATGTCCACCTCTTCTACCTCAATATAATGCCTGCCTCTTTTATCTATCCTTGCTATCTCTTCTGCCTTTATCAGGTGTTGATAGATCGCATATCTCAGATGCGGAAGATATAACCCGCCAAACACACCATGCCAGTATGCATCATTGCATTCTCCCTGCCATAACTCATTCAGCATCATATCCTTCTTTTTCTTACTGCCCAGTCTTAACTTTTCTACCCTCTCATTAACGATCCTGCTTACATAGAGCATCTTCTGATACATATTCCTTACCTCTGGATACTTGATCAGAAAATTTCTCCATATACCACTCCTTAAAAAATGTCTGATATCCTCTATATCCCCTGTCCTATCAACAATATTCTCATAACTCTTAATCATCGGGGTGGATAGCGACCATTCACACATCTCCCTGTAAGATGATATGGGAAAGTATATCCTGCCAAGAGGCTGCTCCATCTCTAAGTAATCAGATGGTTTTACTGTCCTTATCCAGTCGCTGTTCTTTTCTAAAAGAGAGAAAAATCTCTCCAGCCATCCATCTTCATAAACCAGTTTATATGTCCCTGGCCATATACCGAACTTTTCTCCATCATCAGCCATTGAGATATATCCTCCTGATGACTCTGTACAGACCTTCTTCAGATAGTCTATTGTCTCTTCTGGAGGATGAAATGGTATCAGATATCTCAATAATTCATTTCCGGGCAGGACAGATAGTATATTGCCCTGTTCTTCTGTGAGATAGTATCCTGAGAGCTGTTCTTCTCTTAATCCTGCCATCTTAAAGTGATAATCATCAAGGCTTATATATCTAATGCCTGCCTCTGTAATAGGCTTTGTCAGATAAGGCTCCCATACCCTTTCTGCCAGCCATAATCCCTGAGGTTCTACCTTAAATCTGTCTCTGATAAATCCTGACAGTTTTTGTATCTGACCGATCTTGTCCCTGTCAGGGAGGATGGTCAAGATAGGCTCATAAAACCCCCCCGACATCATCTCTACCTGTCCTGAATCACAAAGCTCCATGATTAATTCTATAAACTCAGGATGTCTCTGGGAGAGCCATTCCAACAATACCCCTGAATAATGGAGTGTGATATTTATAGAGGGATGTCTTTTGACCATATTCAAGAATGGAAGATATGACATCTTATAACTTTTCTCAAAGACAGAGTCAAAATTACCTACTGGCTGATGATTATGGATTATTAATATGAAACTTATCTTATTCATAGTTCCCTTTCGCTAACAGCTCTTTAACCCTTGGAAATTCAGAGATATTGGTATGGGGGAGAAAGAGTGATGATACATATTCATCCATGAATGACCGTGATACAGAGAGTTCAATATATGTCATATTATTGGCTATCTCCTCAGCATCCCTTTTCATATCATGTGAGAGGAGAGATAGGTATGAACCAGTAATCGATGTATTGCCCAAAAAGATAAACCTCTCTGAAGGGAGATCAGGCAGCAGTCCTATTATTATTGCCCTCTCCACATTTATATATTTGCCGAATCCCCCTGCTATCATAATCTTCTTTACATCTCTGAATTCTAAGCCAGCCTCTTTCAGCAGTATGGAAAAGCCGGCATAGATAGCTGCCTTTGCCCTTATTATATTATCTATATCAGGCTCTGTTAATACGATTTCATCGCCTGCATCACTTTCATTTTTGTAGGCAAGGATAAATTCTATTCCATCCTCTCCCTCTCTAACCCTGTCTGTCTTTTTCTCTCTTTGAATCTTACCCCTTGAATCTATTATTCCCGTAAGGAACATCTCAGATATAGCATCTATCATACCTGAACCACATATCCCGATTGGTCTTACATTTCCTATAACAGAAAGGGTTACATCTAAGGTCTCAGGGTCTATAATTACCTGTTCTATAGCCCCATCTGTTGCTCTCATACCATGTTTTACTCCCCCTCCCTCAAAACATGGACCAGCAGAACATGCCGTTGTCATAAGCCATTCTGAGTTTCCGAGTACGATCTCCCCATTTGTCCCGATATCTATAAATAATGAGAGCTCATCTGATCTATATAACCCTGAACTCAGTACACCTGAGGTAATGTCACCACCCACATAACTTGCAACCCCTGGCATAGCATATATAACCGTATTCTCATTGACAGAGAGGCCAATATCTCCTGCCTTTGTATATGGAAAGTGATTTGCCGCAGGTATATATGGTTCTTCTCGGATATATTTAGGATCTACTTTAAAGAAAAGATGGGTCATTGTTGTGTTTCCAGAGATTACCATAGAGTCTATCAGAGAGCTGTCCACCTTTGCCTTGTCTATTGCCTCTTCAATTATCCTGTTAAGGTCAGCAATAACAAGGCCATTTAATTTATTCAGACCATCCTCTCTTTCAGTATAGACTATCCTTGATATCACATCATCGCCATGCTTCATCTGGGAGTTATAACAGGAAGATGTAGAAATAACCCGCCCCTTGATTAAGTCAACTATATATGTCACCAATGTTGTTGTACCAAGGTCTATGGCTATTCCATATCTCTCCCTCCTCTGGTCACCCTCCATGATATCAACTATCTCTATCCCTGAGGGTCTGTCCACAATACTTAATGTCATCCTCCCCTCTCTCTTTCGTAAGAGGTGAGGCAGACTTCTTATAAGGGAGAGATCAATCCTTATCCTTTCACTATCATACCCATATTCTGAGAGAGAATACTTTAATCTATCCAGATCATTTATATTATCATCAAGGGTGGGAAGTCGCAGGTCTACAGCTATTTTTTTAATAGGGGGATATATAGAGATATTACGAATAGATAATAGTTCGTGGATATCTTTCCACTTAGAGGTAAGGGCAATCTTCTTCCCTTCTCTCATCCTTACACCAGAGGGTATCTCAACAACCATATCCCCTTCTACAGATGTAAGGCATGAGATCACGCACCCTTCCTCTTTTTCTTTTAAAGACAGGTGCTTGTTCTCTTTTGTGCTATAATTCCCTTCCTTTATAATTATTTTGCATCTGCCGCATATTCCCTGTCCTCCGCAATTTGCGTAGACATCTATTCCTGCCATAGAGGCAGATTTGAGGAGATTAACCCCCTTCTCTGCCTCTATGGTTATATCATCAGGTAAAAATCGTATACTGCATTTCACTAAAAAAGCCCTACAATCTTTCCTGTCTCAAGGTCTAAATCTACCTTTTCTCCTGCAGGTATGGATGGCAGACCAGGCATTGTTCTCATATCCCCTAATAGCGGATATAAGAATCCAGCCCCTACTGATGCCCTGATATCTCTTATAGGAACGGTAAATCCTGTTGGTCTATTCTTTAAAGTCGGATCATGTGAGATAGAGAGATGGGTCTTTGCCATACAGATAGGCAGTTTATCAAAGCCCATTTTTGTATAGATATCTATCTTTTTCTGAGCTGCAGGGAGATAACTGACTCCGTCTGCCCCATATATCTTTGTTGCAATAGCCTCAATCTTCTCTTTAATAGATGCCTCTAATGGATAGAGGAAACTGAAGTCACTCGGTCTTTCTGCTGCCTCAACAACTACCCTTGCCAACTCCTCTGCCCCTTTGCCTCCATTCTCCCAGTGGGTGGATTGAACAGCAGCATCAGCACCTGCGGCAAGGGCTTTCTGTCTGACAGCCTCTATCTCTCTCTCTGTATCAGTAGCAAATGCATTAATTGCTACAACCACAGGCACACCAAAAAGCCTCATATTCTCTATATGCTTTTCTAAATTCTCACATCCCTTTTCTAATACCTCTACATTCTCCTTTAAGAACTCCTCTGAGAGAGGCTTCCCTGCTACTACCTTTGCCAAACCCCCATGCATCTTCAGAGCCCTTATAGTAGCCACAATCACCACTGCATCAGGAGTCAAACCTGAATAGCGGCATTTGATATTCAGAAACTTCTCTGCTCCGCAATCTGCCCCGAAGCCGCTCTCAGTAACCACATAATCAGTACATTTCAGGGCTATCTGGTCTGATAATATAGAACTATTCCCATGGGCAATATTGGCAAATGGTCCGCAATGCACAAAGGCAGGTGTATTCTCCACTGTCTGTAAGAGATTTGGTTTTATAGCATCTTTTAATAATACCGCCATTGCACCTGCACACTTGAGGTCATCTGCTGTTACAGCTTTGCCATTATGGGTCGTTCCGATAGTTATTCTCCCTAATCTCTCACGCAGGTCTTTCATTCCTGTAGTTAATGCCAGTATAGCCATAACTTCGGACGCAACCGTAATATCAAACTTTGCCTCACGGGGAACACCGTCAGTCTTTCCCCCCAATCCAATGATCACATTCCTTAATGCCCTGTCACTTACATCCACTACCCTTGTCCATGCAATAGAAAAGGGGTTTATTCCCATCTTATTGCCATGGTGCAAGTGATTGTCAATAAACGCAGCAAGGAGATTGTGGGCAAGACCTATAGCATGGACATCTCCTGTCAGATGAAGATTGAAGTCCTCCATAGGCACTATCTGGGAATAACCTCCGCCTGCTGCCCCCCCCTTTATCCCAAATACAGGTCCCAAAGAGGGCTGCCTGATAGCAATAGCAGCCTTCTTGCCAATACGATTTAACGCCATTCCAAGTCCCACTGTGGTGGTAGTTTTGCCTTCTCCAAGCGGAGTCGGTGTTATAGCTGTTACATCGATATATTTACCATTTGGTCTATCCTTTAATCTTTCCAATACATCCAAAGATACCTTTGCCTTATACTTTCCGTACAGCTCTAACTCATCCTCCTGTAATCCAAGAGCATTCCCTATCTCAGCAATATGTTTTAATTTTGCTCCCTGGGCAATCTCTATATCACTCGGCACATTTTTACCCATTGTATATCCTCCCTTTTTTATTATTAAATGTTAAATGAAATAACTCCTTGACTTTACAATTTCAGGGACTAAAATATCTCTCACATACCAAAAATCATATTACTTTTATAAAATTGTAACTATTCAGCTAATACAGAGTGAGGGGTGGAAAAGAGTTTATAGCGTCACCGTAGTGTTTAGTTCTCACTACTTATAGAGACCTGATCTGAAATGATGCTCTTCTATCTGAATAAACTTATTATAATCATTACGCATTATAAAGTCTTTGGAACCCCTTCTCTGTATTAGCTGAATAGTTACATAAAATTTACCTAAACTCAGAAAGAATGTCAATAAAAAAACATGGGAATTTCATTCTTTTTGGGTAATTAAAGCCTGTTTAATAGTAAACATACATGAACGAATTGTTCACCCCCGAGCATGAAAATTAACCCCCCTTTAGCAAAGGGGGGAAAATGTTATTGCTATAACTAATCAATTTTATGCTGAATAGTTACCTTATTATAATCATACACATTATAAAGTATAAAGTCTTTGGAACCCTTGCTCTGTATTAGCTGAATAGTTAACCAATCTTTTAATATCCTCTCTCTTAATTTTTCCTTCTCTAACGAGATGAATATTATCTGCCGTTCCGTTTACTATAGTGGAAGGTTCTTCTCTGGTTCTATTTCCGCCATCAACGATTAAATCTACCTTATCTCCTAAAGAGCTTATTATCTCTTCCACTCTGGATGCACCTCCTTTTCCCGAAATATTTGCACTTGTGGCAGTAAGAGGTACTCCTGCATTCTTGAGTATGGTCTGAGTCAATAGATTATCAGGCACCCTGATTCCTATATGTCCTGTCCCTGCAGTGAGGATATGCGGCAATCTTTTAGACGCTTTAAATATAATGGTTATAGGACCAGGCCAGAATTTTTCAATAATTTTGTATGTCAATGGACATATATCCTCTGTTAAGGGGATAATATCCTCTTTATCAGGTACAAGAATTAATATGGGTTTTTTTTTATTTCTCTTTTTTATTCTGTATATCTTGTTGATAGCCTCTATGTCAAAAGCATTGCAGCCAATTCCATAAAAAGTATCGGTTGGATAGATAATAACTCCTCCCTTTTTTATAACCCCTGCAATTCTATCCAACACCTCAGAATTAACTCCTGATGGGTCAAGTTTTATTATCCTTTTCTCTCTTTTCATCCAGTCTTTTTGCCTTTTCTTCTACCAGTTTCTCGAGCCTGTTTTTGTAATCTATTAACTGTTTATATATCTCTATATCTGATAAGGCAAGTATCTGGAGGGCTAATATGGCAGCATTTTTTGCCCCTGCCTTTCCCAGCGCCATTGTGGCTACAGGAACGCCTGACGGCATCTGAAGTGTAGAGAATATTGAGTCTATACCTTTAACAGGAGATGAGTCTATTGGTACCCCTATTACAGGAATCACAGATTCTGCTGCAATCACACCTGCCAGATGGGCAGCACCTCCTGCACCTGCAATTACTATCTTTATGCCATTCTGCTTCAGCCCATCAATATATTGACGGGTTCGATCTGGTGACCTATGTGCAGAAGATATGGTAAATTCATAGCCTACTCCAAAATCATTAAGTATCTTTGACGCCTCTTCCATTACAGAGATATCTGAATCACTTCCCATTACAATACTAACTATTTTATTTTTCATCTCTATGTTATACTCCCCTCACCCTCTCCCTCTCCCATCAAGGGAGAGGAAACTATCGGAGAATCTCTATTTCTGTTTTTGGGGTATACTCTTAAAGTTAATATTTATATATTTCTATAGTTTTATTATTTCATCCTTAAGAGCCTGTTCAGTTTAATAAATCGTAAATCTTTCTTTTAAGTTCATCAAGGTTTCCTGATTTAATAACATATGCTTCTGACGCCCATGAGCCAAAATCATCTCTATATTCACCATGAGCTGTGCAAATAATAACAGGAAGATTATGTTTTATCTCTTTTATCTTTCTCATAGCGTTTATTCCATCTATTCCGTCCATTCTTATATCAATGGTAACCAGATCAGGATTTACCATATCTATCTTTCCTATTGCTTCTTCTCCTGATTGTGCAGTAATTACATCATATCCTTCCTCTTCTAATTCTTCCTGAAAGAGAAGGCGAATATTTTCTTCGTCATCTACCACCAATATCTTCTTTTTAATTTTAATCACCCCCTTTATATATAATAAAGATTTTTATGGTATAAATTATACCAGAAAAAAAGAAAGATAACAAATTATCCAGAAGTAATTCACGGTGAGTGTTCAAGAAAATAGGCAAAATAAAGATATTACGAAATTTGTAGAAATATTAGTATCAAAACAGGAATGTTGAAAGATTTTTTATATGGATTTTTGTCAGAATGGCTATAACGCCATAAGAAAAGTACGTTTTTGTACACACGTATCCTCCCTGCCTGAGCAGACAGGTCATCATGGCATCGCGGATGCTGTACTCTATTTTTGCTGTCTCTCTTTTGTCAGGCAATTGCTCAAAGCGCTCTGCGCAGACTGCCAAAGCTGAGATGTTTTTTTGGATTCATATACTTTCTTTAAGAAAAATGTGACACTATAAACTCTTTTTCACCCCTCATCCTGTAATAGCTGAATAGTTACAGATACAGTAGTTGCGACTGAGAGAAGAGTAACTATTAGCTAAGGATATCCTGAAAAAATGGTCTGAATCTTAAGCCGTCCAGTTTTAAATTTCTTGTCCCTTTATGCTGGATAAGTATCTTAAATGTCTTGCCTGAACCACTTGGTGTAATAAGAGACTTGATCCGAGCAAGTTTATCCATTGGCATATTATTTTTTATCTCTTCGTCTATACGAAGCCCCATAAGAAAATGCATCTGGTCTGTAAATCCTGTTACTTCAAGCCCTTCTTCTTTTCCTGCTCTGGCAATGGAGGTAAAATCTATATGAGATGTTATATCCTGCTCCCCAATTCTCGCATAAGGGTTAGAATTAACTTTATGTCTATAGTAACATAACAATGTCCCTTCTGAGCGGTGAGGGGCATATAATTCATTTGCAGGATAGCCATAATCAATGGTTATGACAAATCCTCTTCTTAATATATTTCCTGTCTCTCTTATCCACTTTATAGAGTTTAGATTTATCTCTGTCCTGTAACCTTTATTTAGACTGATATTTAGCCTCTTTAAATAAAGAGAGAGTTCATTAGTAGATGGCTCATCCAATATCTCTGCCAGATTTTCTCCTTTAAGATCAACATAAACCTCTTTTAACCCTCCTCCCTTTATTACAATTATATGCACAGGAAAGGCATCGATTAACTCATTTGATAAGATGCAGCCTGTAATACCTTTCTGAGTTTGTATATCTTTTATCTTCTCTTTCCATTCAATTCTATCTTCATGGCAGGTTTTTAATAATCTCTCCTGTCTTTCTTTCATTAGAGGGCTTTTATCTATGAGGATATATCTTATCCTTCTATAAAAATCCCCCTCTTTTTCTTTAAGGTAATTTAATATATCATTACATAATATACCCTTTCCTCCGCCAACCTCTACAATGAAAAACTCTTTCTCTTCATTAAGCAGAGATAAAGCCGCCATCTGGAGAATCTGTTTTCCTATTAATCTTCCAAAGACAGGATGAAGATCTGCACTTGTATAATAGTCACCTTCCCATCCAATTCTATCAGGAGATGAGGTATAATAGCCAAGGTCAGGGTAATAGATGGCCATATCCATAAATTCGGCAAATGTGATCTTCCCTCTTCTCTTTATCCTTTCCTTTATCTTTTTTATTAATATCTTATTTCCTGATTCCATTTTCAGGATAAACTAAAATCCTTGTAATTGTTCAGCTAATTACAAGGCAAGGGATTCCAAAGACTTTATAATGCGTATGATTATAGTTAGGTTTATTTAAATAGAAGAGCATCATTTTAGTTCAGCCTCTATGAGTAGTCAGAACTAAACGCTAAGGTGACGCTATAAATTCTTTTCCATCCCTTGCCCTGTAATTAGCTGAACAATTACAAATCCTTATTCCTCCACTTTGATATTATATTCCTTTATCTTGGTAAGCAAGGTCTTATAACTAACCTCTAATTTTTCTGATGCCCTGGTCTTGTTGCCGCCTGTCTCTTTCATTACCCGTTTTATAAGATTTGCCTCTGCGATCTTGGTAGCAGTTGAGCTTACCTCATGGAGTGTTCCATTTAACGGAATATCCCTGAGATAGATGTTGTCCTCCTCTTGTAATTTCAATCCCAGGTGTTCTGGCAGGATAACATCCGTATTGCTTAATATCACAGTCCTCTCTATACAATTCTGTAATTCTCTGATGTTTCCTGTCCATGTGTAATCCATCATCAATTTCATTGCTTCATCTGATACAGTCTTTATATTTTTATTTAACTCCTTGCAGTAAAAAGATATGAAGTACTCTACCAATAAAGGGATATCCTCTTTTCTTTCCCTTAGCGGGGGTATATAGATCGGCAAGACACTCAGCCTATAAAATAGATCCTCTCTAAAATTTTTCTTTGCTATCTCTTCCTGAAGGTTTTTATTGGTTGCGGTTATTACCCTCACATCTATCTTTATCTCTTCTGTGCCTCCTATGCGCATAATATCATTTCCCTCAATAACCCTTAACATCTTTGCCTGAAGGCTTATATCCAGATCTCCTATCTCATCTAAGAATATAGTACCCTTATCAGATAGCTGAAACTTCCCTATTTTGGTAGCAGATGCCCCGGTAAATGCACCCTTCTCATGGCCAAACAGCTCACTTTCTAATAGTTCTCCTGGAATTGCTGCACAGTTTATGGCAATAAATGCCTCATTCTTTCTGGGGCTCAGATAATGTAATGCCCTTGCGAATAGCTCCTTTCCTGTTCCGCTCTCTCCCTGAAGCAATACTGTTGCCTTGCTCTGAGCGACCTTCTGGATATGTTCCATAGTCTTCTTTATAGCAGTTGATGTGCCAATAATTTTTGAAGATTTTAATTGGTTTTCAACTTCATCTTTCAGGATGATGTTTTCAGTCAGGACTCTCTGCGTCCTTAATGCCTTTTCTATTATCAAAAGCAGATGATCAGGCTCAAATGGTTTGGTAATAAAGTCATACGCGCCTTCTTTAACCGCCTTTACTGCTGTCTCTATAGTCCCGTATGCTGTAATTAGAATAACAGGGATCATAGAGTTATGTCTTTTAACAAAATTTAAGACATCCAGTCCACTCTTTTTAGGGAGTTTAAGATCAGTAATAACTATGTCTATCCTTTTCTCTTTGACCTTGAGTATCCCTTCTCTTCCATCTGCTGCTGTAATAACATTATAACCTTCCATTGTTAAGGATTGTGACAGCATCTTTGCCATACTCTCTTTGTCTTCAATAACAAGGATAGTTTCCATAATTTATTCTCCTCTTTGTATGGGTAATGATATCCTGAACCTTGTCCCTGCTCTTTCCCTGCTCTCTACTTCTATTATACCATTGTGGGAGAGTATAATCTTGTTTGCCATGGCTAAACCAAGCCCTGTCCCTTTTTCTTTAGTAGTAAAAAATGGAAGGAATATCTTTTCCAGCTTATCATCAGGGATTCCAATTCCTGTATCACTTATTATCAGTTCTACAAAGCCATTCTCTTTTGAATCTCTATATGCCTTTTCTTTGTCAGGTGTTTTATACCTCACTTCTATCTTTAGTTCCCCTCTTTCTGGCATTGCCTCAAGAGAATTCTTTATCAGGTTTGTAATCGCCTGATTTATAAGCCCTTCATCTATATATACCATAGGGATATCCTGAGGAATATTGAGAGAAAGCATGGGCTTTGGTTCTTTTGCTTTTCCCATTGACTGCATCAATATCTTTTTGATCAGTCTATTCAGGTCAGTGGATTTTGGTTCTAATACTGCATCCTTCCCAAATTTTAACAGGTCATCAATCATATTTCCCATAGCATTCAATTCATCTATTATAGCTTTTATCATCTCCTGTCTTGGATCATCCTTTTCTGTCTTTTTTGATAAAAGTCTTCCAAATCCGAGGATCGTACCCATAAAGTTTCTGAATTCATGTGCAATTCCGGCTGACATCTCTCCGATCATGGAGAGCCTCTTTCTCAGTTCCAACTGCTCCTGCAGCCTTCTTACATCTGTCAGATCTGTAAAGATCAGGATAGTTCCAATAATCTCATCCTCTCTGTTTTTTAATAAAGAGGCACTCAGTCCAATCCATATCCTTTCTCCATTCTTCTTTTGCAGCTCAAACTCATCTCGCGCAATTGCTGTCTCCTCATCTTCTTCTAATGACCTTTTAAGTATCCTGCAGAACATGCTTTCATCTCCAAATAACTCACCACACATCTTTCCGACAGCACCTTCCCTGCTAATTCCTAAAATCCTCTCTGCTGCATAATTAAAAGTAGTAATCTCTCTCTCTCTGTTGAATGTTATCACGCCTGTGGTCACACTCCTTAATATATTTTCATTATAACTCTCTATCTCTGATGCCTTATCTTCTGCCTTTGTCTTTAACTTTTCCAGTTCCTCTTCTTTTTCTTTAAGTCCTCTAAACAATGTATGAAATGTATCTATTACAAATCCTGTCTTATCCTCATTTTCAAACAATCCTTCTCCAGAAGTACTGCGGAGTCTATTCCTTTGATAGGTTACAGTATATCGTGCTATATAGTAAATAAATAGACTGAGAGTAGTAGACAATAATGATTTTATTAGCAAAGATGATGTTAACCCCTTTTCCTCCTCCATAATATTTGTAACATCTAAACTTATCCGTATTATCTTCTTTTCAGGAGAAGGGTCTTTTTGTAATAGTAAAAAGATTGATATCATGCTCTTCCCAATCTCATCAGCATATACAGGTGAAATTAAATGCTCATCTTCTCTCAAATTATCGATCCCTGACAATGGTATCCCTATCATAGATGCTATCTTTTTTACATCTCCAGTTCCAGAGGAATCAGATAATAATAACCCCTCATTATCAAAGATAGAGATTCGGTCAACAGAATATTGTTCCCCTATTGCATAGAGATAGTATGGATCATTCATTGCCCTCTCAAAATTATTCTCGATCTCGGGAATAATAGAGACGCTTCCAGCCACTAACCTCTCTTCAATATTCTCCCTTAGATATCTTTTAGTGAGATTTAAGAGAAGCCTGTAATGTAAGACCAATATTATTAAAAGAATCACAATAAGGAGGATTACTACCCCCCTTATCCTGAATGCTCCTCTATTAGTGAGCATATTTAATGTCCCTAATTAACGCCAAGATTTGCATACCATTGCAGTATTTCATTATCTACAAAGAAGGCAATTACAGTAGCCAGTGAAAGAAATGGGCCAAATGGTATCGGGTCTCTTCTTTTTTTCCCTTTAAAGACCATAAGAATAACACCTACCAATGAGCCTGATAATGAGGCAAGAAATATTATCAATAATACATCTCTCCATCCGAGAAACGCACCTATCATTGCTATTAGTTTTATATCTCCTCCACCCATTCCACCTTTACTGACTACGGCAATAATGTAAAATATACCGCCGCCAACTACTATTCCTGACAAAGATCCCCACATTCCTGTTGATAAAACAGTAGATGCTGTAGCTATACCAAATATCATTCCGGGAAATGTTATCCTGTCAGGTACAATCTGATGATTAAGGTCAATGAATGTTACGACCAGAAGAGATGAAAATAAGATTATATAGATAAAAAAAGTCCATCCAAGCCCAAAATAATAGAACAATAACTCATATCCTATAACATTTAATATCTCTACAGTCGGATATTGCCATGATATCCGCTGATGACATGATCTGCACCTGCCATTTAAGAGAAAAAAACTTATTATTGGTATGTTATCATAAAAATTGATATGCTTCCCGCAATTGGGACAATGAGATGCTGGCAGTACTATTGATCGGTCTTTAGGTATACGGGAGATACACACATTTAAAAAACTCCCTATTACAGCACCAAAAAGCAAGACATATATAACAATCAGGCTCATCTCAAATTATGACTCTCCCTCGTAACTATTCAGCTAATTACAGGGTGAGAGGTGAAAAAGGGTTTATGCTGAATAGTTACTCTCCCTCAATAACAAATGCAAATGTCCATGTAGCGGCAGGTCCTCCTATACTCTGGACAAGTCCTCTTCTTGCATCCTTTACCTGTCTTCTGCCTGCCCTTCCCTCTACCTGTAATGCTGCCTCACCTGTCTGCATTACTCCTGTTGCTCCTACTGCGTGACCGCACCCTATTAATCCCCCGCTTGGATTGACAGGCAGCTCTCCTTCCATCTCTGTGACTCCATCATCAATAAGCCTTCCTCCTTCACCCAGATCACATAGACCGAATGCCTCATAAGAGAGTATCTCTGCTGATGTAAAGGCATCGTGCAGTTCTGCAAAATCTATCTCCTTTTTGGGGTCTTTTATACCTGCCATTTTATATGCCTGTAGACCTGCCTCAACGCTTGAATTAAATATAGAGTAATCTTCCCTGTTACCGGTAAATGCCATATCTGTAGAAACCCCGATACCTGTAATCCACGCGGGATTATCAGTAATATCCTTTGCAGCATCTTCTGATGCAAGGATAATTGCAGATGCCCCCTCTGAATAGAGACAATTATCATAGAATTTAAATGGGTAACATATCATCTTTGACTTCATTACCTCTTCAACTGTGATCAGTTTTGGACTCTGGGCGACTGGGTTATTCATTGCATTTTTATGGTTTTTCACAGAGACCTTTGCCATTTGTAATTCTGTTGGACTCTTGTATCTCTCTATGTGTGCTACTGTGGGAAGGGCGTAGGATGCTGCCGGAGTCAGACCCATAGGTGTCTCAAAAGTCATATCTGCGGAATATATAATCCCTTTTAATACCTCAGGGGTTGAACTTTCCAGAGCATAACTATAACAGTCACTGCATTTTTCCACTCCAAGCACAAGAACAATATCATACAGCCCGGATGCAATCTCTGTATAACCTGTCTTGACAGCAGCACCACCTGTAGCGCCGCCTGTGGTTACTCTGACAGAAGGTTTCAGTCCTAATCCCAGGTAATCATGGATATAGATATCAGGCATGAATTGCCGTTCAAAGAGGTCATTATATATCCCATAAACCGCTGTCTGGATATAATCCTTAGATAATTTTGCATCCTCAAGGGCAGCCTTGACAGCATCAAATGCCAGTTCGTAATATGTCTTATCCTTCCACCTTGCCCTGAATACAGTGTTTCCTATTCCAACTATTGCCACCCTCTTTTTATTCATATTTTCTCTTAAAAGAACACCAGATCAGATGACCTGGTGTTCTTTTTACTATGAATGGCTAATGAATAAGGAAATGAAACCTATTTTTCTGAAGTAAGTCGTTCTATCTCTTTTTTAATAGCTATCTCAGCAAGGTCTGGTACAACATCCCATGCTATTTTTTCAACTATCTCAGATACCACTCTTTTTACTTCCTCTTCAATCTTATCCTCAGTTACTTCCCCTGTATAAATCTTAACATCATCACTTGCAACATCTGAGACCTCTTTATCTGCAAGGGATGGCTCTTTTTCCATTTCTACTTCAAGCTCTTCCGTCTTTGCTGGTTCTTCTGCATCTTCTGATTCTTCTTCCTGAACAGACTCTTCACCTATTATTCGGTCTTCTTTCTCTTCATCTGATCCGATATTGAAACCTTCCTCTGATATTGTCTCTCTTTCCTCATCAGCAGATGCTAAATCCTCTTTTTCCTCTTCAATATGTGGTGTTTCAGTTGTTTCAATATCCTCTTCCACGTCTGTCAAGGCAACACTCTCTTTTTCTGCCTCAGAGACAGCAGGTTTATCCGGAATAGACCAGCCCAATAATTCTTCAATATTAACAGTTTCGTCTTTTTCTTCCTCTGATTCTGTTGTTATAACCTCAAGCCCTTCTGAGTCTGCCGCTCCAGCATCTTCAGAGATATCTAACAGGGTTGTCTCAGAGACAATATCCTTTTTTTCTATCTTAAATAAACTCCTTACCTTTTCTACCAGTTCTGACGATTCAATAGGTTTCTTTAAATAACAGGAGACACCTGCTGCTAACAGAGTGGCTTCATCATAGGAATCTGAATACCCTACCAATACAATAATGGGAATATCTTTTAATATATTGTACCCCTTTACCCTTTTACAAAAGTCATAGATATTCATTCCTTCCGGGTTGTATGAAGCTATAATCAGATCAGGCTTTACATTTAAGGCAAGGTCCATAGCAGAGATACTATCAGGAACACAATTCACCTCAAATCCATCTTTGGAAAGAGAATATTCTAAAAGTTTCTGTACAGCTATATTGCTATCAACAACTATAACTCTTTTATCCATTTATTTCTCTTGTAATATATTAATTTAAGTTAAGGATGTATAATAATAAATTATAGTAACTATTTAGCTAATAGGTATCACAATAATACAAATTTGTCAAGATTAATTCTCCCAAAACAGAGATTAAAAATTGTTATGATTCGCAAATTCCTTCTCTCACCCCCTTCTCCCATCAAAAAAGAGGGGAACGTAACACCTTGTTCCCAAGTTTGTTATGACTTGGTGTTTTTAACCCTACTTACCGAGAATAGCTGGGCAACAGAATATTGTCTTGACATTAGTATATACTTTAGATTAGAAATAAACATACATGAACGAGTTGTTCACCCCCGAGCATGAAAAGTAACCCCCCTCTATCAAAGAGGGAGCAGGGGGGGATTTTCATAGTACAACGTAACTATTCAGCTAATTACAGAGCAGAATTTATAGCGTCACCTTAACGTTTAGCTCTGACTACTCATAGAGACCTAAACTAAAATGATGCTGTTCTATTTA
>JBHHUU010000017.1:0-22313 GCA_046753905.1 Nitrospirota bacterium | reverse complement strand
GTTTGGATGACTCTTGAGAGTCCCTCTCTAACTGGGCAATCTTTTCTTTCAATTGCTTGTTTTCTTCATCCTAGTCAAGAAGTTTGACCACAGTAGGCTCTTTACCGGAATCGTATAGTTTGCAAGCTTCACTTCTATCCATGGCACAACACCTTACGGAAATCTTTGGATAAAGGATAACCATAAACCGCTTTAATAGATCGGTTAGGTCTGTGAGTTTGATCATTCTTCCCACGTCCAGTAGTCTTTCCAAGATATATCCAGTTGGCTGCTAGGTAACATGTGCCCCTGAAACGTTGACTATCAACAAAAGTCTCAAGAAAATATATGGGGTGATTATATATCTTCTCCCAGTCAACCTGAATAACTTTGGCGATCCTGCTTAACCCAAAAAATGCAAAACCTTGATCCAGGGCAATATAAGATACCGGCTATTATAGGCAATAAGGTGCAGATTCTTTTTACGAATATCTGCTGACCAGCCGATAAACTTATCCCTGCATCCAATATGACGAGGCGCTGATGACCAGGCCATACAGGCGATGGGTCTTTCTTTGGCAAAGACAATATATTTTAGATGTTCTCCGACAGGATGGCAATAGCCTAAATAGTGATATTGAGCTATTAAACTATTGAATAATTTCTCACACGGGGTATTCCGTACCTGCTGTATTTCAAGCGGTTGAATCTCTGATAAGGTCGCTTTTATAGGAGATCGATCAATCTCTACTTTCGGTGGATTCTTTCTATTAACAAGAGGATTGTTGGGAATGAATCTCCTGGGAGGAAGTTTAATATGCCCCGCTGATTCAAGGCGAAGCAAGAATCCTCTGCAAACCATATCCCGTAAGTCTCCATTGGGCTGAACCCAATCCCATGCCTTGCAAAGTTTTTTCGATAATGTCCGTCGACTATCATTGGGATTACCATTGATTAACTTTTTGATAAATTCTATGTCTTTCTTTGTTGCAACTTTCCCTTGATATTTGATATCTATTTCCATATACTAAAAAATAGCATATGGAGATGTGGAATGTAAGCTTTTTTTTAAAAGGAGCTGAACTATTACGGAGAAATAAAGCAGGGAAATACAGGAAAGAAAGAGTTTTCATCACAGGTTCTAAATATAGTCTTCCAGGTCCAAAGAAAGTTCATTTTCTTATGAAAAAGTTTATAAGTGGATTAATAGAACTGAAAAAAAGATATCACCCCGTGGAATATTCTGCTTTAGTGCATAAAGAGATTGTATTTATCCATCCCTTTATAGATGGAAACGGCAGAGTAGCAAGGTTATTGATGAACTTAATCCTTTTACAAAAAGGGTATTGTTTTGCAATTATCCCACCCATTTTACGAAGAGAATATATACAGGTAATAGAAAAAGCCCATATAAACGATATGGAATTTATGGAATTTATTGCCAGAGCAGTGAAGAAGACACAAAAGGACTATATAAGACTTTTTCGTGAATAGACGGGCGGAAATTTAAGTTAACAGGAAGGAGTATGATTTATCACAATATTTGATAAGAGAAAAGGATATAATAAACGGTACTGAAACAAAGGAAAAGGTTGTAATAGTCGGGATAAGACTGCCCTGTCAGCAGTTGTGGAGAGTTGATGAATCTCTTGATGAACTGTCTCAGCTTGCCAACACAGCAGGTGCTGTTGTTCTGTATAGGGTCATACAGAACAGGGAAAAGAAAGACGCAGCCTTTCTGATTGGAAAAGGCAAGGCAGAGGATATAGGTGAGTTATGCAGGCAGTATAATATTGATGCAGTTATATTTGATGAAGATATGACCCCTGCCCAGAGCAGAAACTTGGAGAGATTGCTTGATGTTAAGGTGATAGATAGGACTGAATTGATCCTTGATATCTTTGCCCGGAGGGCAAAAAGTAATGAAGGTAAATTACAGGTTGAGCTGGCACAGCTGAAATACCTCCTTCCAAAGTTAGTGGGAAAAGGTCTCCTTTTATCAAGGCTGGGCGGAGGAATAGGGACAAGGGGACCAGGAGAGACAAAATTAGAGATAGATAGACGAAGGATCAGAGCAAAGATTACAAAGATAGAGAGGGCATTAAAGACTGTCAAAAAGACAAGATATCTTCATAGAAAAAGTAGAAAGTCAAATCTTATACCTACAATAGCATTAGTCGGATATACTAATGCTGGCAAGTCTACATTATTTAATAAGCTGACAGATGCGGATGTCTTTGTAGAAGATAAGCTCTTTGCCACTTTAGATACCACAGTCAGAAGGTTGTCGCTTCCCAATCATAAAGATGTCCTTTTAGCAGATACAGTAGGATTTATAAGGAAACTCCCACACAATTTGGTTGCATCATTCATGGCTACATTAGAAGAATTAAAAGAGGCAGACCTGATACTGCATGTGATAGATGGCTCTAATTTATCACGAGATGAACAGATATATGCAGTCAGAAAGATATTGCATGACCTTGACCTTATCAATAAGCCTGTGATTCATATCTATAATAAGATAGATTTATTAAATGAAAAAAGATGTCTGGCCATAAAGAAGGAGAATGAGGAGGATAGAGTCTTTGTTTCAGCTCTTAATGGACATGGAATATCTGACTTAATAGAGAAGATAGATTTTCTCTTATCTATTTGTTATAAGAGGGTTATGCTTGCTATTCCATATAATGAGGGTAAAATATTAGGAACAATATATAAAAAGGGCAAAATAATCAGGAAAGAATATCATGAAGAGATGGTAATAATAGAGGCAGAGATAGACTCTATTCTTGCTAAAAGCCTTCGCCTCCAGCGATTCTCGACAAAGGAAAAAGCCTTGTAAAAACAAATCAATAGAGGTGAAACTAAGACTTTTTGCAACTATTCAGCTAATATTATTTAATAATATCTGAGACAACAATATCACACTCTTGTGCTATTTTTCTGGTTATGTTTCGAAATGCATGCAGATCAATACCAGAAGAATTGCTTTTTGTATATGGAGAGAATGCATCAAGTATGCGATTGGCATCTCTGAACATTCTTTTTATCTTTATATCAGAAGAAAAGCTCTTTTTCTCTATAATCGGACTTAATAATATGTAGTTTAAGTAAGACATCTTCAATTTAGTTTTTGCCTTATCCGGAGAGACTTCTACAGCCTCTATGCTATTATCCATGAGGTCAAGTGCATCAAAATAGATAAGCCGATATATTAATTTCAATATCATTTCATTATCATTTCTTTTAATAGAGTTATTAAGCTTTGTCATTAAATTTATAGAATACTTTGCATCTAATACATTTATAATCCCGTTTAGAAGATTCAATGCCTTCTTTATTTTCTGATAATCCTCTCTTTCTATATATTTTAATAGATTTTTATATATATCATTAGGAGGGATTACAATATTATCTCTATAGGACTGATCTGCCAATAAATTGTGCTCACTATATATACATAAAACAAAGATTATAGAAAAAGTAATTATGAATAGTCTCTTCATATAAGGCCTCTTTTACTAATAATAACAGGTCATATCTTATCTTATTATAAGTATACCATAAGATATCGTATTTTCCACTATAGAGACCTATAAATCAGCCAAAAAATAATAATGTCTGCTCTCATTTCCAGTCAGAAGAGGTCATAATTCCCTTCTCAGATCACTCCAATCTACCCCCCTTAGGGATAACTATCACACTTTGCATCTCATCTTCAGTCCATCTTTGTCCGATGCAGCCATCACGAAATCCTCAAAATAGTTCACTATTCCTCTGTTTTCGTAATGGTTCTATCGGGACAAACCTGACCTAAATCTGAGCGCACAATGTAACACTTATTGTTTTACAGACCCTTAGAGTTAATAACTGTCTTCTTTCTATTATATATTGATACGGATTGTATCTTTCTTCGTGCTCTGCTTTTCTTGGGAGCAGGCCTCTCTTTTCTATTAGATAGTATGATAGGGTCTACTATTTCACCACAATGTATGCATCTCCATCCATAAAAATAGAGTTTTCCAGTATCATCTTCTATATCCTCAAAGAGTTCAAATGACATCTTTCCACTACATTTTTTACAATTCATTTTGGTCTCCCTCCTTTCTATTATTTTCTATTGCAATGAATATGCCAATTATTATAATGAAACAATAATGCCGACTAATCAGCACAAAGGGGGGAATCTTGTAAAAGTTCCCCTTTAACAAAGGGGGAAATCCTATAGAAGTTCCCCTTAACAAGGGGGGGAGATAAGGAGATATATTGTTCCCTCTCCCCTTGTGGGAGAGGGTTAGGGTGAGGGGGTGGATATTTAAAGAACTAAACTATGGTTCTATAGAGAGAAACCTGACCTGAATATGATCGCACGATGTGACATTTATTTTTTTTTGCAGACCTGATAGGAGAAATTATTTGTTTTTTGAGAATTATATTGTTTCAATATTGGAAAGCATGGATTTCACTTTGAAACAACCCTTCTTTTTACGAGTGATCCTGCCATATAGAATCCAAGCATTAGAATTATGACAAATAATATAGACAGGATATTAAAGTATTTTTCTATAAATATCTTTACCTCCTCTCCAAATAACTGGATTGTACCTGCCACGAGAAAAAATCTTCCACCTCTGCTAAGCAGAGAGATAAGAACAAATTTCTTGAAATTTATATAAAATGCCCCTCCTGATATCGTGAATACCTTATAAGGAATAGGTGTGAAACCTGCAATCCCTATAGCCCACTCCTCATATCTTTCAAAATAACTGTGGATCTTATCTATCTTTTCTCTTGAGATAACTCTCTGCAATAGTACCTTGCCGCCAATATAACCAATAAGATAACCTACCATGCCGCCAAGTATCGAGCCTGAAGTTGTAATAGCAGCAAACCATATTCCATAAGATGGATTACCAATAGCTAATGCCATTAGTAAAATATCTGGAGGAAGTGGAAAAAATGACGATTCTGCAAATGATAATAAAAACAATGCCAGGCTTGCGTAAGGAGAACCAGACCATCCAATTATCCAGTTATATAACTCTCTTATCAATTATTATTCTTTCTCCTCAATATCCTTCCAGCCATACGAACCAATGAGTGGAACAAAGACGCAATTTGTCATAGATATTATTGTTGTCTCACCCTCTTTCTTTATAATCTTTTTTAATACCTGAGAATATCTGTCGCCAATAGGAATAATCATCCTTCCATCTTCATTAAGCTGATCAATGAGCAAGGAAGGGATATCAGGGGCACCTGCTGTTACTATTATTGCATCAAAAGGGGATTCATCTATCCAGCCGTATGTGCCATCAAATATCTTTATAACTGCATTATGATAATTTAATTCCTCTAATATCTTCCTCGCCTTCATAGCTAACCCTTTTATTCTCTCAATAGAGTAGACCTTTTTACATATCTCTGCCAGTATAGCTGTCTGATATCCAGAACCAGTCCCTATTTCCAACACACGATCATTTTCTGTCAGTTCCAATGTCTCTGTCATTAATGCTGCCATATATGGCTGAGAGATTGTCTGCCTGTCACCAATAGGGAGTGCATGATCATCATAAGCCCTGTTCCATAACACCTCTTCTAAAAAGAGATGGCGGGGAACTTTTCTCATTGCTGTAAGGACTTTTTCATCCTTTATATTCCTTTTAATAAGTTGTTCCTCTACCATCTTATTGGATGCCTTTCTATAATTTATCATCCCATCTTCTCTTCTTTCCTGAATATTCCCCTTGCTGCAACCACACCTGAGACCGACGCCTGAACCAGTCCTCGCGTAATGCCTGCCCCATCCCCTACAGCAAATAAATTGGCAATCTCTGTCTCAAAATCTTTATTTAGAGTTATCCTTTGAGAATAGAATTTGACCTCCATCCCATAAATAAGTGTATGCCTTGAATTCACACCTGGTGCTATCTTATCCAGTGACTCTATCATCTCTAATATATCCTGCATAAATCTGTAAGGAATTACAAAGCTCAGGTCTCCTGGTGTAGCATCATGCAATGTAGGCTTTACAATACCCCTGTTAATCCGCTCGTATGTGGAGCGTCTGCCATGCATAAGATCGCCCAATCTCTGTATAACTACAGTATTACCCAGTAGATTAGCCAATCTTGCTATATATTCTCCATAAGATATGGGTTCATGAAATGGTTCTGTAAATATCGTTCGTACAAGGATGGCAAAGTTTGTATTTTCACTCCTGTGAGTAGAATAACTATGCCCATTAACAGTTGACATCCCATTATTATACTCTCTTACTACCTCTCCATAGGGATTCATGCAGAATGTACGGACATGGTCATCAAACTTCTTTGAATAGAATAGAAACTTTGATTCATAACAGATATCTGTCAGATGTTTCATTATTGAGGCAGGTAATTCTATCCTTACACCTATGTCTACTGGATTTGTCAATGTATTCAGATTGATCTTTCTGGCTACACTGTTAAGCCATGATGCCCCGCCTCTGCCAGGTGACACTATGATATAATCTCCATAAAACTTCTCTCCACTTTTTGTACTGACCCCAACAACCCTCTTATCCTCTACCAATATATCCTCTACCTCTGTATCAAACTTTATCTCTGTAGATTTTATGAGATCGTCTGATATATTTTTTAATAGAGGGGCGCACCTGTCTGTTCCAAGGTGTCTGATCTTAAATGGAATAAGTTTCAGATCGTATTTTGCTGCATCTTCCACTAATATCTTTACCTTATCTGTCTCACACCCATATATCTCCTCTGGCGCACCATATTCAATGTAAATGTTATCTACATAATCTATGAGGCTGTCAAGTTCATCGGCTTCAATATATTCATCTAATATCCCTCCAATCCCTCTGGAGAGATTTAGTTTTCCATCACTAAATGCCCCTGCCCCTCCCCACCCGCAGAAGACAGGGTCAATTGTCTCTTTCTTAAACTCCCTCTCTTTAACCTTTGATATCCTTGATTCGAGATCACTTCCCTTTTCTAATATCACAACATTAATATTACTATCTAAACGAATCAACTCCAGAGCTGCAAATATACCTGCAGGACCAGCACCTATTATAATGACATCAAATTTCCTCTCCATATCTATTTTCTCTCACACTCCTTGTATTTCATTACTCAGTGCCATCTCCCAGTCTCTTTTTAATGTCTGTAACATCTTGTAATCAGTCATATCAAGTTGTAAAGGGGTTACTGATATCATCCCCCTATTAATCGCATCATAATCACAGTTATTTATCTTTTCCCAGATAACCCTGTTTCCCCCTATCCAATAATATTTCTTTCCACGGGGATCTTCTTTTTCTATAACTAAATCCTCATTATAGACCCTCTTTCCCAGACCTGTTATCTCCATCCCTTTAACCTTTTTTAATGATATATTAGGAATATTTACATTCAGCAGTTTATTTTTGGGAAAACCATTATCAATAATCATTCTGGCCATCATGTAGGCAAAATGTGAAGCCGTCCGAAAGTGATAATTGCCATTTCCTACCTGCGATATGGCAAAGGATGGAATTCCGAGGAGTGCTCCTTCTATTGCTGCTGATACTGTACCTGAATAGGTGACATCCTCGCCCATGTTACCACCTTTATTGATTCCAGATACTACTAACGCAGGTTTCTCATCCAATAACTTATTTATTCCAAGACATATACAGTCTGTTGGTGTTCCATTTATGCTATATATATTTGCCCCTATCTCATTTATTCTCAAAGGCTTATGAAGGGTAAGAGAATGACTTGCAGCACTTCGTTCTCTATCAGGTGCGATTATATATACATCTCCAATCTTTTTCAGGACATCAGCCAGTATATGAATGCCTTCAGAATAGACTCCATCATCATTTGAGACAAGTATTTTCATTTAATAAGCATTCCTATCGTCTCATTTCTTTGGTCGGGACGAGCCGATTTGAACGGCCGACCTCTCGCACCCCAAGCGAGTGCGCTAACCAGACTGCGCTACGCCCCGACAGTATAATAATTACAGGTTATAATATACCAGAGTTCTTAGAACACTTCAAGAAAATCTCGTAACTATTCAGCTAATACAGAGCAAGGGGTTCCAAAGACTTTATAATGCGTATGATTATAATAAGTTTATTAAGATACAACAGCATCACTTCAAATCAGGTCTCTATAAGTAGTGAGAGCTAAACACTAAGGTAACGCTATAAATTCTTTTCCACCCCTCACTCTGTATTAGCTGAATAGTTACAAAATCTCTCCAAAATCAGTAATTTCTGCAATTTATTAATCAGGATACCATAATATTATCAATAAGCCTTGTTTTTCCTATAAAGACAGCCAGGGCAATAAGTATCTTTCCCTCTATCCTGTCTATCTCTTGTAATGTCTCTGGATCACAAATAGATATATAGTCTATGTCTGCTATATCTTCTCTCTGGATTATATTTTTCATCTCTGATAATATCCTCTCTGGAGATTTCTCACCATCTTTAATCATCCTCTCTGCCAATTTCAATGATCTGTATAATAACGTGGCTGATTCTCTCTCTCTCTTATTTAGATAAGAGTTTCTTGAACTCATTGCCAAACCATCTCTTTCTCTTATGGTAGGCATCACAATCACATCAATATCCATATTCAAGTCTTTTACAAGCTCTCTGATAACAAGTGCCTGCTGAAAATCCTTCTGTCCTAATAATACCTTATGCGGTTTTATTATATTAAATAGCTTTACTACAATAGTAGCAACACCTCTAAAGTGCCCTGTCCTTGATTTTCCGCAGAGAGATTCAGTAATCTTTTTAACATCTATAAATGTCTTATATCCTCCGGGATATATATCTGAAGCAGAAGGTATAAATAAATAGTCTATTCCTATCTCTTCGGCCTTTTTGATATCTCCATCAATGTCTACTGGATAGACCTTATAGTCTTCACCCTTGCCGAACTGGACTGGATTGACAAAAATAGAGGCAGCAGAGATGTCAGATATCCTCTTTGCCTCTTTTATCAGAGAGATATGTCCTTTATGGAAAAAACCCATTGTAGGAACAAACCCTATAACCATCTGGCTATTCCTATGCCCCTCTGATACCCTTTGCATCTCTCTGATATTATATATTACCTTCATTATCTTTATATCATTTTATGGATTTACAAACCTACATGCCAAACTGACTCTTTGCTTTATCCATAACCTCAGAGTCTATGGTTCTGATCCCTCTCTCTCTTGCAAACTCCTCTACTCCTTTCATTACCATTGGTCTGACAAACGGAGGGATTTTTTCAAGGCGGCTCTCTGCCTCCTTTGTCCAGACAGGTTCTCCTGACTCATCTTTTATCTCCTCTTCTTGTGTTGATACCTCGTCATTTTGCTGTTTTCCCAGTTCTGGATTTATCTTGTTAATTAAATTGGTCTCTTCCATATTTGTCATCATTATTGCCTTATTGTCACAACTGTCACAGACAAATATTAAGTGTATCTTTTCATTATTTTTCCCTTCCTCCCTTTTACATGACATGGGTTCATTACATTTTCCGCATAATAATTTCATTTTTTCTCCTTTTCTGATTGGTCTTTATTTATGATGTGTATGTAATCTCTTCTTCTGTGTATACCTTCAACCCTTCTAAGAGGGCAAATCTGCCAAGCGGGATAACTTCACAGGGAAAGCTGTTAATCACAAGGTTATTATTGCACAGACCTCCTGACAGATACAATCTTTCAGGACTTTGAGCAAACCTGTAAATACCCATTACAATCCCCTTGATCAGATAGGATATTGCATCTTCTGGTGCATAGCCCCTTCCTATCATGTCAAACATATAAGACATTCCAAAGAGACCGCATGTTACAGGCATTTCAGTCTCCGAAGGATTAATATTTGTGAAGTCTATGTTATAATGTCTCCCAAGCATTTCTATTGTAAAGCCAGAAAATGCACCACAGGATGTATTCCAGTCTGATCCCTCATATCTGCGGTCTCTTATCTTTATATACTTTATATCCCTTGATCCAATATCAACAACTGCAAAATTGTCTTCATTATTTACGATGTTAAGACTTCCCCTTGTAAGGGCAATGAGTTCATTTACACCTTTTTTTGTTCTATTGGTTATATTATGACCTGTAGCTATATCAGAGATACAACCTGCGGGCAATTCTTTGGTTGGAATAATCTCAATGGTTTCATCTTCAGTATTTAATATCTTAGAATAGCTTGTTCCCGCATCTAATAGAATCATACTCTTTCACCCTGAATTCCAAGAAAGCCTCTATTTTTGATCTGGTAGAACTGTTCATCCTCTCATCAACCTCTACATATAGCCCATTATATCTGCTGGCAAGGTATCTGGCCAGACCATTCTTCTGACAGAATGTTTGGGCATAAAAGACAATAGGCATATTATCATCAACCTCCATCTCAAGTTGAAGGTCAGCCGGTGTCTTATTCTCCATACAGCGTGTCCATCCGTATACATGGGTATAATCAGGAAAAAGCTCCAATATGCTGAAATTATATGGTGGGACTCCCCAGTAACCTGCTACAGGTTCTGCATAAAAAATAGACATCTCTTCATCACAAGATATATCCCTTATTACTGATGAAGTAATCAGCTCTACCTTTCTTATAAGTGGAAGAGAGCTTGTTGATATCGGATTTCCTCTCCTCTCCATCTCCATATTACGGGTTTCAATAATAGGATATCTGACAATATCTTTCAGTATAGAAGCGACATATCTCATCCCATCACATTTGCACTCACCTACCCCGGCTATCAGGAGATCAAGATCGAGGCTAATGGCATTAGCAGCAATAGTCCTTAATATTGCGCAAAAGACCCTGGGAAGACAGGATTCAGAGACAGATATAGGTATATCGCTTATAGGTTCATCAAGATCAATAAAGGTGTTTCCTCTATCTGTATACCCATTTAATATTTCCTGAGGCGGGACACCTACTACTCCAATCTTCATCATTATAAATATTAAATGGTAAACATCATTTCAAGTGCAGTTCGTGCCTTTTTCTTGATATCAACAGGAACATTAACGAGATTAACATCTCCAATATTCTCTAATGTCCAGAGTAAATCTTCAAGTCCGATTTTATACATATTGGGGCACAAGGATCGAGACAGCTCAAAGATATTTTTATCAGGATTCTCTTTTGCCAATCTACTTACAAGATTGATCTCTGTCCCAATAGCAATAGAAGAACCTGAAGGGGCATTCTCTACAAACTCACATATAAAATTCGTTGAACCATAATAATCAGCCATATCTACAACCTCTTCTGTACATTCAGGGTGAACTACTATCGCTGCATCCGGATATTTCTTCCTGACCCTTTCTATATGCTCTGGAACGAACCATGTATGCACATGACAATATCCATTCCATAGAATAATCTTTGCCCTCTTTATTTCTGAGATGCTATTACCTCCTTTTGCCTTTTGCGGATCCCAGACAATTATCTCATCCTCTGGTATACCTATCCTCTTTCCAATATTTCTTCCAAGGTGCTGATCAGGGAAAAAAAATACCCTTCCCTTTTCTTTCAAGCCCCATGATATAATTTTGAAGGCATTTGTAGAGGTACAGACCGAACCGCCCTTCTCTCCACAGAATGCCTTCAACTCAGCCTTAGAGTTTATATAGGTTATTGGTGTCAGGTCGGAACCGCATATACTCCCCATTTCATCCCATGCACTTTCCACATCAACCATATCAGCCATATCAGCCATGGGACATCCTGCATAGATATCAGGCAGATGAACCATCTGAAAATCGTGTGAGAGAATATCTGCGCTTTCAGCCATAAAGTTAACCCCGCAGAATATTATAAACTCTGCATTTGATTCTTTTGCCTTTTTAGAAAGACCAAAAGAATCTCCCCTTACATCTCCAAGTTTAATAATCTCACTTCTCTGATAGTGATGAGTCAATATAATTAAACGTTCACCTATTTTGAGTTTCAGTTCCCTGATACTGGAGATAATCTCTCTCTCTTTTAATTCTCTGTATTTACCTGGTAATAAGGCTTCCATCTCTTTTTAATTAACCTCTTATGCAGGAAGCAGTCTGACCTCCATCCTATTTATAAATTTACAAACTTTCCTTTTTAGCCAAAAGCTCCTCTTTACTTTCCTTATGGTCTGGATCTGGCACACAAGCATCAACAGGACATACTGATGCACACTGTGAGGAATCAAAGAAACCTACACATTCAACGCACCTCTCTGAATTGATAACATATGTAGGATCTCCTTCAGATATAGCCTGAGTTGGACATTCTGCCATACATGCAGCACATGCTATGCACTCATCATTAATCATCAAAGCCATCGTTTTTCCCTCCTTCTTAAAATTAGATGATAGGTTAAAATGACATTCATATTGTCACCTCCTAAGATATATACTTTATCAATCACCCCCTTTCTTGCATAACCTGCTAAATAAAAAATATATCATATTTAATTCTAATATTCCAGTGTAAAAAAATACCGAGCAATTCTCGGCAAATCTGCAAGCCATTGAGATTGTTAACGTTCCTCCTAACAAAGCAATTTCCAAAGGATTTTCACCGAGAATCGCTGCCCTAAACACTGGAGACCTTGAATATTAAATCTTTATATGCTAATCTTTATCTCAGTGCCTAACTTTCTTAAGAGTCTAAAACAATTAGCTGAAAAATATGATATCCTGCTTATAGCTAATGAGATACAGTCAGGAATGGAAAGGACAGGCAGGATGTTTGCTTCAGAGCATTTTGATGTTATCCCCGATATTATTACTATAGCAAAAGGGATTGCATCAGGACTGTCACTTGGTATTACAGTAGCCAATGCAAAGATAATGAATTGGGAATCAGGTTCTCATGCCAATACTTTTGGCGGAAATTCAATATCATGTGAGGTAGCCCTTGTAACTCAAGTTTCGCACCCTTATATGCGGTCAAAACATTATCAGGTTTATGCCTCCTCTAATAATTACAAAAGAAGAGGCTGATACTGATCTCTCTATATTTGAAGAGGCAATATCTCTATATAATTAAAAATGATACATGATACAGGATGCAGAATACAAAATGGAGTTCAAAGAATAGATATTATCTTACCTTATTATCGATCTTTTTTTTGTCTTTTAATGCTCTTTTTATCAGTCTCGCAATATCCTTTGCTGAAGAAGACCCTATAGAATCAACTATAGATAAGAGTGATGAAAAGTCTGCTATTGAGATATGGGAAGAGAGGATTGAAAGAAAACCTACAATTATAGACAAGATAAATGCCAATCTATCATGGACAGGTTATTTTAAACAGGAGGTTGCTTTCAGATATGTAAGACCTCCTGCATTCAGCAAGATATTAAATGTCTTTCAAATAGAGTCAAATTATTCATTTAATCCAAGCATTGTTCTCTATTCCCGATTATATTCGTTTTATGATGCCATTTATAATATTGAGGACCCAGATATAGTAAATCCCAGGAAAGGACCAGAATCAATTCTAACAGATGCCCCACCGCCAGAGGATATTCCTGAGATAGATATAAGAAATATAAGGGCTGTTGCGATAAACGATATAGATATTGAATTCAAAGAATTATACTTTGATCTGCATTTCAGAGACTTTGATCTCCGTGTTGGGAAACAGATAGTCAGGTGGGGAGTAGTAGAAGGCTCAAGGGTAACAGATGAGATAAATCCACTCGATATGGGTGAGTTTATCTTAAGAGATATAGTGGATAGATATATCCCATTATGGATGCTCAAATTAGACTATTATTTTACTGAAGATACCGTTCAATTTCTATGGATAATAGATATACAGGGGCACAAACCAGCGCTTAAAGAGAGTCAATGGGAGCAGTTCAGGTTTCTTAAAGGGTTTAAAAAAAAGGCAAATACCTTCAGGAATAGTGAAGTAGCATTTCGTCTCTCAAGGCTGATAAAGGGATGGGACTTTTCACTAAGTTATTTTTATACATGGGATGATTTCCCCGCTGCATTTCGTATTCTCAGAGAGGTCGAGGGATTTGGTGTATCTCCTGAGGTTGATTTCACTCCGGAATATACAAGGCTTAATATAATTGGGACAACATTTTCAAGGAGCATCGGCAGATATGTATTAAATAGTGAAATGGCATTAGTATTGGGAAAGCTCTTTGGCAGTGACTTTGGAATATTAGAAAAAGGGAAAGAGATACTTACTGACTTTGGAGAGATAAAAAAGAATTATATAAAATATGCCGTTGGATTGGATTTTGTATTTTTAGGCACAGATATCTCACTTCAGTTTTTACAGGCATATATAATTAATTATGAGAGTATTATAATACAGGACAAATTTGATACAGTACTGGGTTTTTTTGCAAGAAAGGAATTGTTTGATAACAGACTTGTCCCCCAGGTATTAATAATCCACTTTGTCAATAATATAGAGACATTAACACGTCCCAAGATAGAATACAGCATAACAGATAATATGAAGTTTGCCATAGGTGCTGATATACTTAATGGTCTAATCTCAACCTCAAGCACTCCTGGTGATTTTAATTTTGTTGGTTTTTTCAGAAATAATGATCGTGTCTATTTTGAGATAAAGTATAGCTTTTAAGGTAGTCTAAGAGGCTAAGAGGGAAAATAATACAAAATAGTATTTTCAGACTCTTAGACTGAATTTAATCTATGATACCAAATAGATCAAATAATCTTTTTCCTGTTACTGTCTACTGTAGTCTTATCTTATTCTTATTATATGGCTGTAAGCCTGCATCTTTTCCTGGAAGTCCTTCTAAAACTGGTACAAGGGATGTTCCGTTTGTGACAACATACGATTTTACCTTCAGGACAAGGCTTGATTCTATTTCATCACCACTCGGAAATTTTCAGATAATCTCTGCCTCTGACCTGCTCAACCTTCTTTCAGCAGCCAATATAACTCAGTTTGACAATATGGGAGTCATAAGCGGTGTTGTTATTGATAGATTTGGGTTTGCTATACAGGATGTGACATTAGAAGTAACAGACTCAGAAGGCAATATTGTTGGTGATCTATTTTATAATAGTTTGGGAGGTATTCCTGATTTTTCTAATAGAGATGGTACAACCGAAGTAGGTGCTTTTACCATATTTAATGCCCCGCCAGGTGATGTTTATATCAGAGCAGTCAGTGGAGGAAGGGGGAATGGCAAAGTTATTGCCTTTCCTGATCAGGTATCTCAAATTATAATAGAGGTTCTCCCTGTGGTTGTGGCAACTATTGGTGTGACTGGTCCAATAAATGGAGTAGATGAAGTAACACCTGTTCCATTTACAAATGTTTCTGTATTAGGTCTGCCTGGTATAAATACAACATCTCAAGAGCAAGGTTTTTTCAGGATAACATTGGGTTCTGGCAGCAGTTTTATTCTTAAATTGAGTGCTAAAGATTATATAGACAGTTATCAGGAGTTATTTACTGATCTATCTCAGTTAGGTACTGCAATTGATCTTACAGCATTCCTTACAGTCTTATCTGAGGAAGACCTCCAGAGTTTTGCTGAGGCAGTTGGAGTAACCATAGATCCTAATAAGGGCATAATATATGGGAAGGTACAGGAATCTGACCAGACTCCAAAAAATAAGGCGATAATAAAGATTACAGACGCCTTTGGTAATCCTGTTGGAAGACCCTACTATTTCGGTGGTAGTGGAGAACCTGATGATAGTCTGACACAGACCATAGAAAACAGCAGATATATAATTTTTAACCTTCCGATAGAAGACATATACTTTGAGGTTACTGCAACAACCACAGGGACAGATTTCGAGGAAAGATTTGTTCATACAGGAGTTGTCACACCCTTCCCTGGCAAGGTCTATATTAAAAATATATTATTATCCCGACTTACTCCCCTTGATCCAAGGCAGCCCTCAGAACCTCCCTTTGTTGTTCCTGTTGGAGGAGAGATAACAATGGAAGATGGAATAACCAGGGTAAAAGGTGTCGAAATATCTGTAGTTGGCAGAGAAGGTGTGCAGGCTGTATCTGATTCTTCAGGCTTTTATGCCATTAACCCTAAGAGCGAAACAGAGGGACTCCTTGCAAAAAGTTCATATATCTTTAGATTAAAGGCTGCTGGATTTGAAGATACATATCGATTAATCACAACTGGCAGAGAGGTGACAATAAGGGATATCTCCATTATATCAGAAGATACAATCAATGATTATATCTCTGCTGCAAATGTGACACGTATATCAGGCACAGGTATCATAACAGGCAAGATTGTAGAAAACAGAACAGGGAGGGGAACAGAGGGTATTACGATAAAGGTAACAGATGCTGATGGCAAATCCATAGGGGATCTTCGCTATTTTGATAGAAATGGTCTTCCCACACTTACGACAGAAACTGCCGGTAATGGCGGATATATAATATTTAACCTTCCCTCTGGATTATCGTTTGTAAATGTTACCTCAGAGGATGATTCAGGAAATGCCGTTATCAGGGCAATTGCAGATGGAATCTTATCTCTGGATATAGGGGTCAATAATACAGTTCCGCCTCGAATTTCTGTATCAGGGGAGAGTGTGGATATAGGCACAGATAAGATAGTTGTGCCTGATGCTAATGTCACAGTCATGGGAGAGGGAATATCATTTTCAAGTGAAAAAAATGGGGCATATAACAGATTATTAAGTTCAAATAATAACCTTATACTAAAGGCAGCAAAAGATGGTTATTTAGATACATATAACTTTAATTTTAATACGCAGTTTGCTAATATTAGTGATAGAGATATAAAGATAGCATCAATAGATACGATTGCCGCCCTGTCTTCAGGAGAGGGTATCTCCATAGAACCAGATAATGGAATAATAGCAGGAGAGGTTGTATTTGACAGCTTTGAAAAAAAATCTGCTATAAGCACACCTGTTCCGCAAAACATAATCAGTGGATTATTCGACGAAGATATTCACAGAGACCTGATAGTAGCAAATACAGATTCTGATACTATATCAGTCTACTTAAATAAGGGAGATGGAACTTTTACAGATACACCATTTGCTATATATAAAGTTGGCAGCAGACCTCTTGGAATGGCGGCAGGCGATTTTGACAGTGATGGGAATATAGATATTGCAGTAACAAGTTCTCTTTCAAATGAGGTATATATCTTATTAGGAAGTGGAAGGGGAACATTTGCTATAAGAGAGAGATATGCAGTTGAAAACAGACCTGTTGATATAGCGTCAGGAGATATAAATAGAGATGATATTATTGACCTTGTAGTATCTAATGCAGATTCCGATAGTATAACAAACTTAATCGGTACTGGTGACGGGAGATTTATTAATGCTGGCAACTCTGTTACAGGTATATCTCCAAGAGGTCTTATATTAGGAGACTTTAATGGTGACAGGGTGATTGATCTGGCAGTGGCAAATTCAGGTGCAGTACTTGACCCTCTTACTGGAATAACAGAGGAAGGGATCACTATATTGTTTGTCGGCGCTGAAGAGCCATTCTTCCTCCCTGCCGGAGATACACCTATTGATTTAATCTCTGGAGATTTTAATCGGGACAGAAATACAGACCTCGCTGTAATAAATGCTGGGTCAGGAGATGTATATATCCTGCTAATCAATTTCAGAGGAAGTGAATCACAACTGTCAATCATCCCAATTCCGATTGGTATAAGTCCATCTTCAATCGTCGGAGGTGATTTTGACAGAGATGGAAGATTAGATATAGCTATAACAGATGCTGAGTCAAATGATATCACTGTTTTATTAGGAAATGGTGATGGGACATTTGGAAGTGCAGTAATAATAACTATTGATACTAGTTCTAATGCTATTACAACAGGAGACTTTAATGGAGATAGTATAAGAGATATTATTGTCACAAGCCTTGATTCAGAAAAGATCATTGCGCTATTTAATGAACAGAGACCTATTGGAGGGATAAGAGTAGAGGCTACTGATATGGATGGTGATCCAGTTGGAACAGTCAGATATTTTGATGAAAATAGCGGTCTCTCTGTATCGCCTGCTTCTTCAAATAGTAATTTCATAATATTTAATGTCCCTGAAGGTATTGCTATGGTAAGGGCAGTGTCAGGCGGTGCAGGAAATAGAATCATCACTTCATTCCCTGATAGCCTTTCTTTTACTAAACTGAGGATTGGCATACTCGAACCATTTACTGTTTCAGTTTCAGGATTTATAGGCGATTCAGTCGGAAGACCTATAGAAGATGTAAATGTAGATTTTCTGGGGACAAAAGTTACGACAACCTCTCTATCAGACGAGATAAATAGAAGAGACAAGGGAAAATATCCAGAAGTTACCTTAAACGCAAACAGTGAGTTTATAATAAGGCTTTCAAGGTAATATATATTAACATAGATGGAATATACAACCTGCAATATATGTAGTAGTAATAATATAATGAACTTATTTTCAGCCATGGATTATATTACAAGGGAGAGGTTTGACCTTGTTCAATGTAAGGAATGCAGCCTTATATTTGTAAACCCTTTACCTAAAAGAGATGAGATTGCAAGATATTATCCTGTCTCCTATTATGGAAATCGCAGATCATTCTTTGAGTTATTTACTATTAGATCAAGGATAAAAAAGATAAAAAAAATGTATCAAAATTCTACATCAGGCAAAATATTAGATATAGGCTGCGGCAGGGGAAGATTGTTATACGAGATGAAGAAAGAGGGATGGGATGTCTTTGGGACAGAATTGTCAGAGCATTCTTGCTCTATGGCAAGGGAAGAGTTCAACTTGGATATAAAAAAGGGTGATATTAAAGATTGTCGATTTCCTGACAATTATTTTGATGTAATAACTATGTGGCACTTTTTAGAGCATTACCATGATCCTTCTGAACTATTAAAAGAGTCCTACAGGATATTGAAAGATGGAGGGTTGCTGATTATATCTGTCCCGAATATTGGGAGCCTTCAATATTATCTTTCAAAAAAAAAATGGTTTCATCTGGATGTACCGAGGCACCTCTATCATTTTACTCTGAACACCCTTTCAAGATTAATTAAATTAAATAGATTTAACATTATTAATAAAAATAATTTTTCTTTTGAATATGATGTCTTTGGATTTATGCAGAGCATGTTGAATATAATATCATCTACTCAAAATCTCCTTTTTAAATTAATCTCCAGAGATATAGATATTAAAGATATCTTTACTTCAAGAGACAGAAGAATAACCTTTGATCTTTTTTTAATCTTATTATTTACGCCTATATTATTAATTTCATCGACAATCATCTCTCCAATAGCATCGCTATTTGGTGTTGGAGGCACAATAGAGATATATATGCGAAAAAATGAGAATAACAATATCTTAAGCGAATGGAAGGATTAAAAACAAGGAGACCCCTTATTATCTTATCCATAATCTTTATTATCAAAGGGATATTATGGACTATTGCTGTTCCTTTATGGCAGTCTCCAGATGAGTTTGGACACTTTGGGTATATTCAGTATGTTGGTGAAAGAGGCAAACTTCCAATATTGGGTAAAACAATGATCTCCAAGGAGGTTGTATCATCTTTTGCATATCTTGATACAGCAAGGATTATGTTTAATCCGGATCAAAAACAGAGATTACAGAAGAATAGATATATAGGAGAGTTTGAGGATGAGATAGCAGGGTTGAAAAATGTAAGGAGAGAAGACTCAGATATCCTCAATTATATGGCTATGCATCCACCTCTTTATTATTTTATTTTGTCAATCATCTATAGAATGTTTAGGAGTTTTGATCTCATAAGTCTCGCTTTCTTATTACGACTCTTTTCAATTATAACAGGAGCAGTTACAGTTATTATATCATACCATATTACAAAAGAGATATTCCCTGATGAGTCATCCTCATTTCTGTTACTGACACCTTTAATCATATCATTTCATCCTCAGTTTACCTTTATATCATCAGTTATCAGCAATGATAACCTTGTAATCCTTTTATTTTCTCTATATATACTGTTTATTATAAGAGGCATAAAAAATGGGATCTCATATTCGCTAAGCATTATTCTGGGAATAATATTAGGTCTGGGAATGTTGACAAAGATATCATTTATAATTGGATTTCCAATATATATCCTCTTTTTGTTATTAATCTATAAAATAACCCCCTCACCCTGCCCTCTCCCCCTCACCCTAACCCTCTCCCCTGAGGGGAGAGGGAAGGGTGAGGGGGAGAGGGTTAGGGTGAGGGGGACTAATAATGCAAGGTTCATCATTACCAATGGAATGATTACACTGGCTGTCTCTTTTTGCCTGACAGCTCCGCTTATCTTATTCAACCTTTTTCATAATGGGGTTTTGTTACTTAATAATACCACCTATCTCCTTTCTCTCGGGAATACATCCGTAACAAGAAATATATTAACTACCGAACTTTTCATGAAGTTTGCAAAAAAATTCTTTTTTTACAAAATGCCTGATACATATATAGGTCTCTTTGGAAATATTGATACAAGGATGCCTGATATCTTTTATATTTCATTCAAATTTTTATTGATTGCATCTATTATAGGAGTCGTTTATTATTTGTATATATGTTTTTATAAAAAAGAGAGTGAACATCCATTAAATTATTCTATATGGTTTCTTATTATCCCTGTAATAGGGACAATAGGGATGTTTTTTATAATAGACCTAATGTTTTTATTAAGATATAATTTTCCATCTATTCAGGGCAGACATCTCTTTATTATAATAATACCACAGGTTTTACTAATGATAGTGGGATTGATTAAGATATTTCCTGAAAGATACCGACCATATCCTGCATATATCTTTTCAATATATTTTATCCTTATGAATATAGTATCTCTATTATTATCTATAATTACAAGGTATTATTATGATAATAATCCTGCAAATTTTATAGAGCTTACATACAAGATAAGTCAATATAAGCCTTTCTGGGGGAGATATTATATCTTTATTCCTCTTTTTTTTCTATTTTGCTTGTCTCTCACTCTATTTTTATTCCTTTATTTCAGATATTTCAGAATGGTGCAGGAGAAAAGAAATGCCCAAAATAGCTGAAAGGATAAAACATGGTTCATAGTCCCAAGAAGAGTCATATACTTATTTTAATCATAATCACTATTACTTTATATATAAATATCCTGGACAACAGTTTTGTGTGGGATGATAATCTTTATGTTGTCAATAATAAATACTTTAAATCTTATAGATATCTCCCGATGTATTTTACATCTAATTTTTGTGAAGGGATAACAAACTATCCATGTGCCTCTTTTTATCGACCAATAATCTCCATAATACATTTATTAGAATATAAGATATGGGGACTAAACCCTTTTGGGTGGCACCTGACAAGTATTATATTTCATACAGGTGTTGTAATAATGATTTATATAACAGGTTTGTATATCTTTAAGGAATACACTCCCTCCCTGCTTGCAGCAATAATATTTGCAGTCCATCCTGCCCATGTTGAATCAATATCCATTGTTGCAGGTATCACAGATGCCCCTGCATCCATATTTTATCTCTTTTCCTTTCTGTTTTTTATAAGATACTTAAATTCAGGGAAACGATATAGAGCCTTTTATATATATTCGCTGGTCTTCTTTGCATTATCACTTTTATCCAAAGAGATGGGAGCAACCCTGACCTTAATAATTTGTATATATGAATTATTATTCGGTATGAATAAATACTGTAAAAACCGTATAAAGAGAATAATTCATTATATCCCGTTTGTATCAATCTCGCTCATATACCTTTTTATAAGGAAATTAATAATAGGCAGCGATAAAGGCTTTTCTATGGGTCCAACTGATATCTATTCCAGACTGTTAAATATTCCATATCTCGTTACAGGATATATAAAACTCTTATTTTTTCCTGTCAACCTGAGTCTATTCAGGCATATTCCCTCTGGTACGACTCTTTTTAATAGCGAGGTATATATCCCAATTATATCCTTATTGATTATTATTATTGTTATGGTCAGGGTTTATTTTCACTCAAGAGAGCTATTTTTCCTATTCTCATGGATAGTGGTAACATTAATTCCAGTCTTAAATATTATACCCATTCCGTATCCTGCTGTTGTAGATAGATTTGCCTATATACCTTCTATAGGATTTTCTCTCTTTATGGGCAAGATTATTAATACAATTATCCAGTCAAGATACTGCCCTCTCCCCTCAGGGGAGAGGGTTAGGCAGGTGCCGCCTACGGGGATCGCGAAGCCCCCACCGGCACCGCCCCGATCATCCTCGTCATCTTTTCGTTGGAGCCGTCGTTCGAGATCTTGTTTG
>JBHHUU010000016.1:0-22601 GCA_046753905.1 Nitrospirota bacterium | reverse complement strand
CCCTTTGGAAAAGGGGGGTTAGGGGGGATTTTCCCCAACTTATTGGGTAATTACATATTCCCTCACATGTAACATTTATTGTTTGTAACTATTGTTTTACAGACCCTAAACCATTAACCCTGCCTTTATAATATTCCTGTATAGATTTTATCCTCATACCCTCTTTTTTTATGGTCTCCATGCCATGAACTGCCGCCTTTGCTCCAGATATAGTAGTAAAATATGGGATATTTAAAGAGAGGGCTGTTCTCCTTAGTGAATATGAGTCTATCTGGGATACCTTACTCCCTACTGTATTTATCACTATACTTATCTCTTTATTTTTCAGATGATCTACTATATGAGGCTGACCCTCTAATACCTTGTTTACTGTTTTTGCTTCAATACCGTTTCTGCTTAAAAAGTCTGCTGTGCCCCTTGTTGCCTCTATTGCAAAGCCGAGTATTTTTAATCTCTTTGCTATAGATACTGCTACTGGTTTATCCTTATCTTTTACACTTATAAATACCTTAAGTCTTTCTGTTCCTGTCTCTCCTGAAAATGGCAATGAGACACCTACCCCTATCTGAGACTTTATAAATGCCCTCCCAAAGTTGCTGTCTATCCCCATTGCCTCTCCAGTTGACTTCATCTCAGGTCCCAATATAGTATCCACGCCACTGAACTTGTTAAAAGGGAAGGCTGCCTCTTTTACAGCAGTATAGTTTACCATCCTTTCAGAGACAAAACCCAGCTCATCAAGCCTTTTTCCCATCATTACCTTCATTGCGAGCTTGGCAAGTGGGACACCAATTACCTTACTTACAAAGGGTATAGTCCGTGACGCCCTTGGATTTACTTCTAATATGTATACCTCTCCCCCTTTGATTGCATACTGGATATTCATCAGCCCTATTACATCAAGCTCTCTTGCAAGGATGATGGTTTCTCTCCTGATCTCTTCAATGATATCTTTATCCAGGGAGTAAGGTGGGAGTGAGCATGCAGAATCACCTGAATGGATACCTGCCTCTTCTATATGTTCCATGATACCGCCTATTACTACTCTTTCCCCATCAGATATTGCATCCACATCTATCTCTATAGCATCTTCAAGGTATTTATCTATCAGTATAGGATGTTTTGTAGATGCAGCTACCGCATGGATGATATAATCCCTCAGCCCTGTTTCATCATATACTATCTCCATAGCCCTGCCGCCAAGCACATAGGATGGCCTGACCATTACAGGATATGATATCTCTCTTGCAACATTAGCAGCCTCAGATAATGATCGGGCAAATCTGCTCTCAGTCTGTTTCAGGTTCAGTCTGTTTAATAAAATGCTGAATCTCTCACGATCCTCTGCCCTGTCAATGGAATCAGGGTGGGTACCGAGTATTCTTACTCCCTTATCTGCCAGTGGGAGGGCTAATTTGAGAGGTGTCTGTCCGCCAAACTGCACAACAACCCCATAAGGTCTTTCAACATCAATAATATTCAGCAGATCCTCTTTTGTCAGTGGTTCAAAGTATAGTCTGTCAGATGTATCATAATCTGTGCTCACAGTCTCTGGATTACAGTTTACCATAATACTTTCATATCCATCTTCTTTCAAGGCAAATGCTGCATGAACACAACAGTAGTCAAATTCTATCCCCTGCCCTATTCTGTTTGGTCCGCCTCCTAAGATTATAACCTTTTTCATACTGGTAGGATCAGATTCACACTCTGTCTCAAAGGTTGAATATAGGTATGGTGTATATGCCTCAAACTCCGCCCCACAGGTATCTACCCGTTTATATACAGGCTTAATGCCTTTTCTCTCTCTTGCTTTTGCTATATCATCTTCATCTATCCCTGTAAGTTTAGATATCCGTTGATCAGAGAATCCATATTCCTTTACATGACGAAGAAGACCTGAGTCTATTGTTTTCCATTTTTCTCCTTTGATAATCTCTTCCATCTCTATTATCTCTTTTATCTGATGGAGAAACCATGGGTCTATCCCTGTATATTGATATATCTCTTCTATATCCATCTTTAATCTAATAGCGTCTGCTATATACCATATCCTCTCCCAGTTTGGTATCCTCAGCTTTTTTTCTATCTCACACCTGACAGATGCGTTAATCTCATTAAACCTGCTTTCCAATCCCCACTGGTCTATCTCTAAAGAACGTATTGCCTTTTGAAGAGATTCTTTAAATGTCCTCCCTATAGCCATTGCCTCTCCTACAGACTTCATCTGTGTGGTAAGAACTGCATCAGCCTGAGGGAACTTCTCAAATGCAAATCTCGGAAACTTTGTTACCACATAATCTATAGTAGGTTCAAATGATACAGGTGTTACTCTTGTTATATCATTCCTTATCTCATACAGGGTATACCCTATCGCTAACTTGGCAGCTATTCGGGCTATTGGAAACCCTGTAGCCTTTGATGCAAGGGCAGAACTCCGTGAGACGCGTGGGTTCATCTCTATTACTATCATGTCTCCATTCTCAGGGTTTACAGCAAACTGGATATTAGAACCACCTGTATCCACGCCTATCTCCCTGATAATCTTTAATGAGGCATCTCTCATCATCTGGTATTCTTTATCTGTCAATGTCTGGGCAGGTGCAACAGTAATACTGTCTCCTGTATGAACTCCCATCGGATCAAAGTTCTCTATGGAGCAGACTATTACTACATTATCCTTCAGGTCTCTCATAACCTCTAACTCAAACTCCTTCCACCCCAATAGGGAATACTCTACCAATATCTCATGGGTGGGGCTGGCACTTAGTCCCCACTCTATATAGTCTCTCAACTCCTCAATATTATAGGCTACATTGCCTCCTGTTCCTCCAAGGGTAAAGGAAGGCCTTATTATTACTGGAAACCCTATCTTCTTTGCGATTTTTATAGCATCTCCTATATTATCTGCATACCCGCTCTCAGGCAGTTTCAGACCGATCCTGTTCATGGCATCTTTGAACTCTTCTCTGTTTTCTGCCTTTTTAATAGCCTCATACCTTGCTCCAATAAGTTCTATGCTATATTTGTCAAGAATACCTGTTTCTTCAAGAGACATGGTGATATTTAAGGCAGTCTGTCCTCCCATAGTGGGTAATATGGCATCAGGCCTCTCCCTTTCAATGATCTTTTCAATCACATCTACTCTTATAGGTTCAATATAAGTAGCATCTGCCATATCAGGGTCAGTCATTATAGTGGCAGGATTATTATTGATAAGGATAACCTTATAGCCCTCTTCCCTCAACGCCTTACATGCCTGAGTTCCAGAATAGTCAAACTCACATGCCTGTCCTATTACAATAGGACCAGATCCTATAATAAGTATCTTGCTTATATCAGTTCGCTTCGGCAATTATTAAACCTCCTAATAATTTGAGATATATGAACCATTATATGGGAATATCCTTTTAATCTCAACTGGATTCTTTGGGATTGTTACTAACAAGGACAATGTTTTACCCTTGACATAAGTATTACAGGCTTTTATAATCAATTGCAGAATCCCTGCAACTAAAAATAACCGTGCTGCGGATTAATAATTCTATATATTTTAATAATTCTATATATTAAGGAAAGACTATATGAAGAATAGACAAGAAAGCACTATCCCTTATGTTGTTTCGTGGAATGTAACAAAGATGTGTAATCTGAGGTGTGCACACTGTTACCTGGACGCAGATTATCTTACAGGAAAGATAAAGGATGAACTTACAACAGAAGAGGGGTTCAGACTGATCAAAGGAATGAGCAGACTAAACCCGAATACTATCCTGATACTGACAGGTGGAGAGCCTTTATTAAGAGAAGACATATTCTCCCTTGCAGAATATGCATCAGGGCTTGGTCTAATGCCGGTATTGGGTACAAATGGGATGCTGCTGAATGAAGGACTTGCAGGCAGAATAATTGATAGCGGAATGAAAGGTATTGGGGTAAGCATTGATTCAATCCGTCCTGAGATTCATGACTCCTTTCGTGGTGTGGACGGGGCGTGGGAAAAGACAATAAAGGGGCTTGAGGCAATCAAAAGATATGGACTTGAATTTCAGATGCAGACTACAGTCACAAAGGCTAACTTTAAAGAGATACCCCAGATAATAGACTTTGCACACGAATTAGGCTGCAAGGTATATAATATATTCTTTCTCGTATGCACAGGAAGGGGACAGGACTTGACAGACATAACCCCTGAGCAATATGAAGATGTCCTGTCAGAGGTAGTAAGGATACAGGATAGATATATAGGAAGAATGATGATAAGGGCAAAATGTGCACCTCATTTTAAGAGGCTTGCCCATCAGTATAGAACAGACTCTCCGCTGTTAAAAGGGTATACATCTGATTGCCTTGCCGGAGTCCATTACTGCAGGGTTACGCCAGAGGGAGATGTTACTCCATGTCCTTATATGCCCCTTGTAGGAGGGAGTGTGAAAAAAGAGGGCTTTGAAGATATATGGCAAAATTCTCAACTATTAAATGATATAAGAGGGAAGGGGTTTAAAGGGAGATGTAAGATATGTGAATATAGGGTGATATGCGGAGGATGCAGGGCAAGGGCATACTCAAAGACCTCAGACTATCTGATGGATGACCCGTGGTGCAGTTATCAGCCTGATGGAGAGGAAAGAGAGGTAATAAAGACTGATGGAGAGGAGAAATACTGGAAAAAGGAGAAGTATGAGCTGCAATGGGATGAGGATGCCAAAAAAAGACTTGATATTATCCCATTCTTTGCCAGATACATGGTGGTAAAGGGGGTTGAAAGATATGCCAGAGAAAATGAGATTGATACAATCACTGTTGAGGTCATGCAGGATGTAAGAAAAAGGAGCAAACGGAACTTTTCTCATATAGGATTTAGACATAAAGAGAGATAAAAAAACTGATTTAAGTGGGATTACGAGTTATTAAATATCTTTACAGAAGGAAATCTGAGGAAAGGGAAAAATTCAGAAAAGGATTTATGAAAAATGTTTTTACTGCCCTTGAAAGACTTTCTGAAGAGGTATCCTTTGAAGAGGCATATATATTTGGTTCAATTACAAAACCTTACCAGTTTGGGGATTTTTCTGATGTTGATATTGCCTTCAAAGGACTTGATAAAGACAAATTATTCTTTACAATAAGTTTTCTAAATAGACTGATTGGAAGAGATATCAGTGTTGTAATTATAGAAACAGCACATTTTAAAGATAAGATTTTGAGAGAAGGCATAAGATGGAAGAGAGATTAAAGGTTTTTCTTGCAGAACTTAATGCCCAGGTGAGAGAGATATTTAAACTCTGTTCTTCAATAGAAGAAAAGACTGAAATGTTAAGAGGCGATATATATAACGATGACCTGACAAATAGTCTGGGCTACAGGCTTCACAATCTATATTCAGCTTATGAAGATATGTTTAAGCTAATTGTGAGATTTTTTGAGAATCAGATTGAAGATATGGCAAGATATCATACATATCTTCTTAAGAGAATGTTAATAGAAATTGAAGAGATCAGACCTAATCTTCTGTCCGATGAATCATTCAAGGTATTGGATGAACTCAGAGGATTTCGTCATCTCTTTAGACACGCCTATGGCTATGAACTCGAAAGTGAAAGGATTATAAAACTAGCTGAAAAGTCCATGAAATTGAGAGAGACCTTTAAAAGAGATTTTGAAATTTTTACAGCTAAACTTGAAATCAATTAAAGGTGGGGTGGAAAAGAGTTTATAGCGTCACTTTAACGTTTAGCTCTCACTTTTTTTACAGACCATTAGAGGAGGAATAGGTGGATAATAATAATAATAATAGCGGGATAATCTGGCAGGATGATGCAAGAGAAAGACTAAAAAGGGCGCCGATCTTTCTGAGGGAGATGGTGAAAAAATTGGCGGAAAAAAGGGCTGCAGAGCTTGGATATAAGGAGATTACAGGAGAACTGTTAGATAGCTTTAAGAATGAGATGATGAATATGCCGGGGAGTGGCAGGGATACCTCTACTGAATTAAAATCAGAAGGTCAGAGTGATATCTCATGGACAGAGGATGCGAGAGAAAGGCTCGCTGCTATTCCAGAGTTTTTCCGTCCAATCCTGACACAGATCATAGAAGAGTCGGCTAAAGAGTTAGGATATAATGAGATAGATATAGAGGTATTCTCAAAGATTGAGTCAATAGGTGAGGAGACTACCAGCTCTGCACAACAGATAAAATGGACAGAGGAGGCATCTTTAATGCTGGATAAAAAGATTGAGAACTCGCCTCCAATATCAATAGAATTTGTGAGAAATATGCTGAAAGAGGATGCAGAGGACGCAGCAATTCGCCTTGGATATAATGAGATTAACAGAGATGTCCTGTCTGAAATATGGGAGTCCCCGCAGGATACAGTTATATGGAGCAAAGAGGCGAGGGAACGGGTTGAAAATGCCCCTGATTTTGTCAGGAAAGGGATAAAGAAGGCGGCTGAAAGGAGAGCGAGAAGAAGAGGTGATAAGGTAATAACTTCTGAGCTATTGACCAAGTTCAGGAATGAGGCAATGATGAAGGCTGTAAGGAGGATAAAAGGACTTGGTCACACAGAACTGACCTTTGACGCATTTGATACAGCAGAACAAAAGATACAAAAGTTAAGGGATAACAAGGATGCCCATGACAGATTAAATCAGATAAAGAAGTATGTTACAGAAAAAGGGGATATAGGGCTTATTGATTCCAAACTGATTAATAAGATGAAGGCATATCTCAAAGAAGTATAAAGAGTAAACGTTCATGCTCTCACCCTTCCCTCTCCCCTGAATTATTGATCCTACCTTACAAAGTATAATACAACCGCAGTAATTACAATATTTGCAAATACAATAGGAAGCAGGATTTTCCATCCCAATCTCATTAATTGATCATACCTTAACCTGGGCAATGTAGCCCTTATCCAGATGAAGAAAAAGAGGATGGAATATACCTTTATAAGAAACCAGAAGATTGATGGGATAAAACTCAAGAATGCAAAGGGAGGATGCCATCCACCCAGAAATAAGATTGTGGCAAGAGAGGAGACAAGTATCATATTTGCATATTCTGCAAGGAAGAAAAAGGCAAATCGCATCCCGCTGTACTCTGTAAAGAATCCTGCCACAAGTTCACTCTCTGCCTCAGGCATATCAAATGGGAGTCTGTTGGTCTCTGCAACAGCAGAGATTACATATATAATAAATGCTACCGGTTGAAATATGACAAACCATACACTGGTTTGCGCCTCTACTATTTTTACAAGACTAAGTGATTTTGAGAGTAGCAGCACCCCCACAACAGACATGCCTAATACAAGCTCATAGCTTATTACCTGAGCTGCGGCACGGAGACCTCCTAACAGTGAATATTTACTATTTGAAGACCACCCGCCAAGAAGTACACCATATGTGCCCACTGAGGCAAATGCAAAGATATATAATATGCCTATATTAATATCAGTAATATATGGATGGAACGTCAATCCAAAGAGAGTTAAGCTCTTTCCGCCAAATGGTATCACTGCAAACCCTATCAGGGCAGGGACTAATACAATTATAGGAGATATACTGAATATGATTTTATTTGCCCCTGAAGGGATAATATCCTCTTTAAAAAAGAGTTTCAGACCATCTGCAATGGGTTGAAGCAGTCCATGTGTGCCAACTTCCATTGGTCCGAGTCGATCCTGCATATGGGCAAGCACTTTTCTTTCAAAATAGGTCAGATAGGCTACATGGAGAAGAACTGCCACCATAACAACACCTATCTCAATAAGTATAGTTATAATTTTTAATGATAATTCCATAACAGTTATTATTTTTGAGTCATAGTTGAAAAAAACTCATCATAAGAGTTAAAGCTCAACCCAAAAATGCAGTTGAAATCATAATCTCAGCATATTTCTCTATACTCATCTCCCTAATCCCCTTTGCAGAGAGGATCAGGAGGGATTAAAATTTCATCAGCAGAAGAATTCAGGAGTCAACAAGTCAGAATTCTACATAGAAATTCAACTGCACTTCTGGGTTGTATACATAAACATTGCCCCAACCTGTCTCAAATTATATCTTCAATTTCCTATACATAAAAAAACCAAACTTTTTAAATATTACATTAACAAAGGGATACCCTTACTTATAGACCCTTTTTTAAAGGTGGAGCAGGTTTAAATCCCACGGTCTTGGATGCCTTTATCTTGATAGGCTCTCCAGTCTGGGGGTTTCTGCCCTGTCTTGCCTTTCTAGCCTTTACTTTAAATGTGCCAAAGCCTGGGTAATTAAATCTTTTTTCTTTTTTAATTGATTTGGATATTACCAGAAATAGACTATCTGCTATCTTTTTTATATTCTCCTTGCTAAGATTGGCTTTGCTATTAGCTTTTTGAACAGCATCTATCAATTCCTCCTTTGTCATATTATTGTCACCTCCTTTATTTTTAAAGTTATTATGAGATTTAGTAGTATTGTACTATCAACTGAATTAATAAATCAAGGGATTTTTAATTTTTTTTGATATAATATCTTTACGCGTAATATTGTAACTATTCAGTTAATACAGAGCAAGGGGGTTCCAAGTACTTTATAATGCGTATGATTATAATAAGTTTATTAAGATACAAACAGGATCATTTCAGATCAGGTCTCTATGAGTAGTGAGAGCTAAACACTAAGGTAACGCTATAAACTCTTTTCCACCCCTCACTCTGTATTAACCGAATAGTTACGTAATATTATGCGTAAATTTTTCTTTAATCAAGATTGCAGGCTTTCTCTTTGTAAATATCCTGTATTCTCTGCAAATAAGGGTTTCATTCTGCCCTATATTGAGATATCTTGAGAGTTTTCCGACAGGCTCAATATGCAGATGAAGTATCTCCCTGTATGTCTCAATATGGGTATCATTTAGTATCTCCCCTATCCCTATCTTGCCTGCCATGAGATCTTTCCTGATATCGTCTCCCAATAGATATGGATTTATTATTGATTCTGCAAAGGCATATACCCTTTTGCTATCCTTTCCATGAAGCAAAACCTGTCGGTTTATGACAACTGAACCAACTTTTACAGCAAGGTCTTCTATCTCCTCATTTACAGCAGTCTCTTTTTGCTTCAGGACTTCTACTGCTACATCTTCCCAGAAGTATGCCTCCAGGAGTTTCGTTACTGTCGTATCTGTTATTAATAATACCCTGAGAAATGGGTCAAGCTCCTTTAGACTAAGCTCATTATTTCCTATCTTCCATTTTAAAATGTTCATATCCTTGCTTTTTAATCCTTTTTATTACACCATGTTTATCTATTGCCATAATCTCTCTGTTCACAGGAACTATCTCGCCGATACAGCAACAATCCATTATTCTTTTTTTCATCATCATCCTATTAATACCTTCCTCTTTTTCTTTGTCTACAGTAAAGAGAAGCTCATAGTCCTCACCACCATTTAATGCATATTCTATTGGATTACCTCCTGTTTCCTTTGTATACTCATATAACTCCTTAGAGACAGGAAGTCTGTCTAAATATATCAATGCCCCTGTATTACTCTCTTTACATATCTGATTGAGCTCTGCAATAAGACCATCAGAGATGTCTATCATTGAACTTGCCAGCCTTTCAGATGCCAGCATCCTCCCTTCCAGTAATCTTGGAACGGGACAAAGATGTCTCCCCACAAGGGACTTGCTCCATGACCTTCTCATTGCTGCTTTACCCTGTAATATCTCCAGTCCTGCCCTTGAGTCTCCAGTCCTCCCTGTAACAAATATCTTATCTCCTGTCTTTGCCCCTGAACGGGATATCGCTCTGTTATGCTCTATTTCTCCTATTAATGTGAGAGATAAAAAAAGAGAGCCTTTTGATCTTACAGTATCACCACCAACTATATATATATCAGCATCTTTTGTCAATTCATATATCCCTTCATAAAGTTCATCTATATCTTTTGTCTCTATATTTGATGGTATACCGATAGATATTAAAAGATATCTTGGTAAACCTCCCATAGCCGCAATATCACTAATATTTACAGACAGCCCCTTATACCCTAACTGATAGAATGATGTATAGGATAGATCAAAATGGATACCCTCTAATAATATATCTGTGGTAACCAGTATATCTTTTTTGACAGTTGGTTTTATAAGGCAGGCATCATCACCAATTCCAATTGAGATATTATTATTGGAATCCGCAAATTTCGTTTTTATTCTCTCTATCAGCCCAAACTCACCGATCTGACTGAGTCTTTTGACTTTATTTTTCATTGCCAATCACCTATCTTGCCCTTTTTCCTTATTTTATGTTACTCTCTATTATATATGAAAAAAGTAATAACAGCTATAATCGGAAGACCAAATGTTGGTAAATCTACCCTTTTTAACAGATTGATAAAAAAGAGGGTGGCTGTGACGGAAAATCAGCCTGGCATTACAAGAGACCGCAACTATGGGATTTGTAAATATAAGGACAGAGAGTTTATCATAGTAGACACAGGCGGATTTATTCCTAAAATAACCGGTGGTATGACGGGTCAGGTCAGGAAGCAGACTGATATAATCTTAAAGGATGCAGATTATATAATCTTTGTAATGGATGGCAAAGATAGTATTACAGATACAGATAGATATATTGCAAAGGAATTGAGGAAAAGAGCTAAACCCATCTTTTATGCAATCAATAAGATTGATAACAAAAAGGCAAAGGAATCGATATATGACTTTTTTTTATTAGGAATGGAAAAGATATATCCTGTCTCCGCAGAACATGGATTGGGTATAAGGGATTTATTAGAAGATATCTATTCTATGCTCCCTGAAGATGAAAAGAGAGAAGAGGATAGCGATTATCCTAAGATTGCAGTATTAGGCAGACCTAATGTTGGAAAATCCACATTTATCAATAGTCTGTTAGGCGAAGATCGTCTTATTACAGATAAGCAGCCAGGAACAACAAGAGATGCTATAGATACTATTGTTGAGCGAAAAAACAAGAGATATATCTTTATAGATACAGCCGGCATAAGGAGACGGGGTAAGATAATAAAAGGAGTTGAAAGATACAGTGTAAACCGTTCCCTTAAAAGCCTCTCAAGATCTGATGTTGCATTATTACTTATTGATGGACCAGACGGAATAACAGAACAGGACAAAAAGATTGCCGGAACAATCATAGAGAATGGCAAGGGATGTATTATTGTAATAAATAAATCTGATCTAATGCTATGTGATTCCAGAAAAGATTGGAGAAATATAGAGAGAGAGATCAGGTATAGACTACCATTTTTATACTATGCCAACATTCTGTTCATCTCAGCCCTTAAAGGATATAAGATAAATAATATCTTTAAAGAAATAGAGGATGTCAATAATGAGTATTCAAGAGAGGTATCTACTGGTGAGTTAAATAGATTCTTTAAAGATGCAATAGAAAATCATTCTCCGCCAATCTACAGGAATAAGGTTGTTAAGATATATTATGCTACTCAGGTCTCTAAAAAACCCCCCACATTTATCCTCTTTGTAAACTATCCAGATGGTATATCTGCTTCTTATCTGAAATATATTGAAAATCGCTTCAGAAAAAAATTCGGGTCTATTGGTACTCCAATCAGATTTTTGCTGAGAAAAAGGCAATAGCTCGCCCAAAAACAGAGATTGAAAATAGGCTCTAAATATTTGCGGTAAAAATTCCTTAAAAGCTATTATAATTTTTTCTATAGATACTTCATTAACATTTATGGTAAAATTATAATTACAATTGAAGGTGAAACCTTTGTTCATATCACCCTAACCCTCTCCCACAAGGGAAAAGTTTCCTCTCCCCTTGTGGGAGGGGATAAATTAGGGGGGTTAAGTTTTCATGACATGGGGGCGAGAGGCATGAATGGTTAGAATATAAATAGAAAGAATATAAATAGAAAGGAAAGAATATGTGTGTAAAAAGAATAGATAGGTGTGTTATTTATGTCAAATAAATTAAAAGCACTTGAAATCGGTGATTTGAAGATAGTAACGCCAATTATTCAGGGCGGTATGGGAGTTATGGTATCAACGGCATCTTTGGCCAGTGCAGTTGCAAATTATGGGGGAGCAGGAACAATAGCCAGTATCGGGCTTGGTTTTGGCACAGAAGAGAATGAAAGAAATTTTGTTAAGGCATCAAGAGAAGGGCTTAAAAGAGAGATATCGCAAGCAAGAAAATTGACACAGGGAGTTGTAGGGGTAAACATATTGGTAGCTGTAAGCAATTATGAAGATTTAGTGCGGACTGCTGTAGAAAGTAAAGTTGATTTTATTGCTTCAGGGGCAGGTTTGCCTTTAAGGTTACCAGAATTTACAAATGGGAGTTCAATAAAATTGATTCCAATAGTGTCATCAGCGAGGGCAGCGGATATTATAATCAGAACATGGAGGAAACGTTATAATCGTTTGCCGGATGCTATTATTGTGGAAGGCTCATTAGCAGGCGGACATTTAGGTTTTAAATCTAAAGACTTAAAATTGCACAAAGAGAATACACTTGAAGTGTTAGTGGTAGATGTTCTAAAAGTAGTTGAAAAGTGGGAAAGAGAAATGAATATAAATATGCCGGTTATAGCAGCAGGAGGGATATTTGATGGGAAAGATGTTGCTAAATTCCTTAGATTGGGAGTAAAGGGCGTACAGATTGCTACCCGATTTGTTGTTACCTATGAGTGTTCTGTAGCAGATGAATTTAAACGGCTATATCTGGAGGCAGGAGAAAATGATATTGTCATTATAGATAGCCCTGTTGGTATGCCAGGAAGAGCGATAAAGACTGCATTTGTTGATAGAATAGTTCATGGTGAAAGATTACCTGTTAAATGTTATTATCGATGTCTTAAGACCTGTGACCCTAAAACTATCCCTTATTGTATAGCAAGGGTCTTATTTAATGCTGTAAAGGGTGATCTGGATAACGCAGTTGTATTCGCCGGACATAATGTTTCAAAAGTGAATAAGATTCTATCCGTAAATGAGCTTATGGATGATATTGTTAATGAGGCTATTGAAGAGCTATACAAGGAAGATATACTATAGCTGCAATTGATTCAGGCAATATGAGGGAGACTGTTAGTAATTGGTCCAACTGCACTTCCTGTAATAAATTGTCTGACTATTGGTTTTTCCGTGCTCTTTATTTCATTAGGAGTTCCTATCTCTAATATCTTTCCCTGATACAACATGGCAATCCTGTCAGCTATCTTATATGCACTTGTCATGTCATGGGTTATAACAATTGAAGTAACCTTTAATCTTCTATTCATTTCAATAATCAATTCATTAATTACATCAGCCATAATTGGATCAAGTCCTGTGGTTGGCTCATCATATAAGAGTATAGCTGGCTCCATAGCAATAGCCCTTGCCAGTCCAACCCTTTTTTTCATACCGCCAGAAAGCTCTGACGGCATCAAATTTTCTATGCCCTGCAGACCAACCATATTTAACTTTTTTTTAGCAATCTCTCTTATCTCGTCACTATTTAAACTTGTATGCTGACTCAGACCAAAGCCCACATTCTCCCATACAGTAAGAGAATCAAATAAAGCCGCACCCTGAAATAACATCCCAAACCCTTTCCTTATTTCATTTAGTTCCTTTTCATCTAATTCAGAAATATCTCTTTCACTTAAGATCAACCTTCCCTTATCCGGCTTGAGAAGGCCTATAATATGCTTTAATAATACGCTCTTTCCTGACCCACTGCCCCCTATAATTACCATAGTCTCTCCATCCTTTATCTCAAGATTAACCCCTCTCAAGACATGGTTATTATAAAAGGTCTTATGAATATCTATAATCTGAATCATGATAAATTGAGGGTTGAATCCCTATTAAAAAAAGATTGCTGTTAAAAAATAGTCTGAGATCAATATCAGCATGGAGGATATTACTACTGCACCAGTTGTTGACTTTCCAACTCCCTCTGCCCCGCCCTCTGTTGTAAACCCCTTGTAACAGCTTATTGTTGAGATTATAATTCCAAATATACAGGCTTTAAGAATACCGCCGAAGATATCATCTAATTCAAGGTATTCTGTGGTCTTTTTCATATAGACAACAGAGTTTATATCCAGCATCCTGACTCCAACAAAATATCCTCCGCCAATACCTATCACATCTGCAAATATGGTTAAGATGGGGAGCATAATCATGCCTGCTATTAATCTGGGAACAATCAGATATTTGACAGGGTTTACTGCCATTGTGGCTAATGCATCTATCTGTTCAGTAACCTTCATAGTCCCAAGTTCTGCAGCCATAGATGCGCCTGCCCTTCCAGAGACGATTAATCCTGTTAAAACTGGTCCTAATTCCCTTGTCATGGAAAGAGCCACCACTGTACCTACCAGGGTCTCAGCACCAAACCTTTTAAACCCATTATAACTCTGAAGGGCTAATACCATACCTGTAGAGAGTGCAGTTATAAGGACTACCGGCAGAGAATTAACACCCACTTCCTCCATCTGTTTCAGGATATTTCTTATATTCAGAGGCGGGAAAAAAATTCCCTTTACAGATCTGAAAAAGAGGGATATTATGATCCCTACCTCTTCAATAAATATAATTACCTGACCACCAATTATATCCAACCAGATTAAAAGCACCTTTTTACTATCCACCTGTCTTTAAAAAATTCATAAATCCATCAAGAGAGCTGCATCTGAGATAAGGATTATTTTTCTTTTCCCATGCTATTGTAGAGACTGATTTTACCCCATAATTATGACCTGGGTATACCTCTGTCTCTTCAGGAAGAGGCTTTATCTTTTCTGTCAGGCTATTATACATCGCCTCAGGGTCACTGCCAGGAAAATCTGTCCTCCCGATACTGCCGATAAAGAGAGTATCACCAGTAATAATTCTATTGTCAAAATAAAGACAACTGCTTCCCGGAGAGTGGCCTGGAGTATGAATTACCTCTACTTCTATATTACCCACCTTTATTATCTGTCCATCTTCTGCTTCAATATCTGCTGGCGGAGGAGAAAAATTTCGGAGATAGCCTGCCTCACTTTTATGTATAACAATAGTTCCCCCTGTCTTTTCTTTCATATCATTATTACCATCTACATGATCATAATGACAATGGGTATTTATAATATACCTTATTTTCAACCCATTAACCTCAGCAACCTTTAAAAGTGTATCTATCTCCCATGCCGGGTCTACAACTGCTGCCTCCCCTTTACTAATATCTCCAATAATATAACTAAAGTTATCCATATTACCCACTGAAAGCTGTTTGAAAAATATATCCACTTTATAATCCCCCATCTCCTGAAGATATTCCCCCTGCTTTATCCTGTTATGCAATGGCTGCTTCACTTACCTAAAGCTAACCAAGCCTCTTAATTAACATAAAGAAGTATACCATCTATAAATTTGGTTGTAAAGATTATCAGAGATACCCCAACACAGAGATTGGAAATGCGTATAACAGTACAATCTAACAGACAATCTGGATCAAAATAAATATCGATACTATAATCATATACATTATAAAATCTTTGGAATCCCTTGCCCTATAATTAGCTGAAGTTATGCTGAATAGTTACAATTCCGGCTTGTCTGGGATAGGTTATACGCATTTTCAATCGTAACTATTCAGCTAATACAGAGCAAGGGGTTCCAAAGACTTTATAATGCGTAATGATTATAATAAGTTTATTCAGATAGAAGAGCATCATTTCAGATCAGGTCTCTATAAGTAGTGAGAACTAAACACTACGGTGACGCTATAAACTCTTTTCCACCCCTTGCCCTGTAATTAGCTGAATAGTTACTTTCAATCTATGTTTTGGGGAAATAGTAACCGCTTGACAACTATCATTTAATTAGATATCCTTATAATTATGATTTAGAGTATTTTATTCCTGAGATAAGTAAAGGAGACTAATTATGAGAGAGAGCAATATATATAAAAGATTATTAAAAGGAGGGATGGGGTTACTTCTCATCTTTCTAATTTCTGGATGTGGTGACAATATATTTAGTGGTAATAACAGCTCACTCGAGGCAAAGATAGAAGAGGCAAAAATTGCACTTGATGAAGGAGTTTATGATTCAGCTATAAAAATTCTGGAGGGTATCTGCGGCACAGATATAAATAATCCTCAGTGTGACAGTGATATGATATCCCTTTTAGCCTCTGCATATATGGGAACTGCTGGCTTAGATGTCATAAGCCTGATAGATGCGGCAGATAAAATTACCACGAATAACCCTAACGATAATACGGCAGCATTTGATATGTTTGCTGATATTATTAAACCGAGCAATATTGATAACCTTCAGACAGCGATAACCCTGTTAAACAACATAGATGATGCAGAGAGGACTACTGAACAGGAACTGCAACGGGCAGTGGCATCAGCCTCACATATGGTAGCAAACATAATTGCTACTGTTGCGCCGGATTTTAATCCTGAAAATCCTCAGGCTACAGTATATCAACCCGAAAAAGTAAACTCTGCACTGGTGGAGACAGTTATAAATGATTTAGCAGTCGCCGTAGACTCTGCCAGTGAGGTTACAGCCACAGTCACAGGAGGAGATATAGATCTGACTTCAGAGATAGAGGGATTCACTCAGGATATTGATAAGAATGGTGATGGAATAAAGATAGATGAACTGAAAAATTATGTAACTGCTCTTAATAACTAACAGAAACAGAGGAGGATATGTGCGGACAAATATATCATTTAGCAAGTTTAGCAGGTTTTTATCTGTTATTTTTATAATATCTTCAGTATTCATAATCTCATTTTTTAATATCCCGACAGCAGCAGGAAAACAGTTTCCAGTGCTATATCAGGGTATAAGGCCATTGGGCATGGGTAATGCCTTTATTACCCTGTCTGACGATGAAAATGCACTTTTTTATAATCCAGCCGGACTTAATGACATTCCAGGATTTGGGGGCTTTGATCTATTAAATCCCGCAGTTAGTATCTCAGAAAATGCCGTGGATATATTTAATGACCTTAATGATGTTGATGTTAATGATGTAAGTAAAGCTACGGAGTTATTAAATAAATATTTAGGAAAAAATTTCCATCTAAGCGCATCACTTCTCCCAAATCTGACCATGCATAATTTTGGTATAGGTGGTTTGGCAAGTGCAAAGGCTGACGGGGTAATAAGAAACAGGGCAAATCCTGAGTTAGAGCTTGATGCTGCCATAGATATAGGTCCTGTCGCTGCTATAGCCTACGGGTTTCTTGATAAGAGGATACAGTTGGGTCTGGGCATAAAGATCATTCAGCGTCAGAGCATAAAAAAGAAAAAATGGACTGCTGTTGATATAGCCTCTAATTTTGACCCATTGGAGGAAGATCTGGAAAAAGAGCAGGATTTTGCATTTGACCTTGGGGCAAAGATCAACCTTCCTTATGATCTCCCCTTTTATATGGGAAGACCTACTATTGGGATAGTTGCCCAGAATATAACAGATCTGGACTTTAAAGATTTAGGCAAGATACCTCAGCAACTTAATATAGGGGCTGCTATAAATCCAAAATTCTGGATTCTGGGGAGTACATTTGTTATAGAGATGGATGATGTGACAAAAAACATTGATCTGGATAACGACATTTATAAACGGCTTCATATAGGTGCAGAATTGAGACTTCCTATGGTGCTGTCTATAAGGGGTGGATTTAATCAGGGATACTATACAGCAGGAGCAACCATTGATCTCTGGATACTCAGGCTTGATTATGCTACATTTGGCGAAGAGATCGGTGCATTCGCTGGACAGAGAGAAGACAGAAGACATATCGCAAGGTTAAGTCTGGGGTTTTAAGAAAATATCAAAAGTCAAAAGAATACAGTAAACGGACATTTATTCTCTAAGAGGTTTGTAAAACAATAAGTGTTACATTGTGCGCTCAGATTTAGGTCAAGTTTGTCCCGATAGAACCATTACGAAAACAGAGGAATAGTGAACTATTTTGAGAATTTCGTGATAGCTGCATCGGACAAAAATGGACTGAAGATGAGATGCAAAGTGTGATAGTTATTTTTTTACAGACACTAAGGATATATCCCGAAAGTATCAAGCCCTGCTTTTTCTCTATATCCCATCATTATATTCATGTTTTGAATTGCCTGTCCCGATGCACCCTTGATCAGGTTATCTATAGCAGAAATAATAAATGTATAACCTGTTCTTTTGTCTACAGCTATTCCGATATCACAAAAATTAGATCCAGCTACATTCTTAGTATTTGGGAGCTTACCCTTTTCTAACACCCTTACAAAAAACTCATCCTGATAAAAATCCCTGTAGATATCAATAAGCTCATCTATTTCCCCTGACTGCTTGAGATAGATGGTGGTCAGTATCCCTCTATTCATAGGGATTAAATGAGGTGTAAAGACTATTCTTATCTCTCTCCCTCCCATTTCCATTATCTCCTGTTCTATCTCAGGAATATGACGATGTATACCAATCTTATACGCCCTGATCCCCTCATTGATCTCTGAAAAATTAAATGAGGAAGGAAGGTTATTGCCCCTCCCTGCACCAGAGATGGCAGATTTTGAATCTATAATAATATTATCCTCAGCAAGTAGATCATTCATTATAAGGGGGGCTGCTGCCAATAAGACACCTGTCGGATAGCAACCAGGAGATGCAATCAATGATGCCTTCTTAATTTTATCCCTCTTAATCTCTGACAGTCCATAGACAGCCATCTCCATGAGTTCCTTATGGGTGTGCCTCTTCTCATACCACTCTTCATATATATCAGGATCTTTTAAACGATAATCTGCACTCAAATCCACCACCTTTTTTTTCATATTTATAAATTGAGATACAGGTTCAATTGATGTAGTATGAGGCAGACATAAAAAGATGAAATCCGCTCTTTCACCTATCCTGTCAGGGTCCAACCTCTCAAAGACCAGTCTATTATCTAAACTTTTCAGATGCGGATGAACTGCCTCAAGAGTTTTCCCTTCAGACTGTTCTGATGTGATCAAGGCAATCTCTGCATCTGGATGATTATGAAGCAGCCTTATAAGCTCTCCACCAGCATATCCGCTTGCACCTATTATTGCTGTCCTTAACATAACTTCTTGTTTTTGTCATTTGATATTTTTTCGGATTTCGGATTCAGATATTAGAATTTTCCAGATTATCTGGGTTAAGTTTCCTGATTTCCTATCTGTTCTAATTATCTCTTGGAATATTGGAATCTCTTTCTTGCCCCTTTTTGACCATACTTTTTTCTCTCCTTCTCACGCGCATCTCTTGTCAGCAGTCCATTTTTTTTCAATTTTTCTCTAAAGGCAGGATTTACCGACAATAATGCCTTTGCAATACCATGCTTCACTGCTCCGCTCTGACCTACAATACCTCCTCCATGGACATTTACCAGTATGTTATATTGTGATGTTCCATTAATTAGTTGTAATGGTTTTATTATGGATGTTCTTAAATATTCCTGCGGAAAATATTGTTCTATCGGTCTTTTATTTATAAAAATATTCCCCTCACCCTGTTCCAACCATACCCTTGCAACAGAGGTTTTTCTCTTTCCTGTAGCGTAATACCTTAAATTTTCCATTTCTTTGTTTTTCATTCCTCTCCTTAATTAACAGTTGATCTCAATCGCCTCTGGCATTTGAGCCTTATGAGGATGTTTATCTCCTTTATACACCTTTAACTTTTTTAACACAGCCCTTCCAAGTTTATTTTTAGGCAACATTCCTGCCACAGCAGACATAATAACATCTGTCGGCTTTTTTTCTATCTTTTCTTTTGCAGTAGAAGACTTTATTCCACCCGGATAACCTGTGTGATAATAATACATCTTCTGAGTAATTTTTTTACCGGTTAATCTTATCTTTTCTGCATTTATAATAATAACAAAGTCTCCCATATCCGCATGAGGAGTAAATATTGGCTTATTTTTTCCACGAAGGATAGATGCAACCTCTGATGCCAACCTCCCCAGTATTTTGCCATCTGCATCTATTAAATACCATCTCTTTTCACAATCTTCTCTTTTATATGATATTGTCCTCACTCTTTTTAATACCTCCCTGTCTCTTTTTATTCTTTTTATTTAAAAGGCATTATATATATCATTATAATTTTGTCAAGAAAAATATACTTTCCCTTCAGAAACCAGGTTTCAAACAGTAATAGATATCTAATCTATCCTTTCTGGTTTACTCTTTTGCAATAGAATCAACGCCTTTAAATATCCGCCACGCCTTCAATATCTCTATCGCCTTTTGTAATTGCTGATCTTTCTCTTTTTTATCTTCCTCCTTTTTATTTATTGTAATATCTTTTTTATCTTTTTGTACGACATCTTCTTCACCTTTGCCCTTTAAATGCCTCTCCAAGTCCTTTTCTCTAAGTCTGGGTTTTTCCTCTCCATCTTTATTAACAATATTGCTCACGATTATGTCAGGGGTGATACCAACATTCTGAATTACCCTCTCCTTTGGAGTATAATATTTTGCCGTAGTTAAACGAAGGCCAGACCCGTCACTTAGAGGCAATACAGTCTGCACAGAACCCTTCCCAAAAGACTGAGTTCCTAAAACCACCGCCCTGCCCCAATCTTGAAGCGCCCCTGATACAATCTCAGATGCGCTGGCACTTCCACCATTTACCAGCACAACCATTTGATAGTCAAGTCCAGGTGTTCTATTATGAGAATAAAACTCATCCAATTTGCCATTCTTACCCTTCATAAACACAATCAATTTCCCTTCCTCTATAAAGTTCTCTGTAACCTCTACAGCAGAATTTAAAAGTCCGCCTGGATTATTCCTGAGATCTAATATTAAGCTCTGCATGCCCTCTTCTTTCAATTTATCCAGTGCATTCCTCAAATCACCTGCAGTATGCTCTTGAAACTGTGTAATCTTGATATACCCTACATCACTTTCCAGCATTTCTCTCTTAACGCTCTTAATCCTGATAATATCTCTCGTTATAGTAAAGTCTATAGGATTATCCTCTCCTTCCCGTATTACCGTAAGAACAACATCTGTTCCCTTTTCACCTCTTATCTTTTGCACTACATCCATGAGCGACATATCTTTTGTCTGTTCTCCATCTACCTTGATTATATAATCACCTGCCTTCATCCCGGCTCTTTTCGCTGGTGTATCCTCTATTGGAGCAATAACCATCAACTTCTTATCTTTTATGCCAATCTGTATGCCCACTCCCCCAAACTTACCCTTTGTATCAACCTGTGTCTCCTTGAATACATCAGGAGACAAGAAACCAGAGTGCGGGTCCAATGGTTTTATCATACCTCTTATAGCATTATAAACAAGTTCCTTTGAATCTACCTCTTCTACATAATTTTTTTCAATTACCGATAAGACCTCTGTAAAGACCTTTAACTTTTCAAAAGTAGTATCATTATCAGCAAAGACCTTATTATGTAATTCTATTCCTATTAAAATTCCTATAGAAAAAATGGTAATGAAGACTGTATTCCAGAACCAAAACCCTCTTTTTTTCATTTCTCCCTCCATTTCATTAAATAAAATAAACAACCTAAACCATTCATGACTCTAATGAGTCGCCCCATATCATAAAAATTTCCCTCCTTTATCCCCTCTCCCCTTGTGGGAGAGGGGGTAGGGTAACGATTATTTCATTTTCATTTTAATATATTTATAACACTTTTCTCTGTTTTTCTCAAGTCCAAAAATAAGCCCAAAAACAGAGATTGGGAAAAAGCATAACACAATCAATGAATATTAAGGGGTATTTTCCAGATATCCAGTGTAAATTAACCCCCCATAACCACACAACCCTTAAGATTATCCTTATTAAGAATGAAATTCTTCATACTGAAACTGCTGGCTTTTTATATTTGAATTAACAGATAAACTCTATCAGGAATGCAGGGAACGTTTTGGGAGTAAACGCCACTTATGGGAATGCCTAATGAATGTTCGTGTGCTAACCTTTACTAACGAATGTTCCCCCCAAAAGACATGGTTTGACCTAGTCATAATGCTTTATTTTTCAAGGAATTTGCGCTGCTTTGACAGTTTTTTCTTAGTGACTACATTCACCTCTCTATGAGGTAGGGCTATAGGCATCCTAACATTTAATGCCTTCAATAGGTCTCTTGATTCCTTCCGTGGTCGAGGGATCTTCAAACAGGAAGCACTCTTTTTGATTTTCATTTCTATAGAACAAAGAGTTGATAACCTTTTGAGACCTTCTTCAACTGTTAAGTCAAACCCAGCCCAAGCCTGACATAGCCTCCGTATAATCATATATCCAAGCATCACTACTAACACATGCCCACGAGTACTCTTCTCTGTTCGCACAAACACTGGTCGTATCTCCAGAATCACAGTTTTGCAATTACGAAAAGCCTTTTCCACTAATGCTAAATCCTTATAACGATCATGGATAATCTGCTTATCTGCTGTGGACTTAGGAAGATCACTCGTAATGACGTAGCAACCATCCAAAAGGGATGCTTATGGAACTATTAAATATAGAGAGTTTCAATCCACGTCCCCGCATGCAGATTTTTTTTAAGGCAAATTTATTTACCATTCTTATCCATTTTCTATCAAT
>JBHHUU010000015.1:0-22788 GCA_046753905.1 Nitrospirota bacterium | reverse complement strand
GGAGCAGGTATTGATCAGGAATTATATGATGCGCTTGCAGATGGAATCTTTGATATTAATATAGTCAGGAGCGCCGGGGATGGTGATCTATATATCAAGAGGTCAAAGTTAGAACTTGAACAACCTGAATCTTTATCCGCTCCTGAACCTACCACTGTCCCTGAGCCTGCCACTATTTTGCTTGCCGGTAGTGGTCTGGCAGGTTTGGCTCTGTCATATAGAAGAAAGTGGTAATTTTTTTCATATTATAGGAAAAGTTTTTCTCTTATTGGATATTTTTTTTCTCTTATTTTTCTTTTATTTAAAAGACAAAGACAGATACACAAAAAAAAGCTTACATTTCAATGAGTTAAAAAGTTGCTTTATAGGCATAAATATTGCATATTATTTTCAATAAGCATTAAATGTAATTAAGTGAATCATCATTACAAAAAAAGGAGACTCTGTTATGTTATTAAAGGATTACAGATATAGAATTATTAAAGTAATAGGAGTTATTTTAATTACAGCAGCTGCTCAGTTTACAGTTTTGTCAGATGCCAAAGCGATTACTCTTGATTTCAGTGGATTGAATTTTTCTTATACACCCCCTGCATCTCCAGTACCTATTTCTGGTGAATTTACGGGTAGTCTGACAGGAGAGACTGATGTTTTGATAAATCCAGCGTATCAGGACGTCAGTGGATGGGGCAACGGATGGGATATTTATTATGACTTTACCAGTCCCAAATACACAAACTGGGGTGTGGGAAGTACTTTTATATATAGTTCAGGGAACAGTTTGAGTATAGTGTTTGCCCAACCGGTAGATATGACCAGTATGGATTTAATAGTCCCTGTGGAAACTGGTATAACTCATCCTGGTGATATAAAGGTGACGGCTGGTTTGCTGTCAGATACAATTTCAGGTCTTACGACTGCTAATTTGCCATATACATTTAGTTCTGACTGGACGAATATTACTGCCTTGAGTTTTCAAAAGAATATGAGCACAGGAATATTTGCACTTGATAACCTTACGTTTGAGTATAGTTCTGCGCCAATTCCTGAACCTGGAACAATTTCTCTTATGATTTCAGGCTTATTTTCTCTCTATTACTGTATAGAAAAAAGGAGAAAGGTGTAAAAGATTGTCTGTCCAAGCCAAGTGCTCTAAGTCTGTAATCCTGGGTTGTTCTGAAGATAGCCTGGGATTAATTGTTTATAAAAATTCCCTTGCCATCTCAAGCTCCCACCTGGATATAAAAAAAGAGAGTATATTGTACACATATTCATAGATTATGGATATAGAATACAAAAAAAAGAAAAACTGTTTGGGAAAGAAGCAGGTTGTTTTTTTATTGTTGACAGTGCTGTCTATTTCCTTGTTCTTCTTCTCGAGTGATCTCTATGCAGGAGTGGGTGATGACGGTATTAACTGGACAAGGGTATCAAATTCTTCTATTGAGGCTATTGACTTATCTGGATTGGGTCGTGCTCAACCGGCATTTGCTGATATAAATGGCGATAGTTTTTTAGATATGTTTGTAGGGCTATGGAATGGCCGTATACTCTACTTTGAAAACAGTAAAACTGTGGATGTAAATGGCAATCCAGTCTGGATAGATCCTGTATACATGAAAGATTCATTTACTCAGGAGACAATACGGAATGGTCTGACGGCATCTCTGATGTTTACTGATATAGATCAGGATGGAGATATTGACCTGTTTATAGGATATGAGGGACACAGCAAGGCGGATGGAGGTACTATCAATCCGATCGGTTATATCCTCTTTTACTATAATACTGGTGATTCTCAGACTCCGAAGTGGAGAAAGAGAGGATTTATCAAGGGTTATCTTAGTAATGAGTCGTTTGATATGATATCTATTCCTGGTTTTTCTGCTCCCTTTTTAGTTGATATAGATGGAGATGGGGATAAAGACCTTTTCAGCGGTTCAACAGGAGCTCTTTCAAAATACAGAAATGAACTGATAAACCCAATTGATCCTAACAGGTCATTTCCTCTTCCTGTCTTTATCACAGGTGGAAGCTGGCTGTATGAAACGGAAAACTATAAATCAATAAACCTTGTCACTAGTGAAACCAGACCCTTTTTCATGGATAAGGATGGTGACGGAGATTATGACCTCTATATAGCCACAAAAGGGACAGTATCTGCATCTATATACTATTTTGAAAATACTGGAACTCTTACAAACCCTATCTTTAATCAAACAGGCAAAAAAGTCACCGATAAGGATGGTCTGCCTCTTATGGAAGGTCTCGGTGATGTCAGCAGTATAGCTATTGCAGATATCGACAGTGACGGCAAGCTTGATATGGTTATTGGCACGAGGACTCAGGGTGGAGACGGCAAGCTCATTCACTATGAGGATGCAGGCATTATACCACCTGTCTCTCACCCTGAGCTTATATTGCCATCTGTGGTACCAAATGAGGGGTTCATCGGTGACTCGTACAGATTCAGCGTAATCTACAGACATGCTGGCAATATCGGTCCTGATACAAATGGAGTAACACTTATTGCGGACCAGATGCCTCCGATTATCCTCACCAATAAATCAGGGAGCATAGATTATTTAAATGGAGTGGAGTTTAGTATTACAATACCAGGCACATCTTTTGGACTCGGTCTCCATGAATATCATTTTGAGGGAATATGCTGTAATGGTGATTCTGCCATATCTGATAAAGGATACTTTAACATTAAGTCGCCTGGTAATACCCCCCCTGAACTTGTATATCCAGATGAGATAGGATTTGACTCTGACAGGGGTGTAAAACCCAATTCAGGTATTATGATCAGGCCGTTTACCTATAAGGTTGTATATACTGATCTGGATAATGACCCACCTGCGTTTGTAAAGCTGTTTATAGACTCTGATCTGACTGGTGTTGATATGCTTCTTGATACCGGAAGCAGGGATCCAACACTTTATGATGGAATATATGCAAATGGTGAACAATATTACTATACTGCTACACTCCCTGAACTCGGATTTCACACATACAGGTTTGGCAGCAGTGATGGAAAAGTTACAATATCCCTGCCGCTATCCGGCACAGTTGAGTCCCCCTATATATTTGATATGGGACCTGATTTTGGGGATGCCCCTGATCCGCCTCACATCTCCATTTATGCCAAAGTCCCGCCTGACCCTGTAGGCACAGGTCCAAGGCATATCTTTTTTGGGTATGAAAGGCTGGGGCATAATGCAACCTCAGAAGGTGAGACAAGAAATAATAATCTTGATACCTATGACGATGCAGTCTCCATTACAGGCATAGTTGCACCTGACCAGACATATAATTTAAATATCAGCATAGAGGCGAGTATGTTAAAAGAGTTGAGATACTCTGCCTCATCCCTTACCATGCTATATCTTAATGCCTGGTCAGACTACAATGGAGACGGTCAATGGTCTGCTGATGAGAAGATAATCGGGACAGGTACTGTTGCTGGTACTGTTGCCCTGAATCCTGCGGACGGCACATGGAATGATAATGGAACAGGGTTAAGCAATAGATTTACATTTAGTATAAAGGCACCGCCGGATATAAATGGCTGTCTGACCGGGTCTGTTGCCCCCTGTGGTGCTTTTTACATCAGGGTAAGGCTTGATTATGGGGAAGACGCTGGCGTTGTTCAGAACATCAGCGGAGGGCTCGCCGGACCTGTAGGAGATGCTCAGTATGGAGAGGTGGAAGACATACTAATCAGTGGAGGGGTAATAATCCCTGATTTTCTTGACTATTCAGCGGAACAGGGCTTTGATGGACTGAATGGGGTAAACCCAGCGACAGGAAATATGGGCACTCAATTTACTTATAAGGTTGTCTATTATAATGAACATGACTATCCTCCGAAATCGGTTATTGTATATATTGATGGCGTCCCGAATAATATGCTTAAGGACCTTGATGCCTCTACACAAGATTATCTCAAGGATGGGAATTATATTAATGGAGAACAGTATATTTTCACTATTGATACCTTTCAGGCAGGCACTCATGACTATTACTTTTCTGTAACAGATGGTTTTACTGATGGGCGATTGCCTACAGGCAGCGGGATAAGAACAGGACCTGTAGTTATTCCTGACCCGCCGATAGCAGTAACAGGAGAGCCTTCACAGATATCTCAGACATCTGCTACGCTTGCTGCTATTGTAAATGCCAATGGAATTGATGGCGAGGCATGGATAGAATATAATCGTGAGGATGTCTTTCCCGCGACAAAGTTATCAACCCCGCATCTTGTAATAACAGGAACTTCTAATTTTACTCTCTCAGAACAGATTAGTAGTTTAACAAAGAATACTGTATATCTCTTCAGGGCAGTCGCAGATACTACTCCAAATGGCGGTGGAATAACCTATGGCAGTCCTGTCAGATTTACAACCATTGCTGACTCCCCTGTTGTTACAACTAACTGTCCGGGCGGCACTCCTCCTGATGACTGTGCTATAAATGTATCTCATCACAGCGCTGCGATATCAGGTACGGTTAATGCCAATGGTGCCAGAACCACTGTCTGGTTTGAGTATGGCACTAGTTTGTCACTGGGTCTGATCTCAAATAGTCAGGAGATAAATGGGAGTATAGACACACCTGTAGAGATAACCATTACTGGACTCCTGCCTGAGAGGACCTATTACTTCCGTGCTGCAGCCCAGAATAATGGAGGCACAAATACAGGCGCAACCTTCTCATTTCGTACAACAAAAGATCTTCCCGTTGTAATCACTAATCCTGCGGCTGATGTTACACAGAACTCTGCCACCCTTTCAGGGAGTGCCAATCCGCATGATTTACCCGGACAGATATGGATTGAGTTATGGAAAACAGGCGAGCAGCATGTCTCTTCACTACCTGTAGATATCTCAGGGAATCTTGACAACCCTATCTCTATAAATACAGTTGATATGCTAGGAGGTCCTCCCTATTTCCTTGATCCGAATACACTCTATAATTTTCAGGTAAAGGCACAGACCATAATAGGTGTAGCGGAGGGGGCTATATTGAGTTTTGTCACACTGCCTCTCCTGCCTGATGTCCAGACAGGCTCTGCTATAAATATATTTCAGACTACTGCGGCGCTGACAGGCACAGTAGATGATAAAGGAGATGAAGGAGAGGTCTGGTTTGAGATAGAAGAGGATACAGGCATATTTCCTCCCCCTTTTACAGTATCTTTTATATCAGATAAGATATCTACAGCCAATAATGCTGTATCCATTAATATAACAGGACTTGCCCCGAATACCACCTACTATTTCAGGACAGTTGCCGAGAACAGGGCAGGGGTAAGAGAGGACGACCCTCAGAATGCAGTATCCTTTACCACATTGGCAGACCCTCCTCTCATCTGCGAATCTCCATTACTTGCCTCTGGTATCTGTACACAGGGGTCTGAAGTCCCCGCAGAGACACTCTTTCACAATCGTGCTGCCATAGTAGGAAGTGTCAACTCCAATGGCGTAACTGGAAATGTATGGTTTATATATGGGACAGCCAGCGGTTCATACCCCTTTTCATCCAATCCAATGGTCAAATTGACAGGCAATGGCTGGGAAAATGTCTCTGTGCCTATTACAGGACTGATATCCAATACGAGATATTATTATAGAATGGTGGCAAGTAATAATGGAGGTACAACTATTGGTCAGGAAGAGATGAGTTTTCTTACCCTTCCAGACCCCCCTGAGGTTATAACAGGACAGTCTTCTCTGATATCACAGAAATGGGCAACACTAAAGGGCAGAGCAAATCCTATGGGGGTTAATGGCAGTGCATGGTTTGAGTATTGGGAGAGTGCCAATTCGGGTCTGGTATCCACAACAGACCCTGTGACCATACAGGGGGCATTTTTTAATATAGTTGAAATTGATACTACTCAGGATCTGCTCCCTTATACACTTTATTCTTACAGGATTGTTGCCAGCAATGCAGGTGGGACAACTACGGGCATACCAGTAGAGTTCAGAACACTCCCTGAGAGACCAGAGGTCATAAATCTCCAGACACTTGACAGTGACCCTCAACTGACATACAAGGCTGCGCCTATCATGGGAGAGGTAAATCCAAAAGGTGTTACAGCAAGATACAGGTTTGAGTATGCAAAGGGTCTTTTTCCTACAGGATCGGAGTTTGATAATGCACCTCAGATTATCTCTACTCAGGAATTTATTCTCCCTGCCGGGTCAGCTCTTGCACCTGTAAGCACAACCATTACAGGACTGGTTCACGATCAGGTCTATTCCTACAGGATTGTCGCATCCAATGATGGCGGTGAGACAAAGGGAGACCCACCGCTATCTTTCACAACAAAACCGCTTCCACCACCACCTGATGTTAGGTTTTTAACTAATGATACTGACAATTATTCCTTGAACAAAAGCGATAATAATGTTGCCGCTATAAAAGGAGAGGCAAGGTCAATAACACAAGGGGCTGATGCTGTTGTCTGGTTTGAATACGGTATATTAAACAACGGTATACCTTCTTTTGATATCAAGACCAGTGAGAAAAACCTCTCTGCCGGGGATATATTCCTTTTGCAGTCTGCCAATATCAGCGGCCTCCTGCCAAATACAAGGTACTCATTCAGGATAGGGGCAAGAAATGACGGAGGCACATCATATCCCACTGCACCGGGGTATATAGTGTTCTGGGCATATCCTGATCTGCCTGTAATGGTGACAACACCTGCTGATAATATAAGGACGGATACCACATCCCCTGTTGAATATATATCCATTGCTGCATTGCACGGGAGTATAAACCCGAGAGAGGTAAATGCAAGGGTGTGGTTTGAATACTGGGGCGGTTCTATTTCAGAATTGTCTCCTGCGGTAACTCTCCCAGTTGATATTGTAAATGGAAATTCACCTGTGCTGGTTGACGAACTCATAACAGGGCTTGATAAAAATACTGTTTATAAATTCAGGATAGGAGGTTATAATTACAGAGAAGATGGTTATATCTCTGATATAATATATGGAAGTACACTCTCATTCCTTACACCTGAGGAAAAACCTATAGTATTCACTGACCCTGTTGATAGTGCTGCAATAACATCTTCAGAGGCAATCCTGAGAGGAAGGGCAAACCCGAGGTCAGTCTCAGGAACGGCATGGTTTTACTACTGGATAGATGGACAGACCAGACGCATTACATCATCAATATCTCTTCAGCCCGACCAGCTTCAGAATATATCCATACCATTAACAGGACTTTCACCAGAGACAAAGTATAATTATCAGATTGCTGCGAAAAATAATAACCCTGATGAGAGTATAGGGAGTGTAATGTCCTTTACAACAGATCCTCTGCCGCCACCTCCCCTGCCTGATCCTCCTCTTGTAAAGATAGTTCTTCCTGACGATCAGGTGAGCGGTATTACACCATTTAATGCCATTCTTGCCGGCAGGGTGCTTGAGCTAAATGGAGCCACTGCGAGCATCAGATTCCAGTACAGGATTGCGGGGTCTGTCTCAGGATTTATTAACTCTGATGTTCAAAACATAAATCCTGGTGTAAGTCTTCCGCTTCAGGTAAAAATCGGGATCAATGGTCTTACCCCGGATACCACATACAAATACAAGATAGTCGGACAGAATATCGGCGGCACAACGATCTATCCTCCTGATGGTGATCCTCTGACATTTACATTTACTACTGATCCACTTCCAGATCCTCCGATAGTAGGCATTGCAGACCCTCCTTTTTCGAGTGTGGATTTTAATTCAGCTATTTTGAATGGGGTTGCAAACCCAATGGGAGTGCCAGGAGAGGCATGGTTTGAATATGGCACAGATCCAACCCTCACTACCTTTTCAACGAGCAGCCTACAGGCTATAGGAGGCAATACCGATAATCCTGTTACTATTGCGATCTCGGGTCTTATTGCTAAGACTACCTACTACTTCAGGATCGCTGCAAAAAACTATAATCCAACTATTAGTAAAAGCGGACAGCCATTTCCCTCATTTACTACAGAGATATATCCACAGCCTCCGCAGATTAAGACCATCCCTGCTGGTGCGATTACCCATTCATCAGCAGTGCTTAAAGGAGAATTTACCCTTATAGATCCAAGAGATGAGGGGGGGCAATACTGGTTTGTCTATGGACCGACAGGCGGGACACAGATATCTACTGGAAAAGGGTCGTATAACCAGAATAGTACAATAGTTTCTATTCCAATCTCAGGACTCTCTCCTTTAACAGACTACTCATTTGTATTTTGGGCAGAGAACCCTGGCGGTCAGGCACAAGGTATTCCGTCTGAATTATTTACTACCCTTGAGACACCATTTCCATCTGTAATTACCGGAGCTGCTGACCCTGTGGGTCAGAATGATGCCACTATAAGGGGACAGATAAACCCAAAGGGGATTACTAATACTACATACTGGTTTGAATATGGTACTTCTCCATTATATGGGAGTGAGACTGCACATTTGTCTGTCGCAGGTGAGTCATTTGTTGATGTCTCATCTCAAATAACCGGTCTATCTCTGAATACAGAGTACCACTATCGTCTCGCAGGGGAAAATACCAGGGGGATAGCCTATGGAAATGATGCCGTGTTTGTCAGTTTTCCTGATATGCCTGATACGACTACTTCAGATGTCTCTGATATCACCTATAATAGTGCAAGATTTAATGGTATTGCCAGACCAAAGGGAGATGCCAGCGGAGTTGCCTATTTTGAGTATGGAGAGGGGTCACCTGCAAATCCAAGTAGATTAGAGATTACTACTCCTCTACAGTCAGTCACATCTGAAACAGATGTATCATTTAATGCAGTAGCAGAGCTGTTACCCTATACAGATTACCAGTTCAGGACAGTTGTAGTAAACAGGTCAGGAAGGGCAAATGGAGCTATCATATCATTTAAGACACTTCCTTTGCCTCCAATAGTAAATACAGGCAATGCAAGAGATGTCCTTCAGACAACAGCAGCAATCACAGGTGATGCAAATCCAAACAGTGTTGACGGAACTGCATGGTTTCAATTGCGGACAGAAGGCAGTCAGTTTGCTGATGTCCTGAAAAATGGTTCTCCATTCACTATTACTGCAAATATGGTAAATCAGATAGAGATACCACTTACTGGATTGATTCCAAATACCATATACTTCTTCAGGACAGTGGCTGAAAACTCAGGGGGAAAGAGTTACGGAAATGAGCTATCATTTACAACCCTGCCTGAACTTCCACAGGTTGAGACCCTTAGCCCTGTATCCGTTACTTATCAAAGCGCTGTAATAAAAGGTAATGCCAACCCTATGGGAGTAGTTGGGGAGGCATGGTTCGAATATGGAATAAATAGCCTTACGAGGGTAGGAGAGATATTCACGATTTCAGGGAGCAATCCTAATCCCCTTTCTCTTCCCCTTTCAGGTCTGTCTGATAACACTATTTATCAATACAGGATAGTTGGCAGTAATATTGCCGGGACAAGGGAAGGAGATATCCTGACATTCAGGACACCTTATGGACCTCCAATTGTAACAACAGGGGATACATCCAATATTACCCAGACAGAGGCAGCTCTTCATGGAACAGTAGACACAAGGGGTATTGAGGGAGAGGCATGGTTTGAATATGGAAAGACTCAGAGTCTTGGTAATGAGAGTGCTCATATTACTATGCCTGCTGGTTCTGGTACTAGTATAACCATAACTCTGACAGGTAATTTAACTGCAAATACTACTTACTACTACAGGATAACAGCAAGGAATGATATATCTTTTCCTGATGAAGGCGGGCTTACATCCGGCAATATCAAGAGTTTTAAGACACTCCCTGAACCACCTGTTGTGACTACTAATGCGGCAGCAAATATAAATATCTCGAGTGTAACTCTGAATGGCAGCGTAAATATTAACAGAGCAGATGGAGAGGCATGGTTTGAATATAAAGAGGGTAATGGGACAGATTGGAGTGCCCCGATCCAGCAGACCGACAGGAGAGTCCTTGCCCCTTCATTTAACGGACCGATAGCCATAGAGGTCACAGGGCTTAAAGATATGCAGGACTATCACTTCAGAATGGCTGCATCTAATAAAGGGGGCACAAGAAGAGGCAATACTATGGAGTTCAGGACATTAAATGAATTTCCAACCGTACAGACAGACGGAGCTATTCCTGACGGGACAACTGCTGCCCTCTCTGCCCTTGTAAATCCAAATTCCAATACCACAGGGAGGTTATGGTTTATATATGGCACTCAGATGGACAACCTCTCATTTAAATCAGATATAAAAGATGTATCAGGGTTTACTGAAAAGACTGAGACAATTGTTATCAGAGACCTCTTTCCTAACATTGACTATTACTTTAAGGCAATTGTAGAGAATGCCACAGGCAGAGCAGAGGGAGGGATCATGAGTTTCCGATCAGGTTTTGCTTCTCCTGATGCCGTGAATAACAGGGCTGAAAATATCACCTCAAATACAGCTACCCTGATAAGTAGTGCAAATGTCCATGGGGCTACAGGACTTGGTGTATTTAAATACTGGCCTACAATAGAAGGAAAAGGGGGTCCCAACACCAGAGAAGTAGATGCAGCCCCTCGTAATATACTGGGATTTAATAATATGACGGTCTCTGCTTCTGTTGCAGGTCTTGATCCCCTTACAAATTATTCCTTTACCCTGTTTGTCAACGCATTTGGAGGCATAATAGATATTAAAACAAAGACAACAGAGGCAAATCCGCCGCTATCCTTTACCACTCTGCCCATGCCTCCAGGTGTATCTCTCCTTCCTGTTGAGACAGGGGATATAGGAGCTGCCATCGCAACACTCAGGGCAAACCTGATATTAAGTCCACAGATCGCATCAGGAGATGTATGGTTTGAATATGGTAAGAGGGTAGAAGGTAAGCCCCCGGTTTATCCTTTTAAGAGTACGATTGAGACAATAATTGGTGATGTTCCTGTACCGATAACAGTTACAGTTACAGGATTAGCGGCAAGTACAAGTTATAATTACAGGGCTGTTGCTAAAAATGATGGTGGTACTACTGTCTCTGAGAATGGATATTTTACTACAGTTGCAATGCCTCCAGGTGTGAACACAATCTGTGTATTATCACCTGTAAAGTGTGCTGACTCTGTCACAAGCACAGCCGCCATATTAAAGGGAAGGGTCAATCCAATGGGTCAGTCAGGGCTATACTGGTTTGAATATGGTGCTAAGCCTGATAATTTAATAAAAACTACTACACCAGAGATCATTTCAGGTTCAGAATATATTGATGTAGAGACGAGAATAACCAAACTCACCCCATTAACCAGATATTTTTTCCGTGTTGCAGCATCAAACTCTGTCGGGACAACAATAGATAACAAGATTTATGAATTTACTACAGCTCCTGACCAGAAGCCTCATCTGACTGAAGATATTGTCACCCCGAATAGCGGAAAGACATCAACCATGTTTAAATTTTCGGTTATTTACAGAGATGATGAGAATCAGGCTCCTGAGTATGTAAATGTCATAATAGATACTATAGCAAAGCCCATGTCCCTTGATACAGATGCCCCGGAAGAACTGCGGGATAATATCTTTACAAATGGAGAGATGTATTATTTCAGGACAATGTTAAGTCAGGCTAATGAGCATGCCTATATGTTCAGGGCATCTGATGGTAATAACACTACAGAGACAATACAGAAGTCCTTCGGTCCTGTTAAGATTGATCCCCTATCATTGATCAGGATACTCCTTATGTTCCCATTCCATAGTGATAATGATGGAGTAATGCCGAATGAAGGCACTATTAACACAACCTTTACCTACAGGGTAATATATACAAATTTTGATAAAGACTTTCAGTATATTGGACCAACCGACATACGGGCACATATAGATGGAGACCTTGTGGGGGATAGAATGATCCGTGATACCTCTGCCCCATCCAACTTACAGGATGGGGACTATAATAATGGAGAACAGTATATATTTACAACACAAGCCCCGCTATCCCCGGGAAATCATTCTTATTACTTTACAGCGAGTGATGGGGTCTCCTCTGTTGATCTGCCTCCTAATCTGACATTTGATGGTCCATTTGTCTCAGGAGATTCAGTCTCAACTTTGCCTGGTGAAAATATTGTTGTTACTCCAGTTACAGACTTAGTTACACGTTTAGAGGTTACATTTGCAAAGGTGAAAACGAGTGGAATGGTTGTAGTCACACCAACTGCAAATCCTCCATTGAGGCCAACAGGGTATAGATTCTATCTGAATCAATTCTTTGATGTGAGTACTACGGCACAATATGAAGGTGATATAAAGATATGCTTCAATTATAATGATAAAGGACTTGCCAATAGCGAAAACGGGTTGAAACTTTTCCACTATAACAAAGATATCTCAGGGTGGGAAGATATCACCATACCAGGATATCCTAATGTGGGACATAATACCCTATGCGGAGTTACAACCAACCTGTCACCTGCAGGCCCTGGTGCTGGAGAGGCCCCTACTGCCATATCTCTTACTGACTTTAAAGCGGTTAATAGAAATGGAAAGAATATCATTATATGGATGACAGCATCTGAGATAGATACCGAAGGCTATTATATCTTACGTTCTACATCACCAACAGGCCCATTTAAAAAGGTAAACTCTTCACTTATCATAGCAACTGGTTCTACCTTCTCTTCAAGCTCTTATACCTTTGAAGATTATAATATTGAAGAAGGACAGAATTATTATTATCGTCTTCAGGAGGTAGATTTCAGAGGGGCAGCTATAACATACTCAACCCTTGCAGCAATCCATGCCCAGACTGTCTCAGAATCAGTTGATCATCCGGAAAGAGATTATGGACAAAAGAGGGATACCCTTTCTTCTCCTCTGATATCAGCACAGGCGCAGCATGAATCAAAGACATTTACAATAATAGAAGATAATAATCTTGATGAATCATATAATAATGATCATGAGAAGAAAAATGATAATAATCTTGAGCCTGAGATTGAGTCATTTACAGCCGCTGTGAGCAAAGATAGAGTTGTTATCACATGGATTACCTCCAGAGTTGAGTCAGGATTTAACTTACTATATTCTGAAGAAAAGGATGGTATATACAGGATAGTAAATGAAGAGATACTATATATGCCTGAGCATGGAGATATCCTTGAAAATAATAAGTACATGGTCAGGTTTAAATATCTCCACAAGTCCACAGGCGGGTTCTATAAACTGGAAGAGATAACACCTTTAGGTATATTTATCACTAATAGACCTATTTATGTTCAGAGCGAAAAAGAGATAAAAGAAAAGGAAAAGGCATCGCTATCTATTAGTTTGAATGGGGGATAAAAAATAAACCTGATTTTGAAGGAATATTTACAAGCTCTTTCCTTGCGGTTTTTTCAGAAATAATCGGTAAGGCGAGATAGGTATTCCAATTTCCACAACGAATGCACCTTCCAGACCATTGTCTGGTATGATAATTACAGACAGAACAATAATAGGGGATTATTATACTCTTCTTTATATTCAGGGCTTTCTTAAACTCTTCCACTGCTGCCTTTATATCACCTTTTCTAATATAAAGATTACCTATCACCTTATAAATATCCGGAAAGTTTTCATTAGTTAAATCTATCCCCATAAGCACATCAAAGGCATCATCTATCATCTCTAATCTGTAATATATCTTTCCTAAATAGAATCTTAAAGCCTGATTATCTGGATCTCTTTTTATTGCCTCATGATAGACCTCTATTATCTTATCAGGCTCTTCGTTATATATATATAACTCCTCAAGTTTATGGAGTAATATTATGTTAGATGTAATCTCATGCCCCCTTTTCCATAATGTAGAAGCAGCAGCAATCTTATCTTCCTTAATCAATAGCTCACCCAGTCCGATATAGGCTGGAATAAAATTTTCGTCTGATTTCAGCGATTCCTTAAAATATTTCCTTGCCTTTTCTATACTTCCCTTTTCCAGCAATTCTCTCCCTAACTCATATTTTATACCGAGGAAGATAGATAGCTCCTTTTTATGCTCATCTTCTGAGAGAGAAATCTTCATTATTTTAGACTGAATATTATCGGCATCTCTCCACTTATTTGTCTTTATATATATTCGTCTCAATTTTAAAAGAACAGTCAGGTTTAACTCATCTCTCTTTAAAATCTCTTTCAAGACCTGAACAGACTCTTCAAACCTGCCTGATTCATCCATGTCTTTTGCCAGGGATAATGCCACCTCCATATTCTCCTCATCAAACATCCTTGCCTTTTTATGAAGCCTTATTGCCTCATTAAAATTGCCCTGCAGCCTATAGATATTTCCAAGTCTAAGGAGCGTATTGATATGATCAGGATTTATTGTAATAACCTTTTGCAGGGATGACATAGCATCATCATATCTTCTGGCAAGAAAAAGATTTAAACCCTTTGTATAAAGTTCTTGAATCCTTGCCTCTTTCTTTTTATTTCTGGATACCCTCCAATTTATAAATAGGTTTTTTACATCCCTGATATAGCCAAAGAGGATTACAATTATACCTCCGCACGCCATAGATAAGAGTATCAGAGAGATAACAGACAGATTTATAGTTTGGGTCTTTGAAAAATGGATAGTAAGTTCGGTTGGATTCAGATTTGACAGATAACCAATAAAAGCTATCAGGATTACAAAAAAAAGAATAAGAAGATGCATCATTTTACCTTTTTATATCGTAACTATTCAGTTGTTACAGGGTGAGGGGTGGAAAAGAGTTTATAACGTCATCTTAGTGTTTAGGTCTCACTACTCATAAGAGACCTGATCTGAAATGATGCTGTTCTATTTGAATAAACTTATTATAATCATACGCATTATAAAGTCTTTGGAACCTCTCACCCTGTAACAACTGAATAGTTACGATATATCTATGAATTTTTCTTATTATAGTAATAAAACTCATTCATCTCTCCCTCACTTATCAGTATTTTGGGAGTATCCTGCCATAATCTCTCCAGGTCATAAAACTCCCTTATCTCCTCTTTGAATACATGTATTATCACATCATTATAATCCATTAATACCCACTGAGAGTTTTGCATTCCTTCTATGCTAAAAGGGGAAATATCTCTTTTTGCAAGGATAGAGTCTATCCCCTCAACAATAGATCTGACCTGCCTTTCTGTCTCCCCTGAACAGATCATAAAATAATCTGCAATAGATGTTAATCTCTTTACTTCAAAGATCACTATATTAAACGCCTTTTTTTCTAAGGCGGCATTTGCTGATATTAAAGCCTTTTCTTTTGTCTTTAAGCTCTTCTCTCCTTTTTCTTTTATAGACATACTAATTTTTATCTTTCCATATATAATCTATTTTTAATTATATATGATTCAACTATATCAGGCAAGAGATTTTTCACCTCTTCTCCCCTTTTAATCCGCGATCTGATATCTGTAGATGATATCTTACATTCTATTCCCCTTAATAAATAAATGAGATAGTCAGGAGCAACAGATATCTCTCCTTTATCTCTCTCTCCTGAATCTAATAATGAAAAGATAGATGAATCAATATGTTTCAAAAAAGGTATATCTATAAATCTGTAATCAGGTCTTGAGACTATAATAAAATTACAGATACGCAGCAGTCTATCAGTATTCTTCCATGTAGATATCTCTGAAAATGCATCAATTCCCATGATAAAGAATAGTTGGTCTTTTACGTAAATGGATTTAAGCTCTTTGATTGTATCTATAGAATAAGATATTCCTTTCCGTATAGCCTCTATATCTGAGACCTGAAAATGAGGATTATATTTAATTGCTATTCTGGTCATCTCAAGACGATGAGAGGACTCAGCCATATCAGCAACATCTTTATGGGGAGGACTGGATGAAGGGATAAAGATAATAGATTCTAACTCCATCATCTCTCTTATCTCTTCTGCTATTTCAAGATGACAGTTATGAATCGGATTAAAAGTTCCTCCAAATATTCCTATACGCATTATTTATTTAATATACAATAACAACATCAATAACAAAAGCAATAAAGATCAAAATGTAAAAATCGAAGATAGTAACCAGATATTGAACAGGCTCTAAGGTACAAAGTGCTATAGTTTGCTACCTTATATATGTCATAAGCTATATAGATTTGTCAAGAGTAACGATTCTCAACATGCTGTTGTATCTAAATAAACTTATTATAATCATACGCATTATAAAGTCTTTGAAACCCCTTGCTCTGTATTAGCTGAATAGTTACGCAAACTTTACATATAGATTGATATATGTAAATAAATGGGTTAAACTTTACATATAATTTTCAGGCAATATTCTATCTCATTAAATCATTTGTATATAACCTATGACTAAACAATCATGAACGAGTTGTTCACCCCCGAGCATGAAAATTAACCTCCCTCTAACAAAGCGGGCAACTTGTACTCCCCCTTTAGCAAAGGGGGACTTCCATATTCCCTCCTTTGGAAAAGGGGGGGATTAGATTTTCATTTTTGTTTGTGCCGATTGGTCGGCATGATTGCTTCTTATGAATTAGTCCTGTGTTAATAAAGATTTCCAATAATATATTTTTTTGTTATAATGATTATTCAATTGACTGATAAATTTATGAACCATGAGTTTTGAAAACCCATTGGCTGGAGGTATATATGAATATAACACCACTGGATATTCAACAGATTAGTTTTAAGGTAGGATTTCGTGGATATGATAGAATGGAGGTTGATTCATTTCTTCAGGAGGTAAGTGAAGATTATGAATCTTATATAAGAGAGAATGCCTCTCTCAAAGAAAAACTGGCTGAATTTGAGATTCAGGTCTTAGAGATGAAAAAGAAGGAATCATCTTTAAATAACACCCTGATGAAGGTGCAGGAATTAACAGAAAAGATGAAAGAAAATGCCCATAAGGAGGCAGAATTGATAGTAAGGGAGGGAGAGTTAAAGGCTGAACAAATTATAGGTGATGCAAGAAAAGAGTTTGCTCAAATTCAGGGAGAGATTAATAGCCTTAAAAGGGAAAAGATCATATTTATAGGAAATATGCGGTCTTTATTAAGTAGTCTTCAGAAGATTATTGAGATGGAAGAGGTTGAGATAAAAGAGAAGGATATGGATGATGAAAATCCCTCCTCTTTGACAAAGGGGATTTAGTTGGAATTGAAATATGTTTTCGGAGCAAAAGGGAAGAGTTAAAAAAATGGATATAATCCAAGTCTTTAATCTTAATAAGACCTTTAAGACTCCTAAAAAATCCTTTACTGCGGTAAAGGATGTCTCTTTTAATGTCAAAAAGGGTGAGATATTTGGTTTTCTTGGTCCTAATGGTGCAGGGAAGACTACCACTATAAATATGTTATGCACCCTCTTAAGACCCACAAAAGGTAAAGCGTTTTTAAATGGCTATAATATTGTAAAAGAGCCTCATTCTGTAAGACAATCAATAGGTCTGGTATTTCAGGATTCAAGCCTTGATGACAAATTGACTGCAAAGGAAAATCTTGAGTTTCACACTATGATCTATAATGTCCCTAAGCATATCAGTAAAAAAAGAATAAAAGAGATGCTTGTTGTTGTGGAGTTGGAACATCGTGAGAATGATCTGGTTGGAAACTTTTCCGGCGGGATGAAGAGGAGGCTTGAGATTGCCAGAGGGCTTCTCCACTATCCCAAGGTCTTGTTTTTGGATGAACCCACACTTGGTCTTGACCCCCAGACAAGGAATCATGTCTGGGATTATGTTGATATGATGAGAAGAAAGGAGGATATAACTATATTCCTGACCACCCACTATATGGATGAGGCAGAGAATTGTGACAGGATAGCTATTATAGATAATGGTGAGATTATTGTATTAGATACACCTGATAATCTTAAAAAAGATGTCAGAGGGGATATAATCTGCTTATCTACTGCTAATAATAAAAAAGCCAGAGAAATAATTGAGTTAAGATATTGTCTAAAGGTTAGAGATGATAGTAAAGGGATATATTTTGAGATAGAGCAGGGAGAGAGGTTTTTGCCTAATTTTATTAAGGAGGCAAATTTTGATATAAGACAGATAAGTCTCAGCAGGCCTACCTTAGATGATGTCTTTTTGAAACTGACAGGTAAGAATATAAGAGAAGAACATGCAGATGGACTTGATCTCATGAGGGCACATATAAAGATGAAGAGGAGATGATAAACGATCTAAGGGGAATATATACTATATGGTTGAGGGACGTTAGAAGGTTCTTGCGTGACAGACCAAGAATAATTGGTGCTGCTGCTCAGCCGGCACTATTTTTATTACTTCTTGGTACAGGTCTGGGAAGTAATATGTCCAGAGGAATTGAGATAGCGAAAGATAATCAGGGAGTATCGTCTCAAGTAGCTTATATAAGTTTTATCTATCCGGGCATAATAGGTATGACCCTGCTCTTTACATCTGTCTTTTCTGCTATTTCAATTGTATGGGATAGGGAGATAGGCTTCTTAAAAGAGGTGATGGCAGCACCTATCCATAGATGGACTATAGCCATTGGAAAGGGATTGGGTGGAAGTACTGTTGCTATGTTTCAGGGGTCTCTAATGTTGATATTTGCCCCTCTTGTCGGAATAAAACTCACACCTCTTATGATTCTGGAAATAATCCCGTTTTTATTCTTTATATCATTCTCTTTAACATCTATGGGTATAGTGGTAGCCATGCAAATGAACTCCATGCAGGGATTTACTGTTGTTATGAATTTCATAGTCCTTCCAATGTTCTTCCTGAGCGGGGCAATGTTTCCACTTACCAATCTCCCTTTGTGGATGGATATATTGGTAAAGATAAATCCACTGACATACGGTGTTGATATATTGAGAAGAATAGTTATTGAGTATGGAGAGTATTCTATCAGTTTTGATGTAGCAGTCGTGGGAATATTCGGACTGGTTATGATAATTTTAGCAGTATTATCTTTTAATAAAAGGGATTAAATAAAAGGAGGAAAGAGATGGCACAGTATTCATTTGATATTGTATCAAAGATTGAGATGCAGGAGGTAAAAAACGCAGTTGATCAGGCACAAAAGGAGATATCACAGAGGTTTGATTTTAAGGGGAGCAAGAGCAGGATAACGTTAGAGTCAGACGATATAATTATCATCTCAGATGATGAATATAAATTAAAGAGTGTAATAGATATACTTCAGTCAAAACTGGTAAAGAGAAAGATATCTTTAAAGGCGCTTAAATATGGAAAGATGGAAGATGCATTGGGCAGCACAGTAAGACAGAGGATAGAGTTACAGCAGGGAATACCTCAGGATAAGGCAAAGGAGATTGTCAAGGAGATAAAAGGGGCAAAACTCAAGGTTCAATCCCAGATTCAGGGGGATATGATAAGGGTAAGCGGAAAGGTTAAAGATGAGTTACAGGGTGTTATCACATTTCTCAGGGAAAAGGATTTTGAGATAGATATGCAGTTTGTAAACTACAGGTAGTTCAGAATATAGGAGCGACCGCTCGCTTCACTCGCAGTCGCTCCTATCTCTGTTTTTTTGTGGAATTTGCGGTCTCTTTATCAATAGTTTCTTTCAAATATCCTACCCTATCCATTATCTCTTTGCTAATCTTAATATATCTCTCCTTTGCCTTCTCCTCGTTGATATGAGAGAAGGATTTAAGAGGTTTACCAAATATAACGATTATTGGCGTAAGCCTGATCCACTTCGCACCTATAGGCAGCGCCTTATCAGTACCTTTAATATATGCAGGGACAACAGGTGCATGTGACATTGCACTTATCATTCCAATACCAGGCTTTGGGTTGCGCAGCCTATCATTATGCCCTCTCCCTCCTTCAGGATAAATAATTACCAGCCGTCCCCTCTTTAATCTATTTAGTGTCTCTGAGATAGCCTCTTTATCAGGTCTTCCTCGTTTGACAGATATCCCACCCAATATCCTGAATAATCTTCCAATTATAGGATTTCTGAATAATTCAGATTTGCCAAAAAAATCTCCCTTTCTTTCCATGCTGCATCCAATAATAGGTATATCTAAATAACTAATATGATTAGAGGCAATAATTACCCCTCCATTTTTCGGGATATTTTCATGACCTATTACTTTAAGGCGAAAAAAGAGCCTTGCCAGTCTATAAATAATAACATGGACGATTGCATATAACATAAAAAAAGTCCCTGAAGTGTGAATAGTTACACTCTTTTCCTGATCTCTTTCTCCATTCTATCAACTACCTCAACCAGACTAATATCTGTAGTGTCTATTACTATTGCGTCTTCAGGGGTTTTAAGAGGCGCACATTCTCTCTTACTATCTTTCTCATCCCTCTTGTTTATATCTTCTATTATGGTATCAAGGTCAATATCTATATCTCTGGACTTTAACTCTCTCCATCTTCTTCTTCCTCTGACCCCTGGTAATGCATCCAGATAAAACTTTACATCAGCCTCTGGAAAGACCTCTGTGCCAATATCTCTTCCTTCTACTACTATACCTCCATCCTTTCCCGCATCTCTCTGAATAGGCAACAGCCTTTTCCTGATATAGGGTGATGCAGATACTATAGATGCCATTCTACCGATATCTTCTCTCCTTAATTCTTCAGTGATATCACAATTATCCACAAATATCCTCAGCCGATTTTGTTCATTGCAGCCATTATCTATTAAATGATTAAAAGTCTGTAAGTCAAACCTTATATTAATAATCTCCGATATCCTTTTAAGTTCTTCTTCATCTGGTGTGATATTTTCCTTTAATACTTTCCATGCTGCTGCCCTGTAAAACGCACCTGTATCCATACAGATATAACCAAGCCTCTCTGCCAAGAGTCGGGCAGAACCGCTTTTTCCAACACCAGAAGGACCATCAATAGCAATTATCAATCTCTTACTCATTGTTATAACATCTCTATCATCAATGATGCTGTTTTGAATAAACTTGTAATTACCCAATAAGTTGGGGGAAATCCCCCCTAACCCCCCTTTTCCAAAGGGGGATATAGGGGGATTTGTTCTTCGGATTGATATTTACCTTTCCACAAGATATTGGGTAATTGAATAAACTTATTATAATCATACGCATTATAAAGTCTTTGGAACCTCTCACACTGTAATAGCTGAACAGTTGCGAAACTATAGGGATTGTTATCAAGATGGTGCCCCCGAGACGACTCGAACGTCCGACACGCGGTTTAGGAAACCACTGCTCTATCCTAACTGAGCTACGGGGGCATATTAAAAATCAATGAGCTACGATTCAAATACAGAGGTCTCACCTGATCACGATCTCGTTATCTTCCAAATCCTCTAAGTCTTCTATCTCCTTCTCAGGTTCTGAGGCATCTCTCCTGAACATCTTCCTGACCAATAGTCGGAGAGGTTTCTCACCAATCCCTGACAGGGCATAAAGGGAAAAAAATCCGAATAACATTATCTGAGGCTCTGCAACAAAGAGTATCAATATTAATACTGAACCTACTAAAAAATTAAATGGCTTTCTATCTTTTAATCTTAACTCTTTAAAATTTCTATACCTTATATTACTTACCATCAGAAACGCCAGAGAATAGGTAATGATTAATATCATAATAGGTTTTATCTCTTTTCCCATGATCATGAAATGATTGTCTAATAATACTGTTGTGGCAATTATACCTGCTGCTGAGGGTATGGGGAATCCTATAAAATGTTTATTCTCTACTGTTGATATCTGGACATTAAATCTTGCCAGTCTCAATGCCCCGCATGCAACAAATAGAAAGACAGCTATCCATCCAATCCTCCCATAAGAGTTTAATGCCCATGAATATATAAGCAGTCCAGGCGCTATACCAAAGGATACAAGGTCAGAGAGAGAGTCATATTCTATACCGAATTGGCTTGTGGTCTTTGTAATTCTCGCTACCTTTCCATCAAGGCTGTCAAAGATAATTGCGATCAATATGGCAATAGCAGCTACTATATATTTGTCATTAAAGACAGATATTATAGCAAAGAAACCTGAAAACAGATTTCCTGTTGTAAATAGATTGGGAATAAGATATATACCTTTTTTTCTATACTCTTTCATTTCAAAACCCCCAAAATAGTCTCTCCTGCCTTTACCTTGCACCCCTTTTTTATCCTCAACTCCATGTCAGCAGGGAGAAATATATCTACCCTTGAACTGAATTTAATCAGTCCAAACCTCTGTCCTCTCTTTACCATATCCCCTTCTTTTATCCAGCATGCTATCCTTCTTGCAATCAGACCTGCAATCTGTATAAAGAGTATCCTTCCTTTATCTGTATCTATGATTATAGCATTCTGCTCGTTTTCCAGTGACGCCTTTTCTCTGTTGGCTGATAGAAACTTCCCATGATTATAGGATATCTTTTCAACTCTGCCTGTATAAGGAATCCTGTTTATATGCACATTAAAGAGATTCATAAAGATGCTAACTTTAATAACATCTTTATCTAAAAATCTATTCTCCCTTATCTTTTTTAGTTCAATAATCTTTCCATCAGCAGGTGAGAGTATTATCTCCTCTTCTTCTGCATCTGTCTGCCGTTCTGGATTACGGAAAAACCACGCTGTGAATGCAGTAAGGAGGAAGAAAAGGATAGAAATCAATATCCATCCTATAAAAATCGATCCAATAGTTATTACTGAACCAACTATGATAAAAGGGAGACTCTCCTTTGCTATAGGAAAATCAAAATCCTTCATAATTTTTTTTGTAACTATTCAGCTATTACAGAGTGAGGGGTGGAAAAGAGTTTATAGCGTCAC
>JBHHUU010000014.1:0-23008 GCA_046753905.1 Nitrospirota bacterium | reverse complement strand
ACTGCCTCTATATCCGCTCCAAAGGGAAGTAGTTCAGTCACACTGGATAAAAAAAGTAATAATCTAAAAAGTGGTTTTGACAAATCAGTCCATCTTAGATTGCGCCTATTATACAATATGGGTATACTCATGATGTTAACGTCTAATTATATTCATTTTAGCACTGTTAATTAAAATCTACATGGCGTATAGGTTATTACACACTAATGAGATTACAAATAAAGTATAAAGGTGTGCCTGCTCTTGTAACCCATTGTTATTGCATATCTTTTCGTTATTTTTTAGATTTGATGGCACTTATACCTTTGCTTGAATATTTGGGGACACCAGGAAAGTTTGAGTCCACAGCGATAATTATTTCATCTTTTGGTATATCTTTTATTTTAATGCCCTGTTTTTGCAATACAGCATTTAACTGATCATGGTTAAGTTTATGTGCCTCTCCATTTATAAAGTCTATAACAACTCCAAGAGGATCACCAATAATAATATTACCCCATATCCAACCATCAGTCGTATGCCTTAAAACCATTTCTACGGGGCCATAACCTTTCTTTTCAAAGTATATTATAGTTCTGGAATTGCCTCTGTTGAATGGAATAATCGCTGGAGCTTGTTTTTGTGAAAAACCATTGACAACAATCCTGTCTCCACTGGGTGAGGAATTTATTATAATCTTCTGTGTTCTCCCGTTTACAACAGTTCCACACCCTATTATGAATAATGCTGTAACAAATAAATAAATCGTCCAATCCGTCTTTAACATTTTGTTCATAATAGTTTCGCCTTTCATTAGAGTCGTGGATATTTAGTAATAACTAATGTTTAGTAACACCTAATGATAAGCTTACCATATAAACCTTATATGTCAATAAAACGGATAAACCCGACATGCAAGTTCTTGTTTTTTGTGCGGATTAATAATCCAATAATTTTACAGTATATTTCGTGAGTCTTTAACTATTGTAGTAGTTATCTCCCTTTTTTCTTTCCCATCTGGTGTTCTTGCTTCCACTGGAATAACACAGACTCCATCTGGAATAGCAAGCCGTATAGAAAATGTGCCATCTTCTCTGACATCAACACTCTTTCCTGAAATACTAATTTTTGATTTCGGCTTGGTTGTGCCATAAAGAATGATCTCTGTATTTAATGTGCAGAAAAACTGATTTTTCCCCTCTTGCAAAGGGAATTGACTGCTGACTATCTCTGATGAGATGCCTGACTGGGGTGAAATAGTTGAAGTTTGTATTGTTATACCAGATCGGATGACTTTATCTTTATATGATGTTTCTTCATTATTTATATCTATTTCTCTGTTTTCCTGAATAATAGAGAAATCTCTATTTCTTACAGGTTTAATCTCCTTATCTTTATGCTTATTATTTTCATACTTTTTTGTTAATTTCTTTTCAGTCTTTTTAGCTGCAATATCCTCTGAAAGATACTCTATCTCGTTCAGATTCTTATTTACCCTCATCCATTCTTCATTAAGCCTGTTCGAAGAGGAGGTCTGTGGAGTATGTATGGGATTAGACCTTGCTAATGAATAAAATCTACCCTTTTGAGTAAGAAGTCCTATTTCGGCGAGATATGACTTTGCAGGACTCCAGAGTTTTATATACCAGTTACCAGTATGAGGCTCTATATATATATCAAAATAGTTGTGGGCATTATTCCCATCAAAGTTTATATATGTAACATCATAAAACCGAAGTATAAATCTGGCAGTCACATATTCTTTACCCAATAAAACCCTGACCTGTTCAAGAGAGTGGCGGGTTATCTCCCAGTATGTATATACTAAGCAAGGATCTACCTCAAGTATTGTAAGTTTTGTCTCCCCATATCCTGATGGCAGTTCCGAACCTTCTTCTTTCTCAATTACCTCCTCTCCTCTCTCTCTATCCAATAATCGGTTTTGCAGCAGTCTTTCTAGTGAGATATGCCCAACATTTTTTTTCTTTTTTTTTATCATATACCTTGTTTTAACTATCAGGCTTATGTGATTTCCACCCTAATCGGCAATCTCCACATTTGAGAGAGTGATATACATTATAATAGCTGGAATGTCCTGTTGAGGTATCAGATTTTGCCAGTGTCATCTCGTCATGAATATGGGCATGTTCATGACAGAGACCTCTCCCGCATGCCCCGCATACTCCTCTCGCCTCCTGCTCACACATCCAACACTTCATATAAAAGTCCTCCTCATATTTATTGGCAAGCTCAAACTGCAATCAGAGATTTCTCCTGAACAATCCTTATTTTTTCTGATGTCTTATCTATCAGGAAAGTGAAGGAGATGTCTCTAATTGCAGTTGTTACATATTCATTTTTTCCCTTGCCTCTGTTATCAATTCACGGGCAGATATTATTTCATTATATAAACTCGGCAACCATGCATCTCCCCAGAATAAATAACAGCTTGTTTCTGATCTGAGTAAGAATTCCTCTGCCCTTTTTAAAATATCCTCTGCTTTTTCAGTTTCTGCTATACCTGTTTTCTTTGTCTTCTTTAATTCTTTCCATGTCCCATGATATAGTCTGCTTACATCCCATACCTCTTTTATTGCCTTCTTTTGACTCTCTGACCCTGCCCACTGAGAGAAGTCATATCCACTTGCAGAACCTACATTCCACGCACCTGTTTTAATATCAACCCTTGTGCTGGGCGGGTTTTTTTTTATAAACTCACTAATAGATGTAGTCTTTACAGGAGATTGTCTTTTTTTTATCTTTTCCATATATGGTGCAAAAAAATGTCCCCAAAAACCTGATTCCTCATGTATCTGCCTGAACCAACCTCCATTTTCTCCATCTGTCCAGCTTGTAATCAGGGCTCTTCTTTTTACTCTCTCTGTCTTATGGAGAACCTCATTCTCAAACCACGAAAGATCAAGTCCACTCTCCTGAGCATTACTGATATCTCTGTCCCTTGGAATAACAACGATCTCTTCATCTTCATATTCAGCAATATGAGGGCTATATACTAAATCTTCTTTGCTCATACTTTTTTTTGGTTTGATATGAACACTATCTATTATTACATATTCATAACCATTTTTTTTAAGAAACGGTATCATCTCCATAGTAAATGCCATTTCAGGTGGCCAAAACCCCTTTGGTTCTCTCCCGAATAACTCTTTTAACTTTTCCCTCCCATTTTTGAGTTGAGCGTCCCAATCCTCCTTTGGAATCAGAGGAAAGATTGGATGATAATATCCCATTCCAATTATCTCAATGTTAAGAGCCTTACCGTATTCTTTAACCATTCTGGGGATATCTATAATACCAAGATATTTTTCTATAATCTCCTGATCCTGAAACTGTTCTAATAATATTCCTGAGAAGCCCACAGCGAATCTTCCAACATCACTATATCTCCATGCATATTTTAAGGGACGATCGTAACATAGCATTATCTCTCTTGCCTGCCAATTATTTGTTTCAATAAGTAGTTTTAAGTTTCCAGGAGGCTGATGCATATGAAGACCTAATACATGATATAGCTCTTTCATAACTCCTCCTTAATATATTAAATAAGAGTAACTATTCAGCTATTGCATGGTGATGGGTTTCAAGTACTTTATAATGCGTATGATTATAATAAGTTTATTTAAATAGAACAGCATCATTTAGATCAGGTCTCTATGAGTAGTGAGACCTAAACACTAAGGTGACGCTATAAACTCTTTTTCACCCCTTACCCTGTAATAGCTGAATAGTCACAAATACGATTACAAAAACTTATTCCTGATAAACCTGCAAGACCTGATCCGCAATGACATCCCATGAAAATGCTGTCTCTGCAGCATATCTTCCATTATTTCCCATCCACCTTGCCCATTCAAAATTGGTAAATAGCGTACCTATGCCCCATGCAACCGAATCCGGGGAGGCATATATCTTCAGTCCATTTACATCGTGCCACACAAATTCTTCAGGACCGCCATTTTTAGTAGCTATTACAGGTTTTCCAGCACTCCATGCCTCTAATATAACAATCCCGAATGGTTCGTTTCTGCTCGGCACACATACCACATCACAAGCCTTATTCAAGGCTATTAACTCTCCTTCAGAGACACATCCAAGAAATCTTGTTGTGTGATGAATACCCATGCGCCATGCTATTTCTTCTAACCTCCATCTCATTTCTCCATCACCAGCAAATACAAATTTGGTATCTGGATAATACTTTAAAATATACGGAATTGCCTCTAATAAAAGATCAGGACCTTTCTGATATACCATCCTTCCGGCAAAGAGAACCATAGGGTCTACAGGTCCTATTTCATACTTCTTTTTGACCTCTCCGGAATCCATCCAGTAGTCATACTTATGTGCATTAACACCATTATAGATTACCCTTATCTTCCAATCAGGCACATTGTACATCCACATAATCTCACCTTTCAAGGCATGAGATACTGTTATTACTTTGTCAGCACAGTAGGTGCCGTGTCTTTCATGATCCCTGACCCTTGCGGAATTTCCATCCCAAAAGTTATTTCCACATCTTCCATATTCACTTGAATGTATAGTAAGTACGCTCTTTTTCCCCCTGCCTTCTTTAATCCAGACTACTGCATTAGATGATAACCAGTCATGCGCATGAACTATATCAAAATGTCCTGCATAATCTTCTGTCTGAAAAAAATGATAGACAAAAGAACGACACATTTCATTTATTTCATCTACAAAATTTGGGCAGAGATTAAAAGGACATTTATGGTAATGCACACCATCAACTCGATCATAATATGGCTGACCCTCTCCCATTCTGGTAAATAAATGCACTTCATGTCCCTTTCTTTCAAGTGCAGCAGCTAATTCTGTAACATGAGCTGCCACTCCACCAACTTTGATTGAATGAAGTGATTCCCATGAAAACAAAGCGATCCGCATTTTCCCTCCTTTAGTCCGGAAATTCCCTATCTCTTTTTCCATTACCCTTACCTCTCTCCCCCTGAAAAAAGATCCACTCCCTCAACAGGAGTGGATAAAGGGGAAGATAAAGGCTCACGGGTTTATATCCTTGGCAGAGTTATATCATGCTGGGATTGATATTTACCCTTTTTATCTGCATATGATCTCTCACATACTTCATCACTTTCAAAGAATAAAACCTGGGCAATGCCCTCATTAGCATATATTTTCGCAGGAAGGGGAGTAGTATTGGATATTTCAATGGTAACATATCCTTCCCATTCTGGTTCAAAAGGAGTAACATTAGTAATAATACCGCAACGGGCATAAGTAGACTTTCCCAGACATATTGTCATGATATCTCTGGGAATCCTGAAATATTCAACACTCTTTCCCAGTGCAAAAGAGTTTGGAGGAATAATACATACCTCACCTTTAAAGTCTACCAGTGATTTTTGATCAAAATCTTTAGGATCCACTATTGTAGTATTAATATTGGTAAATATCTTAAATTCATTGTCTACCCTTATATCATATCCATAGGAGGAGAGTCCGAAAGAGATGACACCCTCTCTTATCTGTTTCTCTTCAAAGGGTTCAATCATTTTATTTTCTATTGCAGCCCTTCTTATCCATCTGTCACTTTTTATCACTTTGTTCTCCAGATATTTATATTATTCCGTCTTCAATATAATCTTATATACTATTATTAAAAATAAAAATCAAGCATTAATTCCCATTGCGAATTGTTTAATTATTGGTAACTGTTGATTTTTTCACATTCCCCAGATCATTATCGACTTCTCATGAGATACCTCTTCCTTTCTGAAGAGTTTTTCATCCCATGGTTTATCAGGAGTACAGCGGTGAGAAGCGTGTTCATGTCAAGACAGCCGTCTTCATATCTGACATACCACTCTGTCTGGTGACTAATGGTGTAAGTAAGTTTCCTCGGTATGACTTCCTCCTGATATATCCTGCTTAGCGATTCGTATCTGACCTTTGATTTTTATCAACCCTAAGGTCATGAACATAATATATATCGTCTGTTGGTATTCGTTCAGGTTATGCCCAGCCTGCCAGCAGTGGTTCAATAACCCTTCTTACCCGTTCTTTCTGAAGTTTGTCCACTAACTTATCGCCGGTTTTGATTATATAGTAGATGGCATTTACTATATCTTTCGTGTCATATTTAAGGTGTTTACCTCGAGGGTCAAGAGAGAAGAGAACTCACTTCCGCACAGACCTATCCACCAGTCCTTTTTATTAGGACCTTAATAATTATTTTCGTGTTTTTTGTGGCAGAAAATAAATTCGAAATTCGAATATCGAAATTCGAAACAAATTCGAAATACAAAATTTCAAATGTTAAAAACTTATTGTTTTTGTCATTTAGATTTTTGTCATTTGATATTGTTTCGAATCTAGGATTTAGACATTCGAATTTTCCAGATTGTCTGGCTTAGGGTATGCTTATTTCCAATCTCTGTTTTTGGGTCATCAAATTGAAGTTGACAAGGGATGAATGAATATCATAACATCGTATAACCTTGAGACTAGAGCATCTATTCATAAAGGTATATTGTATAAATCAAAAATTAACAGATTACAGTGGATAAAAAAAACATATATATCTTCTCTTTTTTTCTGTATGTTGTATGGAGCATAGCTATATTATATGCTCAGGAATTAAAGATTGAGACAGAAAAAGTAGATATAACAAAGAATATAGATATAGAGGGTAAGGAGATATTTGAAAGGGGAAAGAAGTATTATTCAAATGGAGAAGAGGAGCTGACTATTATTGAGTTAGAAAAACTCGTCTCTGACTTTCCTTCAAGCCCCCTGATTAACGAGACATTTTTTATATTAGGCAGGATATATCACAAGAGAAGGGAGTATTCAAAGTCCATTTATTACTTCAAAAATGTATTGGAGAGATTTCCGTCATCTGAATTTGCCCTGACCGCAAGATATGAGCTGGCGCTAACATATTTTGAAAATGGTGATATGAAAGATGCCCTGCCTCTTTTTGAGATAGAGGTTAATGTTACACAGGATAATGATAGAAAGACAGAGATATATCAAATAATATCCGATATATATTTAGCAGATGGTCAATATAAAAAGGGAATAGATAGTCTATTAAAAAAAAAAGAGCTTCTTGAAGATAAAGAGAAAGAGATACTTTTAGAAGAGAGAATCAGGATTATAATAGATAAAATGGGAGAAGGGTTGTTAAATGAATTAATAGATATATATCCGCAAGAGTTTCCAGGAGATTATATCTTAATTAAACTCATAGAGATGTATGAAAACAGAGGTGATTATTATAGAGAGGAGGTTAAGTTAAAAAGATTTCTTGAGAACTTTCCAGAAAACAGTTTTTATATCAGGGCAAATTATTTGTTGGAGTCTATACCAGTTAAACTGAAGGCGAATAGGTTTTTAATAGGGATTCTTCTTCCTCTAACTGGCAAAGTAAGTACTTTCAGCGGAAATATGCTTAAAGGAATTGAACTCGCGTTTGATGAGTTTAAAGAGATTCTCCCTGAGGAATTTGCGGGATTAGTAATTAAGGACTATGGAGATAAAAATATCAAGTTGATCTATGAAATGCAGGAGTTGATAAACAGGTATAGTCCTATAGCAATTATAGGACCTGCATTAAGTAAAGAGGTAAAGATAATAGCTTCAAGGGCAGAGAATGCTAAAACTCCGACAATAACACCTTCTGCTACTGCATCAGATCTCCCCATGATAGGCAAATATATATTCAGAGATTCCCTTACCAATAAACTACAGGGTAGATTTATGGCGGAGTATGCTGTAAATAGGTTGGGGCTAAAAAGGTTTGCCATTTTATATCCAGATGATCTGTATGGGAAAGACCTTATGAGGATATTTGCGAATGAGATAAACATATTAGGAGGGGAAATTATAGCATCTCAGTCATATCCTCCAGAGGTAACAGATTTCAGAAGAGAGATAATACGGATAAAAAATGCTGATATAAAAAGACAGGAGAGAGATAACCCGGTTATAGATAAAGAGATAGAAGAAGAAAAGGAATATATCCCCGGATTTGACGCAGTCTTTTTACCTGGCGATTATAATAAGGTAGGTCTTATTGCACCGCAACTCGAATTTTTTGATATAAAAGGGGTATCTCTGCTTGGTACAAATGGATGGGATTCTAAGGAATTGATTAAACTTGGGGGACGATTTATAGAAGGTGCGATATTTGTAGATGGTTTTTTTCTTGATAGCTCTGACCCCGAGGTAGTAAAATTTGTTGATAGATACAGGACAAAATACCAGAATGACCCTGATATCTTTGCAGCACAGGCATATGATGTAATGAAACTGATATTGAAACTCCTTCAAAATGGGGTAGAAACAGGAAATGAAATGATGACATCACTATTAAATATAAAGGAGTTTCATGGCGTCTCAGGCATTACTTCTTTTACGGCTGATGGTGATATTGAAAAGAAACTCTTTGTAATAGAGATAAAGGATGGCAGGTTTGTAGAAATAGATCAGGGAATTCTCCCTGAGGAGAGGGATATGACAGAGAGCCTACCTCCTATAATTACTCAATAAGTTAAGGTAAAATATTAACCCAAAGACATATTGTCCGTCTATTTGTTTTATTGAAATATTGGGTATAGCAGAGGGTAACACCTTGCATCATCTTGGAAAGTGACTCTTTCTTCAGAGGTTTTACAAGTAAGTGGACATGATTTGACATCAGACAATATACAAGTATTAAGGCTCTTTTTTCAACACTATATCTCTCAAGAAGGGACAAATATCTCTCATCCTCCTTCTTCTTACAAAAGATATTTTCTCTGTTATTACCTCTGATATAGGGATAGGGATGTGTCCCTATTCCCCACTATTCCCACTTTTTTCTTCCCCTACTCTTCTACTCCAAATACATCACATAGCGGTATCTCTATTCCCTGTAATGACTCAAGTGATAATACCTCTTTTGGACCAAACACCTTTCCTTTATTGTATGCTCCATCTTCACCTAATATGAAACTTTCTGTATATTCCTCCATAGGATATATTATTATATATTCCCTGACCTTATGCTTTTCGTAAAGATTCATCTTCTCTCTCTTGTCCTTAATCGCTGTTGAGGGGGATATTACCTTTACTATCAGATCAGGTGCACCCTGTATATTTGCCTCTGTTATTTTATTCTTTTCACACACTACTAATATATCTGGCTGTACTATATCATTTTCAGAAAAGACAACGTCTGTCGGGGCAATAAATGGACGGCATGATGGCTTGCCAGTGAGTTTTTGTTCTAAGCGGCTAAAGAATTTGCCTGTTATATCCTGATGTTTTATCCTCGGTGCCGGGGATATATTATATGCTATACCATCAATGATCTCCCATCGCTCATCATCAGGCCATGTAACATAATCAGCATAAGTATATCTCTTTTCAATCTTTTTGGCTAATGGCATAAATTCCCTCCTTATTATGAGATTGTTGTCAACTTATAGTAAAATAGTATAGTTGTATAAAAATCCTCAAGGTCTATAAGATGTTTTGTAAGTATTGATTTTAATATGCCTATATCAATTGCCTGATAGTCATGTATGGCGATATTTCTGAAGCCTACCATTGCCTCCATTTTATGTGTGAGGTTGTCATTTATTATGTCAGCATTCTGAAGAAGTTTAAAATTATTTTTAATAGTATCAGATAAACCAAAACCCTCTGAAGCCACGATATGTAGTGTGAGATCTATAGTTGCCTGCACTGCTCTTTGCAGATTTAAGATAAAGATATCCTGTTTATCTATATCATCAAGGCTATCAGGATCTAAATCTGTGGTCTCTTTAATCCTTTTCATGCATCTCTGAATTATAGCAACCTTTGCAAGCACAACATCTTTATCAGGCATAGATTTTTCCCCTTAAAATATTCTCTTCTACCTCTTTTCTTAGTTGTTTAAGGTCATCATATTCTTTTACTGTGCTGACAAAAAAACTATTATAGATTCCAGGAACTTTGTTGACAAGGATATTTCCTTTTTTCAAGACCTGCATCTTTATAATAGGAGAGGCATTATTCAAGACTACAATGTCTACCGCTGCTATGTTAAGCAGCTCTGATAATTCCTCTCGCATGTCGTTGATCCTATAAAAGTCAGGAGTGTTACGGAAAAAGGCTGCAATATCTATGTCACTAAGTGGTGTTACATTACCCTTAGCAAAAGAGCCAAAAAGAAAGACAAAGATTACATTTTTAGATATCGAAAAAAACTCTTTGAGCCTTTTAGTTATCTCATATCTCTTTTCTCTGTCAGAAGTTTTAATTTTATAGTCCATATATTTTCTATCGTATGCTTTTTTTTCATGGTCTTATATCTGAATTGTTCAGTTCCAGAGATAGACACATATCCGCCCTCACTTTATCAATCTTACCTCATCTCTTGAACTAATCATTCATGACGCTAATGAGTCGCCCATGTCATGAAAACTTACCCCCAACCCCTTTAACAAAGGGGAGTAAAAGGGGATTTTCATAGTAAACATTCATGAACGAGTTGTTCACCCCCAAGTATGAAAATGTATTTTCATAGTAAACGCTCATGAGCAGACTTGCTCACCCCCAAGTATGAAAATGTATTTTCATAGTAAACAAAAGTGGTTGCAAAAAACAAGCCACTTTTGGAATTAAACACTAAACAGACGAAAAAAGCAATAAGGAAGGGATTTGCAAAATCAATAGTCTGTGCTATTATGTTCTATAATAGAAAAAAAATTATATAATTAAGTAGGATAAACAAGAGTTTATCTATGAATATTCTGGGGATTTCAGCATTCTATCATGACAGCGCTGCCTGTCTGGTTAGAGATGGCAAAATAATATCGGCTGCTCAGGAAGAGCGGTTTACTCGTAAAAAACATGACCCTTCTTTTCCCAAAAATGCTATAGATTATTGCCTGAAAGATAGTGGTCTAAAGGCAGAGGATCTCGATTTTGCTGCATTTTATGATAAGCCATTTATAAAGTTTGAACGGATACTTGAGACATATATCGCATACGCGCCAGTCGGAATCAGATCATTCATCAAGGCTATACCCTTATGGATAAAACAGAAGATATGGATGAAAGAATTTATCAGCAGGGAGCTTGATTATGAAGGGAAGATCATCTTTCCTGAGCATCATGAATCCCATGCAGCATCTGCATTTTATCCCTCTCCTTTTAATGAGGCAGCATTTCTCACTATAGATGGAGTGGGAGAATGGGCAGCGACCAGCTATGGTATCGGTAAAGACAATGATATCTCAATTTTGTCAGAGATACACTTTCCCCATTCATTGGGACTCCTATATTCTGCATTTACATATTACATCGGCTTTAAGGTTAATTCAGGTGAATACAAGGTTATGGGCTTAGCCCCTTATGGTGACCCCAGGTACAAAGACCTGATCCTCTCGGAACTGATCGATCTGAAAGATGACGGCTCTTTCAGGTTAAATATGGACTATTTTGATTACTGTGCTGGATTGACCATGACTAACAGCAGATTTGACAGGTTATTTGGCAGTCCGCCAAGAACACCTGAATCACGACTGACACAACGTGATATGGACATTGCCTCTTCTATTCAGGAGGTAACCGAAGAGGTAATGTTGCGAATGGCATGTCATATCCACAAAGAGACAGGACAAAAGCGTCTTTGTCTGGGGGGCGGTGTTGCTCTGAACTGTGTCGGCAATGGAAGGATATTAAGAGAGTCTCCTTTTGAAGATATCTGGATACAGCCTGCCGCAGGAGATGCAGGCGGGGCATTGGGGGCTGCACTCTTTGTCTGGTATAAGTATTTAGAGAATAAGAGAGTTACAGACAATAAGAGAGATTTTCAGATGGGGTCATACCTTGGTCCATCTTTTGAAAAGAGTTATATCCTGAGTTATCTAAAAAGAGAGAACATACCTTATACAGAAATATCTGATGAAGATATTCCTGAAAAGATTGCAGACCTGATTGCGGATCAAAAGGTAATAGGGTGGTTTCAGGGGAGGATGGAGTTTGGTCCAAGGGCATTAGGAGGCCGTTCGATTATTGGAGATGCACGTTCACAAGAGATGCAGGAGATAATGAATCTAAAGATCAAATTCAGGGAGAGTTTCAGACCATTTGCCCCTTCAATCATAAAAGAAAGGGCAAAAGACTTTTTTGAGATAGATAGAGAGAGTCCATATATGTTATTAGTTGCACAGGTGAAAAAGGAGATATGTCGTGAGATGTCAGAGGATGAAAAAGGTTTCTTCGGAATCAAGAAACTGAATGTTGTCCGCTCCACTATCCCTGCTGTTACTCATATAGATTACTCTGCAAGGATCCAGACAGTCAATAAAGAGAATAATACCCTCTATTATGATATGATAGCAAAATTTGATGAAAAATATGGCTGTCCAGTAGTTATCAATACATCCTTTAATGTAAGAGGAGAGCCTATTGTCTGTACTCCAGAGGATGCATACTTGTGTTTTATGCGTACCAATATGGATTATCTGATTATGGGTAATTATTTAATAGAAAAGAAGGAACAGAAGCCATTAGAGAAGGATATTAACTGGCTTAAAGAGTTTGAACTGGATTAGCAGATGATTCTTGAAGAGATAAAAGATATCAAGAGCGGAATAAGCGACCTTCGTAAATTCGGTATAATAATTGGTATTGTTCTGGGTATATTGGGAGGGCTTTCTTTGTGGCGGGGGAGGGAGTATTATCCGTATATCCTTTCTATCTCTGCAATATTCCTCCTGCTTGGTATAAGTTTCCCTTTATTATTAAAACCTATCCACAAGATATGGATGACCTTTGCTATAATCATGGGATGGTTTATGACAAGGGTAATATTGTCTATACTATTTTTTGTTGTAATTACTCCTATTGCTCTTTTTGCAAGATTAATCGGCAAAGATTTTCTGAGTTTGAGATTCAGGAGAGACTCTGCTGATACATACTGGATTCCAAAAGAGAAGGTAAAGTTTGAAAAGTCTGATTATGAAAGGCAGTTTTAGGGAAAGGGAGAGATAGCATTATGAATAAGTTATCAATAATATCAGAATTCTGGAGTTTTTTAAAGGTGCGTAAAAAGTGGTGGTTAACACCAATTATTATCTTTCTGCTCCTACTGGGTGCTCTGATTATCTTTACAGAAGGCTCAGCTTTAGCGCCTTTTATATATACTTTGTTCTAGGATTTCTGGAGAAGAGGATAACAACTCAGGTCTACATCATTTAGCACTATCTGTTTTGCCCTCTTATTTTCAACATTCACAATAATTGGTGCCTGGAGGTTAATGGATACCTTTGTTGGATCTCTATGTGGTATGGTAACAATCAAGAGGATACAGATATCCAGTTCATCTTTTATATCAATATCTGCAATATTCTCTTTATCAATAGCAGGGGTATAATCAGGTTTTACAATAGATGGTTCTACTATAACAAACGCAACATCAGGATCATCTACTGCCTGAAGCCATTTGAAGGGGGCTTCTCTGTAATGATCAAGGATCACATATCTCTTGATCCATGGGAAGCCTATTATCCCTTCACTAAAATAGATTGCCTTATCATTTTCAACTGTCAACTCACCGAATCTGGACGAAGAAAATCTTAACACCTGACACCCCGCAACTATTTAATATCCGATTTATTTTTTTTCCACAGGCTGAGGAGATCATTTAATCTCGCTGGATTTACTTCTGCTGCCTTTCTGTTCTCTTCCATAATCCTCTTATATATCTCATCTCTATGGACTATAGTTTCTCTTGGCGCTGTGATACCAAGTTTTACCTGCTTGCCCTTTATCTCTAAGACAACAACACGTATATCATCCCCTATCTTTATCCCTTCGCCTGACATCCTTGTTAATATAAGCATCTTTGCCTTCCATGGCTTGTAGTCAGAATATCATCCCCCTCACCCTATCTGGAGAGGGTAGGGGGGATACATTTTTAACCGTTTTGTTTTCATATCATCATCTCAAGAAATTCAAAAGAGATGATGATATGACTTTGCTTGCTGATGCCTGTGATGCCTCTAATATGGTCTGATGTAATACCATATTAGAAACAGTTTTGGTAATATCCGCATCTTCTTTATTTGATCTTAATGCCTCCATGTTGAGATTATAGTCTTCGAGGCTATTCTTTGTACTTTCCATTCTATTTATTCTTGACCCTATAACAGCTCTGTTATTAGTAATTTGAGTCAAGGCAGTATCTATGTTGTTAATAGCACTTCTTATATTTGTCGTATCATTATTGTTTAATGCTGTCTTGAAATCACTCAGTACTTTAAATATATCTATTGTACTCCCGCCTGTTGCCTTAAATACAGTGTCTCCGGGAATATTCATTGCTATTCTGACATTTGGATTTATGTCTATATTGATAGAGTTGTTATCTCCATTATAAGCTCCTACAGAATCAAATGGAGCTGTATTATTTAGGAAACCTCCAAAGATATATTTATTCCCTAATTTTGCATTGCCTATCTGGACAAGCTCATTAAAAATATTATCAATTTCATTTGCGGTATCTGCTCTATCTCCTGATGTAACTGTATCATTGGACATGGCAACAGCCAACTCTTTAGAATGGATGAGAAGGTTATCAACAGTGGAGAGTATAGAATCACTCATCTCAAGAAATGAGATTCCATTATCAATATTTCTCAGATATTGATTATTTTTAGAGATAGAGTCTTTATATCTTAAGACCTGAGAAAATCCTATAGGATCATCAGATGGTCTTTGTATCTTCTTTCCTGATGAGAGCTCACTATGATCTTTCAAAAGGTTCTCAGAAGACCTCAGCATATTATTAATTACTGTATCAAATATTAACTTGTTTGTTACCCTCAATTTATCTCCTTAAATTTACAATTGTCTGCAATAGCTCATCCGCCATAGTTATAAGTCTGGCTCCTGCCTCAAACGCCTGCTGGAATTTTATAAGATTGGCTGTCTCTTCATCCAGTGATACACCTGAGACCTCTTCCCTCATATTGCCCAATTCCTGTTGTATAAGCTCTTGAATAGTAAAACTATCCTGTGCCTTTCTGCTCTCTGCCCCTGTCCATTCTGCTATAGAATTATAAAAACCATTAAATGTATCTGTGCTATTGCTCAATACAAGGCTATTTTCTAATTCTGCCAAAAGCAGGGCATTACCATTATCACCCGGCAGTCCCGCTGACGAAGAGGATGCAGCTATTGTATTAGTATCAGTGATAGCAACACCAATATCTTTGGCAGCATTCTCTGTAGAGCTTACTGTAAATATATCTCCTGTCTGAGGTGTTCCTGTGCCATCAGTTATGACCACCCTTATACCATCAAAATCTATGTTAGCTCCTGATGTATAGGTATTCCCTGAAGATACTGCACTCCCTGAGGTGACATCTACGATATCAAAGGCAGTTGGACTTGTGAACCTGATCTCATAGTTGTGCAGTGTAAGGGATGAAAGGGACAAAATACTCCCGCTGCCTATAGAAGCACTTCCATTATTACTTGCTTTGCTCTTTGAAGTTATTGATAGTGAAGAAAAAAAGTCATTTCCTGTGTTGGAATTCAGATCGTAGCCATTTCTGTGTTGAATATTTATCTCTTTGGTTAATGATGCTGAGAGGAGATTGATATCGTCTGTCAGTTTTGGTATCATAGTATCCCTTAAATATAATAATCCACTGATTGACCCATTGGAAATATTATTTGTAATATCTATAGTATTGCCATTTCCCATATCAATTCCTATATTTATAAATCCTGAGTTATCAGTCTTGTTTATTCCAACAAGAGAGGCCGAACTCCTTGCTTCAACAATAGGATATTGCCCTCCGATCATTACAGTAACCTGTCCAAGACTATCTTCAAAATAGCTGATATCTGTCTTTTGCCCTAATTCATTTAATAAGACATTCCTTTTGTCCCTGTAGTCATTAGGTTCTTGTCCATCTATAATTGTCCTGCTGATTTTTTCGTTTAGATCAGCTATCTGGGATGCCAGATCATTAACCTCTGAGATCACTGACTTAAGTTGTGTGTTCAGGTCTTGTTGAATCTGTGAGAGATCCGAATATGACTTGTTCAGCAGTGTTGACAGGATTTCCCCTCTGGATAAGACAACAGACCTCTCGGTTGCTCCATCAGGATTAAGAGATAGATCATGGAAGGCATTAAACAGTTGGCTTATTGCATTATTTATCCCTGATTTATCTGATTCTTTAAATATTACCTCTACCCTCTGGAGAATATTTTTTTTAATCTCAGCATTCCCGAAATTTTGTGATTCTGCATTCATCTGAAGCTCTATAAATTTATCGAATATCCTGTTTATCTTGGTAATCTTCATACCACTGCCTATCTGTCCGGGCTGTGCGTTAAATGGAACAGCCTCTTCAAAGATGACCTCCTGCCGTGTATAACCAGGTGTATTTATATTTGCTATATTGTGGGATGTTACAAGAAGTGCTCTTTGATTTGCTAAAAGAGCCCTCTTGCCTATATCAAAAATCCCTAATACACTTGCCATAAGTTATTCCTTTATCACAGATTTACAGATTACCAGATATCTATCCTCTCTTACAGAGAATTCTTCCATTCTCTTCCTGTTCTTCTATCTTTCCAGAAGAGTGATATAGAAGAGAAGATTGGGAAAAGCTATTAATCAAACTAAATGAATCCCTTAAAAATGATATAGATCTGTCTATCAAGATACTGTTGACCTGATTTACTTCTTTAATACTATTTATTAATGCAGATAATCTTTGATGGCATTCTTTAAGTTCAGTCCTATAGGGTTCGTATATGTAGGCACAAAGCATTGATATCGTAATCTCCTCACGAGGTATATCTAATATCTCCCCAAAACTCTCTACAAGGCTTATTCTTGATTCCTCTAAAACCTTAATCTGTAACAGTACGGTCTCTTTCTGATTATTATTTTCATACATATCCTCTAAGGAAAAGTGTGCAACTATATTCCTCTCTCTTTCAAGCAAATCCAAAAATATCTGGTAAAGGGTTATCTCTTCTTTCAGGATTGTTATTAATTTGATAGATTCTTCTTTCAAGCTACACCCCCATAAAAAGTAACTGCTAAAATGCCTGAAATGAGCTAAAATTAATAAGTTGTCTTAAATGACTCTTTACAAGACAGCATCCATAAGTGTCTCTTTTATTATCTTATCAGCAACCAGTTCTGCCTTGACATCATATTTATTATTTGCAATATCCCTTTCTATTCCTGCTATCTTTTCCCTCCTTATATCAGGAACATCCCTGATCGCTTGTCTTGCGCTCTGGAGTTCTCTTGCATTAGAAGATAGGTTAATCTTATCCGATCTTTCAGAGACCTCCTTTTCATCTTTCTCATTTGAGACATCTTCTTGCTTTTTTTTGCCTATCTCAAGAAGATAGGATCGCATATTATTTTTGACAGCCTCATTATCAAATATCTTCATCTCTTCTTCCTCCTAATTAGAGTTTAGAAACCTTTATTGTAACTATTCAGCTAATATAGAGTGAGGGGTGGAAAAGAGTTTATAGCGTCACCTTAGTGTTTAGCTCTCACTACTCATAGAGACCTGATCTGAAATAACTCTGTTGTATCTGAATAAACTTATTATAATCATACGCATTATAAGGTCTTTGGAACCCCTTGCTCTGTATTAGCTGAATAGTTACCCTTTATTCTTTTTTTCCTATCTTCTTATCGGCAGACAGCGCTAAAAACTTTAAGGCTGCCCCCTTTATTATTTATATCCCTGAATGATCGATTTTGAGATATTTAGTCCACCTCTTTCTACCATATTTTTTGCCAGTTCATCATCTAAGAGAGATCGATATATCTCCTCCCCTCTTCCACCTGAAAAGAGCCCTGACTCAGGTATAGTATTCCTCATCTCTTTTAACATATACGATATAAGAAAGGACTCAAATTCATCTGCAGCCTTTTTCATGCTGTTATCATCTGCAGCCTTTAATCTATTGACCTTATTTGACAACATTATAGAATCAATCGGTATAGTTAATGAGTCTATCTTCATAGAAATACCTCCTTATATGATCTCTAAAGTTGCGTGCAATGCCCCTGCTGCCTTTATTGACTGTAAAATGGCAATGAGATCTCTTGGTGTTACACCTATTGCATTCAGGGCTTTTACCACCTCTCCTATGTTTACCCCCTGTTTTAACAACAATAATTTGGCATCCTGTTCTTTTACTTCAACATTGCTCTGAGGTAGGACAACAGTCTCACCCTTTGAAAATGGTTCAGGCTGAGATACCTGAAGCTCTGTCTTGATCTGAATGGTAAGGTTTCCATGAGAGATAGCAACAGTGGATATCCTGACATTCTCTCCCATTACTATAGTTCCTGTCCTTTCATTTACCACTATTCTTGCAGGGGTGTCAACAGGGATATCAAGCACTTCTATCAATGCAATCATCTCAACAATTCTGTTCTTATATTGTTCAGGCACGAGTAATTCAATAGTTCCAGAGTCTAATGGTGTAGCATTAGATTTACCAAGAAGTCTGTTTATTGCCTGTGAGATACGAAATGTTGTAGTAAAGTCCTGTTGGTGGAATGTTATTATAAGTTTATCTCTATTATTTATATCTACCTCAACTTCTTTTTCTACAATCGCACCGCTCATAATCTTTCCAACCGTTGGGTGGTTTTTCTGAACAGTATTACCACCTGCACTGCCAATAAACCCTCCTACTGAGATAGGTCCCTGTGCCACTGCATATACCTTATTATCAGGAGCATATAATGGTGTGAGTAAAAGAGTCCCTCCCTGAAGACTTGATGCATCTCCAATAGATGATACCACTACATCAATATTGCTGCCAGCCTTTATAAAAGGAGGAAGTTTTGCAGTAACCATAACTGCGGCTATATTTTTTACCTTTATCTGGTCAGGGTCAGTTACTATGCCCATTTTGGACAACATTGCAGAGACTGACTGAATAGTAAATTCTGTGCCCTGCTTATCTCCAGTGCCATTTAGACCCACTACCAGACCATATCCAAGAAGCTGATTATATCTTATCCCCTTGATATCAGCTATATCCTTTATCCTCACACCCAATACATCGTCCGCACAAAATATAAGGATAATGATTATGATAGTAAGTCTTATATTATTTAACATATTGATTCTCCTACAATAGAAAATTAAAAACAAGCAATAGAAAATTAAAATTATTTTTGTTCTTGTCAATAATAATACTTATTTTTCTACTCATTTTAATTTTTTATTTTTAATTTGGATATTTCTATTTAGTGTTTCCTTTAAAACGGCCATATCCAGTCAAATATCCTTATTGCCCAGCCAGGCCTTTGTTTATCGTCTATTATACCCTTCCCTGTATACTCTATCTTTGCATCTGCAATATATGTAGAGAGTATGACATTGTTCGGTCCAATATCTTCTGGTCTTATTACACCACTGAGTATAATCAACTGGGTTTCACTGTTGACAAGTATCTCTCTTCTCCCCTGTATTATCAGGTTGCCATTTGACAATACATCAATGACCCTTGTTGTAATACTAGCACTAAGTTTCCCGCTCCTTGATGTCTTGCCTGACCCATCAAAGCTATTTTTTGAGCTTGCCTTAACGCCACGATTATTTGTTGGGAGTCCTAAAAAGGCATCAAGGGTAGTGGCAATGCTTGAATCCCGTGCAGTCTTTGTGCTGGCATCTCGTGAAGCCTTTGCATTTTCTACAATCCTCACTGTTACAATATCCCCTATATTACTTGCCTTTGTGTCCTTAAAGAGATATGCCTTTGGATTATTTGACACCCACAGGGAGGCATTATTATGATTCTTTTTTATATTTTGCGGTTTCGGCATTGAACTGTAATCCATACTGGGCAAGGATACGTTATCATTAAGGATAGAATGCTGAGGATGTAAAATAGCGCTGCATCCTCCCCATAATATCACTGATACCGATGTTCCTATAATAATCTTACAAAATTTTTTCATCTTTTCTTTACCCTTTAATATTGGTAACTATTCAGTTATTACAGGGTGAGGGATTCCAAAGACTTTATAATGTGTATGATTATAAGTAAGTTTATTCAAATAGAACAAGCATCATTTCAGATCAGATATCTATGAGTAGTGAGAGCTAAACACTAATGTGACGCTATAAACTCTTTTTCACCCCTCACCCTGTAATAGCTGAATAGTTACTAATATTCTATCTTTACTGTATTTGCATTCATTACCCTTCCATAGACCTTCTTTTTTGAGTCCAGATTAATTACAGGGATAATCTCTCCTAAATAACCATTATTCATAGCCTCTCCTATTGTTGTAATCCTTATCCTTGAAGATTCTGCCAGTATAATAACCTTATCCTTTCGTTTAATTAATGGCAGCTCCTCTATCATGTTATCTCTTATTGGCATATTTGCCTTTATAGACCTCTTCATTCTCTTTCCCATTACATCAGAGGGATCAAAGATAGTATCTGGTGAAAGTTTTGATATATCTGCCTTTTTGAGATATATATCATCTCTTTGTAAGACATGCCCTCTGTTTAAGGGACGGATTGAAACAACTATATCCTTTAAAACCGCTGTCTCTACAGTGATCCATACCTTTTTGTAATCCCTTCCATTTAGTTTAAAGTTAACTGAGAGATTCTTTTTCCCCAATAGAGATTTATTTACAGAACCGTCTATCTCAAATGTCACCTTACCTTGAGGGAATACTAATTTCTTTCTAATAGGCATAACCCTTATCTTTATCTCTCCCTCATCCCAGGGTAGATTCTCCCTGATATATCCCTCTACAGCCCTTTTTATCATTATATCTGTGATCTCTATTCTGTCTCTTGCCATAACAGGTGTCACCATAATAAGGATAAGGACTGCCTCAATAGATAATATTAATGATTTAACTCTGTTTACCATATCAATATCTCCTTATCTTTTAATATTGTTCGCCATCTGCAGCATCTCATCAGATGTCTGGATAGCCTTGGAATTTATCTCGTATGCCCTTTGCCCTATAATCATATTTATCAACTCTTCTGCGATATTGACATTAGATGCCTCAATAAAACCCTGTGCTAATGTGCCGAATCCATCCTGTCCCGGAGTCCCTATTGTTGGTTCGCCAGAGGCGGCAGTTGGGATATATAAATTTCTTCCAATGCTATTAAGTCCTGAGGGATTAACAAACTTAGCAAGCTCTATTCTGCCAATCTCTGTAGGTGTTGAACTTCCTGCCGTCAATACAGATACAACTCCATCTGTTCCTATGGTAATATTTATTACATTGTTTGGGATAGATATTTCAGGTTCAAGGAGATAACCGTCAGATGTGACTATTCTTCCTTCACTATCTCTTTTGAATGTGCCTGCCCTTGTATATGAAAGAGTACCGTCTGGTTTGACTATCTGAAAAAATCCATCTCCTTCAATTGCAAGATCAAGATCATTCTGGGTATTCTGGAAGTCTCCCTGAACAAATAATTTCTGAACAGCTACAGGTCTGACTCCAGAACCTATCTGGATACCTGTTGGAACCTGGGTGCCTGTACCTGATGGTGCTCCAGCAACCCTTAATGTAAGATATAATAAATCCTGAAAATCACCGCGACTCTTCTTAAAGCCGACAGTATTTACATTGGCAAGGTTATTGGAGATAATATCTATATTTATCTGTTGAGCACCCATGCCTGATGCGGCTATATATAACGATCGGATCATTTTAATCTATCCTCCTCTTTTATATCTTACCCACCTCATTAATAGACCTTGATGTTGTGTCAGAGATAGTCTGGATTACCTTCTGATATGCCTGATAAGACCTTATAACCTCAATCATAGAAGATAATTCTGACATAGGTTCTACATTAGATAACTCTATCTTTCCCTGAATGACCTTAAAATTTTCAGAAGGGACACCTCCTTCTCCTTTAAAAAAGGTATTGCTATCCTTTTGGAGCACATTCATATCCGGAAAATCTGTGATAAGAAGTGCTCCGACCTCATTGTTATTGACTGATATCTTCCCGTCTGCATCAACTGATATCTTTCCTTCCTCAAGCAGGATCGGTCCTCCTTCACCTAAGACTACAGAGCCATCCTGAGTTACCAATCTCCTCTCGGAATCCAGCGTAAAATTTCCACTTCTCGTATATCTTGTCCCATTATCAGTCTCAACAACAAAGAAACCGTTTCCCTCAATTGCAAGGTCTAATGGATTGCCTGTATCTTTTATACCGCCTGGTGAGAATTGCGTCATAGTTCTGACGACCTCAACATATACCTTATCCTTATTGGAAACAGGAGAGATGTTTTCAAATGACTTTGGGATATATCTCTGAAAGATAGGCTCTTCCCTCTTGTAACCAGGTGTATTTATATTTGCAATATTGTTTGTGATTATCTCAAGTCTTCTTTCTTGTGCAATACTTCCAGAAAGAACCGAATATATCCCGTTATTCATCTTTGTATCTCCAGAATTTTTAGATGCTCAAAGTTTACTTACTATGAAAATCCCCCTGCCCCCCTTTGCTAAAGGGGGAGTACAAGTTTCCCCCTTTGTTAGAGGGAGGTTAATTTTCATCCCCGGGGGTGAACAATTCGTTCATGAATGTTTACTATGAAGATGCAGTTTGCTAGATTAATATGCAACATCTATGCCATAAGTGGGATTAAGAAACAATGAGAAGCATGAGCTTCTCTGATAGTTACATTCCCAAACGTAACTATTCAGCATAAAACTGGTTAGTTATAGCAATAACATTCCCCTCTTCAGCAGGAGTAACCTTCTTCCTCCCCTTTTTTTAGCAAAGGGCTAATCTTCTTTCCCCCTTTAGCAAAGGGGGAAACGTTTTATGCTAAATAGTTACTCCCAAGCAAGAGCTTGGGAACGAGATGTGGAACCTTTCCTTCTTTGGAAAAGGAGGATTTTTTTTAGGGGAAAAATGGTAACTATTCAGCTAATACAGAGCAAGGGGTTCCAAAGACTTTATAATGCGTA
>JBHHUU010000013.1:0-23420 GCA_046753905.1 Nitrospirota bacterium | reverse complement strand
CATGGGCAAAGGTGGGAAACCTTGAGAGAGAAATTGCAATCTATCAGAGGCTTACGGAAGATTTAAGGGCTGTTAATTTTGTAACATACGGTGGGCGTAAAGACAAACAGTATTCATCGCAAGTAGGAAAGATAGGGGTTTATCCTATATGGTGGAGTCCATTTACTTCCGTAAATATCTTTCATCTGCTCTTTCGTTACTGGAAGATGCTAATGCAAAGCGATATTCTCAAGACTAATCAGATCAGCGGATCAGAGATTCCTATATGGTTTAAAAGGTATTTCAACAAAAAGCTGATCGTAAGATGCGGGTATCTACAGAGTCGTTTTTGTGAACAGGCGGCTTATGATAAGAAGACCGTTAATGCAGCTAAGGACTATGAACGCAAGGCATTTGAAGCAGCCGATATTGGTATTGTGCCCACTGAATATGATATGGATTGGGTCGTTAAGACTCATGACATTCCAGAGGAAAAACTGAGAGTAATCCCCAATTATGTGGATGTAGATATCTTTACTCCTTCAGAAAAACAAAAAGAATCCCTATTTGATATTGTCTTTGTTGGCCGATCAGGTTTAGAAAAGAACCTTTTTGCTTTGTTGGATGCCATTGCAATTCTAAAAGCTCACGGATGTATCATACGACTGCTATTTATTGGCGGTTGTGCCAGAGACAGGAGACTCAAAAAGATATGTGAAGATAAACGGTTGAAAGTTACTTTTCTTGACAACATTCCCAATAAGGATATTCCTCACTATTTATCCCAATCATCTGTCTTTATATTGCCATCTCTTCATGAAGGTCACCCCAAGGTATTGCTTGAAGCCATGAGCTGCGGCTTGCCATGTATTGGAACCCGGGTGGAAGGGATTAAGGAACTGATTACTCATAGAAAGACTGGTTATCTCTGTAATACAGATGCTAAGAATATAGCAGATGCCATTGAGGTGGTACTTTCAGATAAGGTAATGCGTAAAGAGATGGGTAAAAATGCTCATCGTTATGTTCTGGAAAATTTTTCAGTAGAAAGGGTGCTAAAAATGGAATTAGAGGTTATCAGAGAGGTCATTGCTATATGACTTATATGAAATGTCATTTAAGTGAGAGGGTAAAGATCAGTTCTCCAATGGTTAGTCTAATTATGGGTGTCTATAATGGAGACAAATATCTTAAAGAGTCAATAGGTAGTATCCTGAATCAGAGTTTTAGAGATTTTGAGTTTATTATAATCAATGACGGATCTACTGATAAGACAGGTGAGATATTAGAGGGATATAATGATGAACGGTTGACCATAATTAAACAGGAAGAGAATAAGGGGTTGACATTCTCTTTAAATATTGCCATAGATTATATGAGAGGCAGATATATCGCAAGAATGGATGCGGATGATATATCTCTCCCGGAAAGATTAGAAAAACAGGTGCAATTTTTAGAAGACTATAGTGAATATGGATTGGTGGGAGTAACAGATGAGGTTATTGATAAGAATGGGAAAACAATAGGGATTGAGCCAAGATTGTTAGAGGATAAGGAGATAAAAAAAGGTCTTATTCTGGGTAATCAGTTCTGTCATGGTTCAGTGATGTTCAGAAGGGAGATAATTGAAAAAATAGGCAAATATGATTATTCTTTAAGATATTCTCAAGACTATGAATTCTGGCTGAGGGTATCAAGGATTTATAAGATAGCGAATTTGCCGGATATTCTATACAGGAGAAGAGAGACACAGGGGAATATAACATCATTGTTTGGAAAAAAACAGAGAGATTATGCAAATATGATTAGAGATTTTAACCTAAAAGAGATAATTAGAGAGGAGAGACATAAAACAGTCTTTCCTGAGTATTATAAATATCAGCCTGATACCGGAAAAGAACTATTTGCAAGGGATAAACATTATATTCAGAGGAAGAAGTATTTCTCAAAGGTATGCAGGGCAATAGGCTTAAAATATCTTATGCTTGGAGAAATTAAAGAGGCAAGAGATGAATTTTTATCGGCATTCAGATTGTCCAATATTAATCTTCTTGCATTAATCCTCTGGGGATATACCTTCCTGAATAAGTATTCAGTAAAGGGATTGAAGATGTTATATTTTATAAGAGATAAGATTTCTAATGGTCAATAGTCTATCAATAGTAGATAAAAAAGAGGTGTGATTGAAAAGTGGTAATAACAATTCTTGGCGGAATAAGATCAGGAAAGAGCAGTTTTGCCTTAAAAGTTTCTGATAAGTTTAATGGTGAAAAGATATTTCTGGCAACAGCCGAGCCTTTAGACCCTGAGATGAGGGAGAGGATAGAGAGACACAAGATGTCCCGTTCTAATGAATGGAGAACGATTGAAGAGCCGATTAAGATATATGATGTCTTGAAAAAACTAAGCCAACTTAATGGAGTTGTCCTGATAGACTGCCTTACTTTATGGCTCTCCAATATGATGAGAGAGCATAGCGATGACAGGACTATTATAGAAGAGATAGAGATATTGTGCCGGGGTATTTCTGAGATTAATTGCTCTATTATTCTGGTTTCAAATGAGGTAGGATTGGCTATTATACCTGAAAACAGGATGGCGAGGAGGTTCTGTGATCTTTCAGGTATTATGAATCAGAAGGTAGTGGAGGTTTCAGATGAGGCTTATATGATCTTTTCAGGGAGTTCTATAAGGATAAAATAGGAGGGATAGATTGAATAAGAATATCCAAAAAGTAAAAGGAGGAAGGAAGGAGATAGAGATAGAAAATAGTGAGATTATAAGAGTTACAAGGATATATCTATTGCGTCATGGTGAGGTAGAAAATGTAAAAGAAAAGTGTTACAATGGACAGAATGATGTAGGGTTGAGTCCTGAAGGCTATAAGCAGATAGAGGCTAAGGCTGATCTTCTTTCAGATAAGCCAATCAGGGCAATCTATTCGAGTGACTTAAAGAGGTGTATGATAGGGGCGTCTATTATAGGCAGAAGGCATGCTATTATGCCTATTGCAAAGAAGGGGCTTCGGGAGAAAAGATTTGGGGTATGGGAGAGGCTTACTCCTGATGAAATAAGAGAGAGGTTCAGAGAAGAATGGGATGCATGGATATATGACCCTGTAGATTCACGGCCTGCCTCTGGCGAGAGTTACAGGGAGGTAGGGGTGAGGGTGATGAAGGAGGTAAATGAGATCATTCACAGACATAAGGGTGAAGATGTTGTGATTATGGCACATGGTGGTGTGAACAGAATTATATTGTGCAATGCCATTAATACAGGACTCGAAAATATGTTCCGTATAGAACAGGGGTTTGCCTCTATGAATATTGTAGACTATTATGGAGATGTGGCTATAGTCAAGCTAATAAATGGGTAAGATATGGGTGCAGTTATTATTGCTGGAACAAGAAGCGGGACTGGAAAGACTACTATATCTATTGGGCTGATGGCTGCCTTTAAGAAAAGAGGATTAAATGTTCAGTCATTTAAGATAGGACCAGACTTTATAGACCCTGGATATCATACATATATTACAGGGAGACCATCTATAAACCTTGATTCATGGATAATGTCAGAAGAGATAATCCATGAAAACTTTTATGATTATTCTGCCTGTGCAGATATTGCGATTATTGAAGGGGTAATGGGGCTATTTGATGGCAGAGGGGCTTCTAACAGAGGCAGTACAGCAGATATAGCAAAGATGCTCAATATACCTGTCATTTTAATAGTAGATGCCAGAGGTATGGGAAAGAGTGCAGATGCAGTCATATACGGATTTGAAAATTATGATAAAGGAGTCACAATTAAAGGTATTATATTTCATTCAGTGAGCAGTGAATCACATTATGAATACCTGAAATATGCCATATCTCCTGATTACAGAGATAGGCTTCTTGGTTATATGGAGATAAACAGAGAGCTATCCATCAGGGAGAGACACCTTGGACTTGTGACTATTAAAGAGGATATCCTATCTGATGGACTTATAGAACTTTTATCTGAGAAGATTGAGGATTGCATTGATCTTCAGAAGGTCTATGATATATCAGAAAGCTATAAAGGGAGAAGACAAAATTTGCCATCACAAAGAGAGAGGAGAGGGGGCTGTTATGCCAGTGACAAGTATAGGGTGAGGGTGGCAGTAGCAATGGATAAAGCCTTTTCTTTTTATTATCAGTACAATCTTGACATGTTAGAGGAGACTGGTGTATCCCTTATCTTTTTCAGTCCTTTAAAAGATCATCTTCCAGAGGATATAGATGGTATCTATATTGGCGGGGGGTATCCTGAGGTTTATGCGAGGGAACTAACCAATAATAGTATTCTCATGAAGGAGATCAGGCTGCTGGCAGAAGAAAATCTTCCTATTTACGCAGAATGCGGGGGGCTTATATATCTTACAAAGGGAATATTTGATGAGAATCATGAATTTTATGATATGGTGGGGATATTCCCTTTCTCTATAGTAATGAGAAAGGGGAAAAAGAGGCCTGGATACAGAGAGGTAGAATTGACAGAAGACTCTATTATAGGAAAAAAGGGGGAGATAATCAGAGGTCATGAGTTCCACTATACTGAGTTTACTGATGATATAGATGCACAGATGGCTAAAGGGGGTGAATATGATAATATGATAAAAAGTGTTTATGAGATAGCGATAAATGGAGATAAAAGGAATGAGGGATATCTGTACAGAAATGTACTTGGGAGTTATATACATCTCCATTTTGGTTCAAATACTAAAAGTGTAGAATCTCTGACCAATCATTTCAGAGGATATAAAAACAGAAAACAGAGTGTATCTGTATAAAAAAGGAGGAGATAAATGTATAAAAAGATAGTTGTATTATTACTAATCTTCGCACTAATCTTTACTGCTTCATCAAAGACATTTGCAGAAGACCTTCCAATCGTCGGCATTTTAAAGAACAGTCTCTATGGAGGAGTAATAGGCTCTATACTCGGTACTGCTGTCATTGCATTTACAGACAAACCATCTGATAATCTCAATTTTATTGCAAGGGGTGCTGCTATTGGCGTATTTGCAGGGACTATATATGGATTCTATGATGTATCTCAATATTACTATATAGATGATACTGAGTTGGACAGCATTAATCTTAATCCTTCTTTGAATTCTTACAGGCATCCCGATAAAAGAGTGCTCTATACTGTTAATCTTTTTAGATATAACTTTTAGAGAGAAAATCTATAAATAAGGGGGGCAAAAAGATGAAAAAGAAATTGAGAATTGGCATGCTTACTGGTGGAGGAGACTGTCCGGGACTGAACGCAGTGATCAGGGCTGTGACAAAGACAGCCATTAATGATTATGATATGGAGGTCTATGGGGTAGAAGATGGGTATGTCGGGCTTGTAGAAAAGAGGATCAGACAATTATCTTATGTTGCGGCATCTGGTATACTCACATACGGTGGCACAATTCTCGGGACTTCAAACATCGCAAACCCATTTAAGTATCCGATAAAAGAGGGTGGAAAGGTTATTACTAAAGATCTTTCAGATGAGGCTATTGAGAACTTCAGACAGATGGGATTGGATGTTTTGATATGTATCGGTGGTGATGGAACGCTTAACATAGGCTATGAACTGTTGAAAAAGGGGATAGATGTAATAGGGATACCAAAGACAATAGATAATGACCTTGCTGAAACAGACATTACCTTTGGGTTCCACTCTGCACTAACTACGGCAACAGAGGCAATCGATAAAATACATACGACTGCCCAGTCTCATCACAGAGTGATGGTTGTAGAGGTAATGGGTCGTTATGCAGGGTGGCTTGCCCTCTATTCAGGGATTGCCAGTGGCGGAGATATTATACTCATTCCAGAGATACCGTATGATATCAATAAGGTAAACAAAGAGGTCATTGACCGCAAGAATAGCGGGAGGCACTTCAGCATAGTTGTAGTAGCAGAGGGTGCAAAACCGATAGGCGGGGAGATGGTAGTAAAGAAAATTATTGATGGAAGCCCTGATCCGGTCAGACTCGGCGGCATAGGGAATATAATAGGCTCTCAGATAGAGGAGAATACTGGTGTGGAGACAAGGGTTGCAGTATTGGGACATCTCCAGAGAGGCGGCACACCCACTCCTTTTGACAGGATACTTGCCACCCGTTTCGGGACATCTGCTGTCAGACTTATCCATGAAAAAAGGTTTGGCTGTATGGTCGCCCTGAAAGGAGATGAGGTAGTTGCTGTTCCAATAGACAAGGCGGTAGAAAGTCTAAAGACCGTTCCGGTAGATTCTCCCCTTATCAAAACAGCAAAATCAATGGGGACAAAGTTCGGAGATTAAGTCTCCCACCTACCCCCCTTTTTCAAGGGGGAAATTGATGTATGGGTAAAGATTAACCTCGGGGGAGTGGGTTATTGAGAATTCTATTATGTTTACTGGTTGTATTGAAGAAATAGGTATAGTTAAGGAGATAGATCAAAGAAGACTGGCTGTATCTGCTGAAATGATATCAAGAGATATAAGTATAGGTGACAGTATTGCAATAAATGGGGCATGTCTTACAGTAACAGAATTAAGAGGCATGATATTTATATGCGATATCTCACCTGAGACCATAAAAACGACCTGTATGGATGATATAAAGTCCGGTGACAGGGTGAATATGGAAAGGGCGCTTCTTGCAACAGGCAGGCTTAATGGGCACTTAGTAAGTGGTCATATAGATGGGATAGGAGTGGTAAAGAGGAGGGAATTAAAGGGTGATGTTATTATCCTGACTATTGATATTCCGGCAGAGCAGATACGGTATTGTATAAAAAAAGGCTCTATAGCTATAGATGGAGTAAGTCTTACTATAAACAATGTTGCGGGAAGAGAGATCAGCCTTTCTATTATCCCCCATACAGCGAAGATGACAACTATTGGGAGAAAAGGATCAGGGAAAAGGGTAAATATAGAGACTGATCAACTTGCCAAATATGTTGAAAATATGCTGATAAATAGGGATAGTATGAAAAAGAATAACAGGATAGATGTTGAGCTATTGGAGAGATATGGGTTTGTTAATTAATTAAATTGCCTATATATGAATAGATGAGCTTGAGACATATCATTATTCTCTCTTTTTTGTTTCTTTTAATAAGTGGATGTAATAATAATGAGGGAGATCATGAATGGACATTTCTTGTCTATATTGCAGGAGATAATGACCTCTCATCACCTGCTTTAAGTGACCTTGCTGAGATGGAAGCTATCGGGTCTTCGGATAAGGTAAGGATTATAGTAGAGATAGACAGAACCACAGATACAACAAAGAGGTTACTCGTAAATAAGGGAGGTTCTATTCTTCTTGACGATCTTGGTGAATTGAATATGGCAGATCCTGATACTATAACTGATTTTATCTCATGGGCAGGAGATAATTTTCAATCCAGACATTATGCCCTTATCCTCTGGGACCATGGAAATGGATATTCAAAGCCTTCTGTTTTTAATAGCTACAATAAGTCGCTGCATTCTATCCTTCAGGATGATACTGATAATACAGGATGCTGCATCTCTAACCTGATCGTCAGTGATGCTATTGAAAAAAGCGGTCTCAGGATAGATATACTTGGTCTTGATGCCAGTCAGATGGGTCAGATTGAGACAGCCTATGAATTCAGAAATGTTGCTGATATACTGGTTTTTTCTCAGGAGACAGGCGAGGCAAACGGATGGGATTATGAAAAGATACTTGGAGAGCTTGTCAAACAACCCGCCACTTCTCCTGAAGGATTGGCTGCATTGATGGTCAAGGCATATAGAGATTTCTATGAAGAGATATTTTATCATGACAATCCTGATTTTGAGCAATATCTTACTATCTCTGCAGTGAGATTGGGTCATTCTATAGAAGAGTCAGTCCGAGATATAGATAGGCTTTCAAGAGCCTTAAAAAGAGCCATAGATGACAATAAAACAGGAAATGACATCATCGATTCAGTCACTGATGTCAGAGAGAATGTTCAGAAACTTACCCCTTTTACCTCTCCGTACATATATGTTGATCTCTTTGACCTTGTTGAAAAACTTCTAAATCAATCCATTCAGATCAAAGAGATAGATGATATCCTGATGGAATTGCAATCATTAAAGGATGAGCTTATCATATCAGAATATCATGGTAATGCCCGTCCCAATGCAAATGGGATATCTATAGTATTTTTCAAACTGCCGGAGGCGATAGAATACAGGACATTTGACAGCGATTATCACAACTATGATCCAGATAATAAGACTGGCAGACAGATAGCTTTTATTAATGATACCTCATGGGACGAATTTCTGACTGACTATTATCTGTCTGCTGGCTATTTCACTCCAGATCAATCCTGAAGAAGTTTGTAGCCCTTGCCCGTGGTTTATAATATTCAGTCGGTTCTGTCCCTTTTGCAAATATCTCTATAACAGGATTATCTGTCCATTTGGACGCAAGCAGTCCTGTGCTGGGATCAATCTTTGTAAAGACTATATTTTCAGGAATCTCGAATGATTTTGAAGGGTATGTTTCAAGAGCCTTTTTCATAAATGCAATCCAGATAGGCAATGCAGCCCTTGCGCCTGACTCTCTGTCTCCCAGAGATCTGCGGTCATCAAAGCCAACCCATACTCCTGTAGCAATATTTGGAGCGAACCCGACAAACCATGCATCTGTAAAGTTATTTGTAGTACCTGTCTTCCCAGCCAGAGCCCTTTTCAGAACCCTTGCCTTTCTGCCCGTGCCTCTCTGGATTACATCCTCCAGTATATTAGTTATAATGTAGCTTGTCTCTTTTGATACTACAGCCTTAATCTCTGGCTGATGTGATTCTAAGACATTTCCTGAAAGGTCTTTTACAGATAAGATAGCAACAGGCTCTACCCTGACTCCCTGATTGGCAAAGACACCATACGCAGATGTAAGCTCTAAAACCCCCAGACTTGATGAACCCAGTCCAAGGGAAAGGTCTTTTGCAAGCGGACTTTTAATTCCTATCTTTTTAGCAAATGCAATAACATTATTTATACCGAGCTTCTCCAGCAGCTTTACAGTTGCCACATTTCTTGAGTGAATTAATGCTTCCCTCAGCATGATCGGACCATAAAATTTTTCCTCATAGTTCTCTGGTTTCCATACCTTTTCTGTGACCGTATCAGTATATATTAAGGGAGAATCTATAATTGTAGTGGCTGGTGTAAAACCTTTTTCTATTGCAGAGGCGTAGACCAATGGTTTAAAGGCAGAACCAGGCTGTCGTCTTGCAAATACTGCCCGATTAAACTCACTTCTACCATAGTCATATCCTCCAACCATTGCCTTGATAAAACCTGTATAAGGGTCCAATGAAATGAGTGCGCCCTCAATAAGAGGTTCCTGTTCTAATGTAAAGAGAGCCTCTTTTTTGTTTTTATCTATACTCTTTATCCCTACCTTTACTATATCTCCTGCTTTTAATATATCTGAAGGCTTAGCATTCTTAATAATCTCTGCATCCTTAAGATCTGGTCCTTTTAATCTTTTTGCCGCCCATAACATATCCTTTTTAAATATCTTTCCTTTTATTTCACCAGCCATCACAACTGCCCTTTTTGAATCTACATCCAACACTATGCCATCTACTATATCTTCTTCTTTAAGGTCTGAGATATTATAAGGTGTGATCTTCTCACTGCCTTTAAGGATATCTTCAACATCCTTGTGGTCTATTGGTCCCCTGAAGCCCTGTCTCTTATCTATATCTCTCAGTCCATTTTGCACAGCCTTATTGGCTGTCTTCTGCATCTCTATATTAAGAGTAGTATATACCTTTAACCCTCCCTTATATAGCCTGTCATCACCATATCGTGACGCTAAATACTGCCGGATATATTCAAGAAAATATGGTGCAATTGCCTCTTTCTTTTTTAATCTATTAAAATATAAATTTTGTTTATATGCCTTCTGAAATTGTTCCTTTGTTATAAACCCCTCTTTTAGCATCCTTTTGAGAACTATTCCCTGCCGTCTTTTTGCCCTTTCAGGATGGTAATATGGAGAATAGTCATTTGGCGCCTTTAATAAACCTGCCAAAAATGCACCCTCTGAAAGAGTAATATCCTCTACATCTTTGCCGAAATAGGTCTTTGATGCTGCCTGTACACCATACGCACCATGTCCAAAGTATATCTGATTTAAATATAGCTCTAATATCTCATCTTTTGTTAATAGCTTCTCTATCTTCATGGCAAGGGCAGCTTCCCTTATCTTTCTTTTATAGCTCTTTTCTGGAGAGAGGAATAACAGTCGTGTCAATTGCTGGGTAATAGTGCTTGCCCCCTGCCTTATCCTAAAGGATTCAATATTGGTTAAAAACGCCCTTATTATACCAAGTAAGTCTATTCCCCTGTGATCATAAAATCTTGCGTCCTCTACTGCCAATATAGACTGAAATAACTCTCTGGGTATCCTCTTTAGAGGAACAAGTATTCTCTTCTCAACATAAAACTCTCCAATCAACCTATTGTCATAAGAATAGACACGGGTTCCAACGATTGGTTGATATTCTCTGAGGGAGTCTATTGATGGGATATCCCTTACAAGATACCAGATAGTGGTACTTAATCCTATGCCGCTCAAGAGTATTATTATTGAAAAGAATATTATTGCCTTTTTAAACAGGCTCATTCTTCTCTTATTCTTATAATGTCTTCCCTTATAAAATATTGTCATGTTTTATTAGTAAAATTACGATAACCTATATACATAAATGCCCAATATTATCCCCAAAAGTGTAAAAAAATTTACATTCAGATTAAATCCTATTGTAAAAGTCAACATATATAAATCTATAGTTAAAGGAGGGGTAATTCCAATACTAATACCTATTAAAAAGATATCATGGAGAATACCTGCAGGTGCATACACCTTTAACATCTCAGCCAGAATACCACCTAATAGTCCTCCGAGAATTATAAAGAATATTAACAACCACTCTGTTTTTTTAGGTACTGCCACAATATATTACCCCACGATATGTGTCTTCAAATCGGTACCCCCTATCACCGATTTGAAGGGTAACCCTTTTCCCTTATATTGTCAAGAATATCTATGCCTGTTGCTTTTTATCAAAATTTGACCTTTGGCGCCTCTTTTTCAGCCTCTGGTATTTCATAGTATTCTGCACTTGATACACCTGCAAATCCAGCAAAGGTCCTGCCAAAGAATGTCCTTATATATGTATTTAATATTTGGACTGCTTCATTATATCTCTTCCTTTCTACTGCAATTCTGTTTTCTGTGCCCTCAAGGCTATCCTGAAGTTTGAGAAAAGACTCATTTGCCTTTAGTTGAGGATATGTCTCCTTTAATAAAAGCAGCCTTGACAAAACTCCCTCAAGTTGGTTTGATGCCTGAATCTTTCCCTTCACACTATTTGCCTGAAAATACTTTGTCCTTGAGTCTGCAATATGCTTGAATAGGTCTTTTTCATGTTCAGCGTATCCCTTGACTGTCTCAACAAGATTCGGAATCAGGTCATATCTCCTCTTCAACTGATTCTCAACCTGAGCCCACTTTCCCTTAACATTCTCATCCATAACAATCACATTATTATATCCATTGATCATCCATCTCACAACCCCAAAGACTATAAGCAGTAAAACACCCAATGTTATCAGAACAATCTTTAAACTCTTTGACATAAATCCTCCTTTTAATTAGTTAATCACCCCTCACCCTAACCCTCTCCCACAAGGGGAGAGGGAACTTTCTCCTCTCTGACAGTTCTCCTCTCAATCAATGTGAGGGGATAAAGTATCAGGGGAAATAGTGTGTTTAAACTCCCTGTATAGAGAGGGTGATAAATTGTCATCCTCCTTTGTGAGCATACGTTCATGCGGGTTTATCAATCTATATCACCAGCCGCCTGATGCGCCGCCTCCGCCGAAACCGCCACCGCCTCCGCCGCCAAAACTTCCTCCGCTAAAACCGCCTCCTCCTCCCCAACTGCTGCTTCTTCTGCCTCCACCTAAAACTGAAAACAAAAGAAAAAACATAAAGAGTCTGGGATACCTTATAAAGAGATAGATTATGACAAGAAAGAATATTATTGAGAAGATAGAGTCAAATAGACCAGACCTTCTGCCTCTGATACTCCTCACAGGGCGACTGACCACTGGCATCCCTGCAATCTCAACGCCTGCATCAGTGGCAATCTCGCTAATAACAGCTAATGCAGCCGTGAAGATTCCAGTAGAATAATCACCTTTTCTGAAATATGGCACAAGAAACTTCCTGCCGATCGTTCCTACAAGGCTGTCAGGAAGTATGCCCTCAAGTCCATAACCGATCTCAAACCTGTATTTTTTATCCTGAAGTGAGATAAGAAGCAGGACACCGTTATCCTTCCCCTTCTGCCCAAGTCTCCATTTTTCGGCTGTTTCAATAGAGAAAAGATCGATTGACTCTCCTTCAAGGCTGGTAATTGTTAATACAATCATCTGTGCAGTTGTCTTTTGCTCAAGCTCGAGGAGGTATCTATTTAATCCTGCTTCCTGATTGTCGTTTATAATTCCAGCAAGGTCAACCACATGGTTTAAAGGTCTGTCAGGAATAATCGGCTTTGCAAATGATATAGCTGTAATAAACCAGAATCCGATAGATATAATTAAAACTAAGGACTTAATTCTTAATTTCATCAACTATTCTTCCTAATTTTTCTGTGATCGTATAATAATCCTTAAATATTGTATTGACCTCTTCAATAGAGAATTTTATCTGTTCATGTTTATTTTTAAGAACTTTGGCAAATATATCAGTATTTACACCTGCTGTTTCAGCCAGCATTTTTATAGTCTCTCTCTGGTTTACAGGAGGCTCTTTCTCAAATAGGGCAATTATCCCACGAAAGAGAGGTATATAACCTGTGATTGAGTCTGTCAGATTTTCTGTCAGTATCTTTATATTACCCATAGATGATATATAACCCTGCCTTAATCCGATCAGATTAACCTTTAATTCTCTCTCGCATTGATGTCTTAAGTCCATCCTATTGATCTCTATATCTTTAAAGATATCCTCTCCCAAAACAGTAGTGTGAATAAGTTTGAAGTTCATAAATTCAACAGGGAATACATCAAGGGATCTCTTTATATATTCAGGTGTCATAATAAGAGGAGCAGCCACTTTCTGTTTACCATATTTTTTACCAAGGGGCGCAATTAATTCCAGAAACTTCATCTCCATCTCTTTCAGTACAAAAATTGAATTAACATCAGACCTTTTCGTATTAAAATCATCTGTTATGGCAGTACCTGTTACATGGATTGAATGGATATTTTCTCTATATCTGTTTAATATCTCTTCAAGAAAAGGACTGAACTTTTCTCTTATAACAGGATTAAGTCTTTCTAAGTTAAGATTTGACATCTTAATATCCTCCATATAAATATTATCATAAACAGGAATCAGCCTTACCCTATCCCTCTCCCACAAGGGGAGATTGTTAGGAACTAACGGAATGATAAAATGTAACTATTCAGCTATTACAGGGCAAAGGTGGAAAAGAGTTTATAGCGTCACCTTAGCGTTTAGCTCTGACTACTAATAGAGACCTAATCTAAAATGATGCTGTTCTATTTGAATAAACCTATTATAATCATACGCATTATAAAGTCTTTGGAACCCTTTGCCCTGTAATAGCTGAATAGTTACGATAAAATTAAGTCCATAGCTTATTGGGCAATTACGTTTAAATAGTCATCTAAACCTGCTTGCCAGTTGAAATAATGATTGGACAAGGAAACTCTGTAAAAAAACTATTATTAATATTGCTATAAGTGGTGAAAGGTCAATACCTATACTATAAGATGGGATAATCCTTCTTAAGGGATAGAGAACAGGTTCTGTTATCTTATACAAGAACTGCACAATCACATTATAAGGGTCTGGATTTACCCATGATAAAAGGGCGCGTATTATAATTACCCACATATAAAGATTTAACACAACATCTAAGACCTTTGCAAGTGCCATCAAAAAATTTCCAAAGATAAACATCTACTCTCTCCTCCCTAATTCCTCAGACCTCTCTGCGGCTGCTGCTACAGCAGATATCATAGCATCCCTTATCCCCTTTTCCTCTAACTTATGGATGCCTGCAATAGTCGTTCCACCTGGTGATGTTACAAGCTCTTTCAGCCTCTCTGGATGTTCTTTTGTCTCCAATACCATCCTTGCCGCGCCAAGGACTGTCTGGGCAGACAACAAAAGTGCAGTATCTCTGGACAGACCCATCTTTACCCCCCCATCTGCCAATGAGTTTATTACCATGAATATATACGCAGGACCACTTCCACTCAAACCTGTCACAGCGTCCATATATTTCTCTTCAAGTACAACCACCCTTCCTATGGATTCAAATATCTCCTTAACTATTGAGGCCTCTTCAGAAGAGACCTCATTGGATAATGATATAGCAGACATCCCTGCCCTTATTAAGGCAGGGGCATTAGGCATTACCCTTATTACCTTTACCTTTTTCCCAAAAAAAGTAAATATCCTTGAGATGGATATACCTGCTGCAATTGATATGATAACCCTTTCTCTACCTATAACATCTCTGATATCATCAATTACCCCACCTATTACCTGCGGCTTTACTGCAAGGATTACAATATCTGCATTGGATACAGCATCTCTATTATCCTTAGATATATTTACAGAATAACTTTCCTTTACATAGTCACGTCTTTCAGGAGACGAGTCATAGACAGATACAGATTCACTCTTATATAGATTTGCATTAAGTATGCCCTTTATTAATGCCTCACCCATATTTCCAGCACCAAGTAAGGCAATCCTCCCATGTTTTTTCATCTCTCACCCATAATATCTCTGACCAAAGATAGCCGTACCTATCCTCACCATAGTAGCACCTTCCTCAATCGCCACCTCAAAGTCGTTTGACATCCCCATAGATAGCTCTTCCATATAGATATTGTCTATCTTCTCTTCTCTAATCTTTTTAAAAAGCCTCCTTAATTGGCTGAAATATTCTCTTGCATCCTCAGGGTTTACAGAGTAAGGCGGAATAGTCATAAGTCCTCTCACCATGATATTTTCAAATCTTGATATCTCCCTTATATCCTCAATAATATCCTCTTCACAGAAGCCGTACTTGCTTTCTTCCCCTGATAGATTTACCTCTAAAAGGATCTTCTGGACTATCCCTCTGCCCTTTGCCCTCCTCTCTATCTCCCTTGCAAGATTCAGAGAGTCAACTGAATGGATCAGTTCAAATCTCCCGATTACATCTTTTACCTTATTAGTCTGAAGATGGCCAATCATGTGCCATGAGATATCATCCTTTATTGCCTCTATCTTTGGAAGTGACTCCTGAACACGATTTTCACCTATTATCCTGATCCCTGCCTCAATACCCTCTCTTATCTCAGATATCTTCACACCCTTAGTAACAGCAACCAGTTTTATATCTTCAGGGTTTCTACATACAGATCCTGCAACTGATTCCACTCTTTCTATGATTTTGTTAACATTGTTAAAAATTTGTAACATTATGCCTTATATTATCTGATTTATCAAGATAAAAGAAGTTTTTACTATTATAACATTATTCCGCTTAACATCCTGCCTCTTTTTTTTCTCTCTCTTCTATAGGAAAAGAATAGTGAGGGATTGCACATTGTACATAAATCTATCCTATGGATATTTTCCTCTTGTATACCACAACCTGAGAGTTGTCTTTCACTTAATTCAGCAAGGTCTACCATCCATCTTCTATTGCCTTTATCTATTGTCAGGTCTTTCCAGTATGGATATTTATCCTTTAGCTGTCTTACTACTACTTCTCCTACCTCAAAACAGCATTGACCTATACATGGACCCAATCCAGCAGAGATATTATAGGGTGATGACTTAAAAAAATAAAGAAAAATCTCTATGCATTTTATAGTTATACCTGATATAGCACTTCTCCATCCAGCATGAACAGATGCAATTATTCCATTTTTAGGGTCAGCAATAAGTATGGGAAGACAGTCCGCAGTATATATACCAAGTATTATATCAGTCTGATTTGTAATTATCGCATCATATCCCTTATTAGATATTTCTTTAATAAATGCAGGTAAATTTTTAATCTCATGGTCAATTACAAGAATATTATCCCCATGCACCTGTTTCACAGTCAAAAGTTTATCCTTTATGTCACCTGTATCTATAGAAAATTCCCTTGTCCCGAAAAAATGGAAAACATCTTTTTCCATCTCAGGAATTACCAGATATCTTCCTTTTTCATTATCAACATTCAATCTATAATTCATCCGGTAGGCACAAAGAAAAAATATATAGGGTGAGATAGTACCTGTTGTTTCCAATATTTTTCATCTGAAGATTCTTCTAAGTCTTTGTCAATTTCTCCTCGATGATCAAAATAATAGGCTAATGCGGAATGAACTTGTGATAAAGTCAAGTGCGGTAGAATGGATATGAGGGCATTCTTTTTAAATCTACCAGTAACATAATTAAATGCTCAATCTCTTTATTTGCAAAAGACTTAATCATATTATTACTATAACACCATAACGATTATAATGTCAAAAATTGCAACACAACAAACATAATCCTCAATTTTTACAAACATCACTATTTAGTCCGAAAATCCCCATCCCTCTAACAAAGAGGAAAACTTGTACTCCCCCCTTATATAAGGCTTGCTATAACCATCTCCCCCTTATATAAGGCTTTGCCGCATCATCTCTTTTCATAGTAAAGATTAATAGCATTATTTTTTTGTATTGCTAATTGGATTATACAGCAGAGCATCTGGATGTATTGAGCTGAAAAGTACGTCAGTAATGGGAAGCGGGGGGATGTAGAATAATTTCTATCTCTGGTCTGGGGAGATTAGTCTATATGAGTTGATAGTTTTATCTATCAATTCTATGTTTGTCAGGACAACCCCCTGGTTCTCTTTTATTAATTGAAGGGCATCTCCCTCTATTTTTTTCAGGAGTTTCTTATCAGTTAACAGCTCTTCTGCCTTCTGTGTAAATTCTGATGAATCTGATACCTCTATTCCACAACCCCTCTTTTTAAACTCCTCAGATATCTCAGCAATATTATCCATATATGGACCGAATATTACTGCCTTTCCAGAGGCAGCAGGCTCTAATATATTATGACCTCCAACCGGCACCAGACTCCCACCTACAAAGACTATAGCAGCAATCTGATAATATCTTGATAATTCGCCCAGGGTATCCAGTATTATAATATCTCCTCTACTAATGGATGGAGTCTCTCTGTTAATCTGACTCTTTCTGATATATCTTATATCCATTATCCTGGTAAGGTCTATTATCTTTTCTATCCTGTCCAGATGTCTTGGAGCTATGATAAGTATGATCTTATGTCCCTTCTTTAACAGATGAGAATAGGAACGCAATATCTCTTTCTCTTCACCTTCATGCGTGCTTCCGGCAATAATAATATCTATTCCCTCACCTATGTTTAATTCTTTTCTCAAGACATTCGGATCATCTATATCTTTTGTAATTGACTGGTCATATTTGATATTTCCAGTCCTTATAGCCTTTTCAGGGTCTGCGCCCAACTTTACGATATGTTCTACATCTCTGTCACTCTGCATAGAGAATAGGGTAATTCTCTCCAGTACTTTTCTTAAAAATGGTCTTATCCTGTTATATCTTTTGAATGACCTTGAGGATATCCTGCCATTTATTAGAATAGATGGTATATTTTTCCTGCTCAGCAGGTATAAGATATTGGGCCATATCTCTGTCTCCATAAAGATAAATAGAGAAGGATTGATCTTTTCTATCACACTCTTTACAATAAAGATTATGTCAAGGGGAAAGAAGATTACATCATTTTCTGGAAATCGTTCTCTGGCTATACTATTTCCTGTCTCTGTGACAGTAGAGATAATAATCACCCAGTGAGGATATCTCTCTTTAATAGCATTTATTAATGGAATAGCCGCTGTGACCTCTCCTACAGAGACGGCATGCACCCAGAAGACCATCTTACCTTTAGTCTTTATGCTTATCTCATCTGGTATAAGACCTATTCTCTCTTTTATTCCTGTCCTGTATTTCTTCTGAAGTGCCAGTTTTATAAGAAGGAAAGGAATAAGAAAGGGGATTGAGATAATTATTATCAGATTATATAATAGATACATCTTTTCTTTCAGAAATCAAAACATGCTCATCTGGTGATCTGAAAGTTCTTCTTTATCACTGTCAAATACCCTGATTTTTCCATACTCTCCGTCATATCCGGGTGCAATACTAATATTTCTTGTTCTCACCCTCTCTACTCCTTCTCCAATCTTTGATGAACTAATACCCTTTATCTTTTCAATATCTGCATCCTGAAGTATCTTTAGTTCACTCCCAATGGCATTTATAAGTCTCATATATTCTCTTTTTACTGCCTTGCTGTTTACTCCAACGCCTATAGCCTCTGATATGATCTCGGAAAGTGGTATCAGGCTCTTAAAAGAGGGGGCTGTGTGAGGTATAATACCCTCTTCTCTGTCTGACAATAGAACAACTCGATGCATTACTCCGACAGTAACCTTTTTTTTGCATTGAGGGCATATACCCTTATTCTTCATGGTCTCTCCGGGCGACATCCTTGTCTGACAGGCACGATGTCCATCAAAGTGATATTTCCCTTCTTCAGGAAAAAATTCAATTGTATAAGGAAACTTATCTCTATTACCGTCTATGATGGCATCTCTTATGGCATTATAGGAGAGTTCTGTATTAAAGATATTTGCCTCTCTGCCCAGTTTCTCAGGAGAGTGCGCATCTGAGTTTGAGATAAGGGTAATTTTGTCAAGTGGAGAGAGTCGCCAGTTCATAGGAGGATCAGATGAGAGACCTGTCTCAATGGCATGGATATCAGGGGTAAGCTCCTCAAAACATTCCTCAAGGGAGTCAAACCCTGACCTGTCGCCAAATATCGAAAAGTGAGGTGTCCACGCATGGGCAGGTATAAGCATGGAATCATCAGATGAGCCTATAACTATCTTTAACAGCTCTCTTGCATCGAGTCCTAATATAGGTCTGCCGTCAGATCGGAGGTTGCCTATCTTTTGCAGTTCTCCATTTATCTTTGATACTGTATCAAAGGAGGAGGCATATATAATATTATGTATCTTTCTTACCCTGTTATTTTTGCTGTAGATACTGCTGACCTCTGTTGACAGCATAAAACGGACTTCTCCTCTACATGAAGTCGGTACTTCTCTCTGGATGATCTCTGCCATCTCTTTCTTAAGTACAAAGAGTCCCTCCTCTGCTGGTTCTAATTTCTCCCTGATCTCATTAAACCAGTCTGGATGGGTAAAATCACCTGTTGCAACAACAGTAATCCCCTTTATCTGTGCCCACTTAAAGATATTCTCAAGGTTCATCTGACGACTGGTTGCCCGCGAATAATGGGAATGTATATGGATATCTGCTATAAAAGACATGGTATGTTTTTTACTCCTCTCCCAGCTCTCCTCCAGTAATTTTCTTTAAAAAGGCATAGGCTATCCTTTTTTTTAGCTCTGACTCCAGCAGATTCTTTTTTGCAATAGATAGCCTGTCCTGTGCCTCAAATACAGAAGATAGCGTGGTTATATCCTGCATATATCTCTCTCTTGCCAATCTTAAGGACTCTTCAGCCTGTTCTATCTCTTTTTTTGCAAGTGTAATCATGGCATTAGCATTATTATTTTCTATATATGTCTGAATTATGTTCATGGTAATAGTATGTCTTGTCTGGAGTATTGACATCTCTTTCCTTTTAACCATATAACTGGCTTTAGCAACCTTTACGTCATTAATTCCAGAATCAAAGAGAGGTATTTTCATCAATAGTGATACCCTCCAATTGGTATCAAAAGCAAGGTCAAAATCATCTATTATTGTAACATTAGAGTTTAACTTAAGTGTGGGAGAAGTCTCTGCCCTTACAAGTTTAACTGTTGCCTTTGCGCTATCTATCCTGTGTCTATATAAATTGAGTTCTGGATTATGTCTATATGCACTGTTAATTAACCTGTCGAGATCAGGTAATGGTTGAGATGTCTCGGTATATCCTGCAACCTTTATCTCTTTTCTCGGGTCCATTCCCATTTTATTGGCAAGTTCTGAAATGGAAAGGGATAATGAATTAGCAGCAGCAATCAGGTTGGTCTCTCCCTTTACACGCTCTACTTTTACGAGAAGAAGATCATTTTTAGATATAAGCCTTGAATTGTATTTTGCAAGAGCTGCCTTATAAATAGATTTCAGAGTCTTTACTTTCCCTTCCTCAACCTTTACCTCCTCCATATCCTTAATAACTGTAAAATATGCCTTGCTTACCTGAAAGATGATGTCATCTTTTGTGATAGCGTATATCTCTTCTTCTGTATGAAGGTCAGCAATTGCCTTTTGTTCTGATGGAGATACCTTAAAGATAGTAGTCCCATTGCTTATCAACGGCTGATCTATAGATATTGCTGTTGAATAATATCTATTAACAGGATCATTGCTGATTATACCTATCTCTTCTCCGCTTCCTGATGTTAACAACCTCTTTTCACCTGTTAATAGGTCTGTAATCCTGCTGCGAAGGTCTAATTTCGGGCTGAAGGACTCTTTTTTCGATAAGATAACAGAAGTTTCAGATGCCATAACCCCTGCTCTCATCTCTCTCAATAGAGGATGATTATCAAGAGCATATTTAATACATGTCTTAAGGTCATAGATAATCGGAGGACTTTTTGAAGATGGTAATGTTGATATGATATGCCCATTCTCTGACTCTGAAGACTCTGGCATGGCAAGTTTAATAATAAAACCTGATTTCTTAGTATCTATATTATATTCCACAGGAGCGAATAGTTTTATCTCCAGCCGTACGAACTGGACAGAACTGAAATTCTCTTTTATCTGAATATCTTTAATAAACCCGCTATTTACCTCTATTCTCTTTTGATCTGTTCCGACTGCAGCATCAGAGATATCTATAATCAATCGTAACGGATCATAGAGGAAAAAAGGCGCATATCTTAATGGCTTTTTACTGTCAACCATCACATCTATCAGGTCTCCATCTCTTTCTACACTGATATCAGTAATAAGCGATATATCCTTCAGTCTGTTTGTCTCTGTTATATCCGCTGCATCTATTACCCTCAGAGGCACAAAGATAAAAACTGCTATTATGATCAGATAAGATATTAATCTTTTTCCTGATTCCTGATTCCTGATTTCTGACTCCTTTTTCCTCATGGCACTGGATCTATAATAACATTTATCCACCTATTTTTCCCCTCTTTTATTTTAAATTTAACAATACCTCTTGTAAAACCCTTTTTCTTTACAACTATTTTATATCTGCCGGGCATAAGGTCTCTGAATCTATAAAAACCTTTCTGATTTGTCCATACCTTCATCACCTCACCGATATCCCTGTTTTTAAGGATTACCCTTGCCTTTTTTATACGATTGCCATTGCTATCCATTACCCTTCCTGATACTTTTGACAGGGCAAGTGTCAATGAATTAAATGCGTTGAGTCTGCCTCCTGTTGCCGTGATACCGTTTAGAGAAGAGAGCGGTTCTGTGCCGCCAAGGATCTTGCTCCTCATATATTGCACAGTTGCACCGGGATATTGAGAGATAATCAGCGCGGCTGTTCCTGCAACAAAAGGGGTTGCCATTGATGTACCGCTGATTGTCCCATATTCCGTTGGATTAAGACCTGCTGGAGGTGAACCAAAACTTATAGTTGCCGGGTTTGTGGGTCGGGTGGAGAGGATTGATGAGCCTGGCGACCCAAGGTCTACAGATTTGATCCCGAAATTAGAAAAAGATGAGCGATTATCAAATCTATCGGTTGAGGCTACTGATATTATATTGGGGAGATTATAACCGGCAGGGTATAATGGTGTTGTATCAGTATCAAGAGAGTCATTACCTGATGCAGCCGCAAATAAAATCCCCGCATTATTTGCAGCCTTTATTATATCTTTAAGGGCTAACGAGAAATCATAGCTCCCCCAGCTTGCATTGATCACATCTGCATTCATTGCAATCGCATAGTTAATAGCACTGACAACATCCAGAAGAGTACCCTGTCCGCAGCAATCATTAATAAATTTTAAGGGGAGGATAGATACATTCCATGCTATACCTGAAACTCCGGTCATATTATTTCCTGTTGCAGCAATAATACCAGCCACATGTGTCCCATGTCCCCGTCCATCCTGAGGAATATTATCTGCGTCTACAAAATCCCAGCCATGGAGGTCATCTATAAACCCATTTCCATCATCATCTATTCCATTACCTGGTATCTCACCTGTATTAGTATAGATATTATTAATAAGGTCAGGATGAGTAATATCTACTCCAGAGTCTATAATAGCAACAATGACATCTTTATTTCCTGTCTCTATATTCCATGCACTTACAGCATTTATGTCGGCATCAATGAGACCACCATTCTGACCTGTATTTTCCAATCCCCATTGCTCTGAAAAACCAGGGTCATCAGGTGAGACAGCCTCATGGATAATATAGTTTGGTTCTGCATATTCCACCAGATCAGGCCGTCCATTATATAGTCTGACAGCCTCTGAGACAGAGAGACCAGGTGGAACTTTAATATGATATGCATCGATCAGAGGGATTCTCTTTTTAATACCCATCCTCATCTGCATATTCATAGCTGCGATATTACCTTTTGAAGTCATAGGTTTGAATTTGACTATGATCTCACCCGGAACAAACCTATTGTTATTCTGACTCACTGATGCTGCCTGAACTCTCTCACTGCAACAAAAAGATAATAAACATAATCCTATTATTGCGGTAAAAAATATAGATGCCTTTCTTCTCAATATCCTTTTCTCCTTTTTCCCTTCTGTATGTTTATGCGGGATCAGTTCGTTCAGATGTCTCTTATAACTTTTGCCCCATCTCAATTTTAAAGCCCTTGGATCAGCAGCATTATCATATCCCATAATTACTTTATCTTTTAACATTAATTAGTAACTGTATTTTCTTCTTCTTTTATCTATAATCTCAGTTATCTTTAAAGTATGTTTTCTTAATCTTCCTTTAAATTCCAGAACCGCATAGGATGGAAATATCTCATATGCAATAACCTTTACTTCATCTAATCTTTTTTGAGCAAGTTTTAATATTTCGTCAAAAGCTGATTTAGCCTTTTTGTCCACTCTTCAGATTCCTTTATTCGATATTCCCAATCCAGAAGGTCATCTTCCCACAGCTTCTCAACCTCTTCTTCTATCTTGTTAATATATCTTTCTTCAGACTCTACTCTCTTTTTAAAGACCTTAAAATTCGTTGTAACTATTCAGTTAATACAGAGCAAGGGGTTTCAAAGACTTTATAATGCGTAT
>JBHHUU010000012.1:0-25792 GCA_046753905.1 Nitrospirota bacterium | reverse complement strand
GGTGACGCTATAAACTCTTTTCCACCCCTTACTCTGTATTAGCTGAATAGTTACCAGTTTTTTTGCTAAAAATGTAATACATTATGGCTGCCTTACTTTATGAAATCCTCCCAATGGGTCATCTGCATTTTGTTACTTCATCATATCACCTCCCCCTTTTTCTGTTTTTTGACATTATTATGTCTGCCATGATATACTTTTTATATGTCTTCTCTTGCCTTTGATACTCTTGAATATGTTCAGAAATTAAAGGCTGTCGGTGTGCCTGAAAAACAGGCTGAGGCACATGCCCACGCTTTATCCGAAGTTATCGAGAGCAACCTTGCCACTAAAGACGATATTAAAGATTTAAAATATGAACTTAAAAATGACATCAAGGACATAAAATATGAGATTTCATTACTCAAGTGTATGATGGGCGTTATTTTAGCCGGTACCCTCTCTCTTGTTTTAAAGGCTTTCTTTATGCTGTAAGGCTGTCTTTCCTCTGCTGTCACCTCCTTTCCTTAAGTAGAAGGCTGCGGGCATGTTGAGTGCAGCGACGGTGTTGATATATTGAGTTGACTTATTTTTTAGGAAATGACAGGAAAATTATGTGTGAAAATCATTTAAAGGGTATGATAATTTATTCTCTTTTTATCTTTTTGTTTGTAACTGCCTGCAGCAGTTCAACAAAGACTCCCACTTCTGCTGTTCTTTCCCTGACTCAATTAGAGAAAGAGAGATATACAAAGGTTGAATTTAAGAATCTTCGCACAGGAGGAAAAGAGTATACAGGATATAGAGACAAATATATTAAGATGAAAACGAGCTTTGTAGGTCCATCATTTGGCGTTACAATTTCTGGATATCCTGCTGATAAATATATCGCATTTATGGTTGGTACACCTGTCAGTCCTTTTTTTAACCCTATGCGTGGCTCTGTTGGTCATATTATGGCAGTGATTTCATCAGAACGGGTTAAGAAGCTATTCAGTCTGGAGCTGATGCAAAATTTTACTCTATATGGTAAGGTAGTAGAGTTTAAGACGAGGACTCCTACAGGAGAGATAATCTCTGAGACCGGGATTGAAGTAATAGATATTGATGTTAAATGATTAGTCCTATCAGTTTAGGAGGGTAATAGATATGAGTAATAGATACAATTTTTTTGCAGGGGGAGGGTGGTATGAGTCTGCTCAGACCATTGAGGTAACCAATCCATATAATAATGATGTTATAGGAGTTGTTTATGAGGGTAGTGAAAGTGATTTAAAGGGCTGCCTTGATAAGGCGGAAGAGGCATTTAAAGAGACCAAAAAACTCTCTTCATATAAAAAGGCAGAGATATTAGAAAAGATAAGTAATGGAATCAAAGAGAGGAAAGAGGAATTAGCAAGGAGTATTACGCTTGAATCAGGGAAGCCTATTACCTCTTCAAGGGTAGAGGTAGACAGGGCTGTCAATACCTTTAGTCTGGCATCTGAAGAGTCAAAAAGGATATATGGAGAGGTTATCCCGTTGGACCTGGTTATGGGTTCTGAAAATAGAGTTGGGATAACAAGGAGGTTTCCTGTGGGCATAATAGTCGGGATATGTCCCTTTAACTTTCCTTTAAATCTTGTCAGCCATAAGATTGCCCCTGCAATAGCATCAGGTAATCCTATTATCATTAAGCCTGCATCAAAGACACCTGTTACCGCCCTGATACTTGCAGAGATTATCTCTGGGTCAGGGGCTGTGCCGGGCAGCGTGAATATTATCCCATGCAACAGTAGGCTGATAGAGAGAATCTTAGGGGATGGTAGGGTAAAGATGCTCTCATTTACAGGGAGCGCTGATGTAGGGTGGTATCTGAAAGGAAAGGCAGCAAGGAAAAAGGTAGTGCTGGAATTAGGAGGGAACGCAGGTGTGATTATTCACTCGGATGCTGATATAGAATATGCTGCCAAGAGATGTATGACAGGTGGATTCTCTTATTCTGGTCAGACCTGTATATCTGTCCAGAACATATATATCCATCAGGATATATATCAGAGGTTTGCAGATATATTTATCCCGATGGTAAAGGGGTTGAATATGGGGGATCCATTAGATGAGAATACTGATATCTCTCCATTAATAGATATAGCCTCTGCAAAAAAGACAGAAGAATGGGTAAGAGAGGCAAAGGAGTCTGGTGCAAAGGTATTGACAGGAGGGAGGAGAGAAGGGCTTTTCTTTGAGCCGACTGTTATTACAGATATAATCCCTGATATGAAGGTGAGGTGCAAAGAGATATTTGCCCCTGTGGTAAATCTTATTAAATACAGCAGGTTTGAGGATGCTGTGTCAATGATGAATGACTCTGTGTACGGGCTTCAGGCAGGTGTCTTTACAAAAGATATAGATCGTATATCTTATGCCTATAATGAGTTAGATGTAGGAGGTGTATTAATAAATGAGGTACCAACCTACAGGGCAGACCATATGCCTTATGGCGGGATAAAGGAGTCAGGATTTGGCAGAGAAGGTATAAGATATGCTATTGAGGAGATGACAGAGCTAAAGATGATGGGGATAAATATAGGGTAGAAGGAGGGAAAAGTGTCAAAACATTTTACGATTGAGTATTGGCAGGATGAAGGTTGGTATGTAGGCAGACTTAAGGAAGTTCCTGGAGTATTTAGTCAGGGAGAGTCACTGCGGGAGTTAGAGGAAAATATCAGAGAGGTCTATCAGCTTATGATGGCTGATGAAGAAATTCTCCCTTATACAGGTGTTAGGACAAAGGAAGTAGAGGTGTGAATCGATGAGATTTTATACGAGAATTGGTAAAGGCTGGATGCTATTTAAAGCGGCATGGGAGTAACCATGATATATATGCAAATATCAGGAATGGGAAAAAAGCTCCAGTACCCCGTCATTCAGAGCTCAAAGAGAGTCTATGCAGATTAATCAGAAATCAATTAGGACTCAAGTAATTGTATGGGAGAATTCAGGTTCTTAGATGATATCGCTATCTCAGATGCAGCAGTGGAGGTTATAGGAGAGAGCATAGAGGATCTCTTTGAGACAGCAGCCATTGCCATGTTTGAGGTGATGGTAGATACTGCCAATATTAGAAAGAGGATAGGGAAGAGGATATATTTGAAGGCAGAGGAGATAGATGGTCTCCTCTTTGACTGGCTCTCTCAACTGGTCTATCTTAAGGATGCAGAAGGATTATTCTGCAGTGGATACAATATTGATATTAAGCAGAAAGATGGTTTTGTCCTTTGTGCAGAGATATCAGGGGAGGATATAGACCCGGAGAGGCATGAACTAAAGACCGATGTAAAAGCAGTTACCTATCATAAGTTTGAGGTCTGTCGGAGAGAGTGCAGATGGATAGCAAGGGTTGTCTTTGATACATAGAGATTTGGGGGTTATCCAGCTAATTTATAAGGGCAAGGGATTCCAAAGACTTTATAATGCGTATGATTATAGTCAGGTTTATTTAAATAGAACAGCATCATTTTAATTCAGACTCTAATTGAGTAGTTAGAACTGAACGCTAAGGTGACGCTATAAATTCTTTTCTATCCTTTGCCCTTATAAATTAGCTGAAGTTATGCTGAATAGTTACGAGATTTACAGAAAAGGGAAAAGTCTTATGCGTAAAGAGAGGATATCGGAAAATATATGGGAAATCCCAGTCTCAGAGAAGGAAGGGATGGCTGTTCCTGTGAGGATATATGCAGGTGAGGAGTTATTAGATGAAATGGATGAGGGTGTATTTGAGCAGATAACAAATGTAGCCTGTCTACCGGGGATAGAGAGACATGCACTATGTATGCCTGATGGTCACTGGGGATATGGGTTTCCTATTGGTGGTGTTGCAGCATTTTCTACAGATGAGGGGATAATATCTCCTGGGGGTATTGGTTTTGACATAAATTGTGGTGTGAGGCTTATAAAGACCAATCTTGTGTTAAAGGATGTCAGGTCAAAGATAGATAATCTCATGGATATATTGTTCAGAACCGTCCCGGCAGGAGTTGGCAGCAAGGGTGTTATCAGGTTAAGTAATGGAGCATTTGAGGAGATAATGGTGAAAGGTGCGGGCTGGTGCATAAAGAACGGATATGGATGGAATGAAGACCTGAAAAGGATAGAAGAGTCGGGTGCAATAGCGGGAGCTGATCCCTCTGCAATAAGCAAGGAGGCTATAAAGAGGGGGATTAATCAGTTGGGGACGCTTGGTTCAGGAAATCATTATCTTGAGATTCAGGCGGTTACGGATATCTGTAATGAGGATATTGCAAGGGTCTTTGGCATCTATGAGAAAGACCAGATTATGATTATGGTTCACTGTGGATCAAGGGGTTTTGGGCATCAGGTAGGCACGGACTATCTGCGGAGTTTTGATAAGGCAATGAAGAGATACGGGATAAATGTAAAGGACAGGCAATTGGCATGCGCCCCATTCAGGTCTCCTGAAGGCAACAGTTATTATAAGGCTATGTTATCTGCTGCCAACATGGCGTTTGCCAATAGACAGGTAATCACTCACAGGATAAGGGAGGGGTTCAGCAGGGTCTTTAGAGAGTCTCCTGAAGGGCTTGGGATGGACATTGTCTATGATGTTGCACACAATATCGCAAAGATAGAGAGATATAATATTGATGGGAAGATAAAAGAGGTAATAGTTCACAGAAAAGGGGCTACGAGGAGCTTCGGACCTGGCAGGAGTGAGATAACAGATATCTACAGAGATACAGGACAGCCTGTAATCGTTGGGGGGTCTATGGAGACAGTGTCATATCTCCTTGTAGGAACAGATAAGGCTGTCTCAGATACATTCGGCTCAACAATGCATGGGTGCGGCAGACTTATGTCAAGGAAGCAGGCAAAAAAGGCGGTAAGGGGAAGTGAACTTAAAGAAAAGATGTATAAAAAAGGTATCATTGTAAAGGCAGCATCCTTATCAGGATTGGCTGAAGAAGCAGGGATTGCCTATAAAGACATAAATCAGGTAGTTGATACTATGGACAGGATCGGTATATCAAAAAAGGTGGCAGAAATGCATCCGATTGGCAATATAAAGGGATAATAGATGGGGCATAAAGAACACAAGGAAAAATCACCTGATAGTGTTGCCTGTCTTGTAATTACTGTAAGTGATACAAGAAGGAAGGATATTGACACAAGCGGTGGATTTATAAAAAAACAGTTGGAAAATAGTTCACATAAGGTAGTTGATTATTTTATTATAAAGGACAATATAGATGAGATTAAAGCCGGGATTGAATCCGGGCTGGTTAATCCTTTTGTAAATGCAGTAATATTGAATGGCGGGACAGGCATCTCTAAGAGAGACAGCACTTATGAGGTCGTATCCAGAATAATTGAGAAAAAGATAGATGGTTTTGGCGAGATATTCAGGCGCCTGAGTTATAAGGAGATTGGCTCTGCTGCAATTATGAGCAGGGCGATTGCAGGGGTATGTAAAGGAAAAATCGTTATATCTATGCCTGGTTCAGAATCTGCTGTAAGGCTTGCAATGAAGAGTCTTATACTGCCTGAATTGGCACATATGGTATACGAGGCTAACAGATGATAATGATGGAGGGAATTTATGAGTAGTGAAATAGTTATAGAGACTGACTTTGATAGATTAGTCCCTTTTAGCAGGGGAAAGGTGAGGGATATATATGATTTTGGCGATAAACTCCTGATTGTGGCAACAGACAGGATATCAGCGTTTGATTTTATTCTCCCTGATGGAATACCTGATAAGGGGAAAGTCCTTACTCAACTTTCTATATACTGGTTCAGGACAATTGGCGGGATTATACCTGTACATTTTATCTCAGGGGATATAGAGGATTATCCTGATGAGTGTAAAGGCTACAGTGATATTCTGAAAGAAAGAAGTATGCTTGTTAAAAAGACAGAACCCCTGCCTGTTGAGGCAGTGGTCAGGGGATATATCTCCGGATCTGCGTGGAATGAATATCAGGAAACGGGATCGGTCTGCGGGATAAAGTTGCCGGCAGGTCTATTAGAATCAAGCCGACTGGATAATCCGATATTTACACCTTCTACAAAGGCTGAATCAGGAAACCATGATGAAAATATAAGCCTTAGAGATGTTCAGGATTTAATAGGGAAAGAGATGGCAGAGAGGATCAGAGATGTAAGCATATCTATTTATAGGACTGCTCAGGATATCGCTGAAAAGAAAGGGATTATTATAGCTGATACAAAATTTGAATTCGGAATATATAATGGAAAACTGATGCTGATAGATGAAGTACTTACACCAGATTCATCCCGATTCTGGCCAGAGGCTGAGTATAAGCCGGGAAGAGCGCAAAACAGTTTTGATAAACAGTTTGTAAGGGATTATCTCCTTTCTATTAACTGGAATAAGAGACCACCTGTGCCTGATCTGCCTGAGGATATTATCCAGAAGACAAGCAGCAAATATAAGGAGGCTTTAGAAAGAATTGCTGGATTAAAAGAAGGCAGTTAAAGATTTGCTGACTCAGAGAGAAAATCATATTAAATTTATGAGACTTGCTCTTGAAGAGGCAAGTCTCTCTTCAAGAAATAATGAGGTACCTATAGGAGCGATCTTAGTTGTAAATAATGTTGTGGTTTCAAGGGCGCATAATATGACAGAGTCATGGAATGATCCTACTGCCCATGCTGAGATTATAGCTATAAAAGATGCCTCAAGAAGACTAAAGAGATGGCGTTTGTCTGATGCAGCACTCTATGTGACAGTTGAACCATGTGCAATGTGCGCATGGGCGATTGTTCTCGCCAGAATTTCAAGTCTGGTCTATGGTTGTACCGACCCAAGAGCAGGGGCTGCTGGTTCACTTTATGATATAATAGGGGACAGTAAAGTAGCAAACAGCATAAAGACATCATCAGGGATATTAGAGATAGAGTGCAAAAAGTTATTACAGGATTTTTTTAATAGATTACGGTCAGAAAAAATGTCAAATTCTTGACGAAATCTCTCCCCTTTGACACTACAAGCCTTATTTAATTCTTATCACACATCTGTTTTTACTCAGATTTACTCCTTCAAACAAAATATAACTAATTGAAATATTTAAATCAATTTAGTTTTTACATTTTTCTTTTTAGCCTCTTTATAGATACTCTTCAAGATGGCATAAAGATTGCAAAACCTATTATTCAAAAAACATAACTATTCAACTAATACAGGGCAAGGGGTTACAAAGACTTTATAATGCGTATGATTATAATTGTAATAGCTGAATAGTTACACCATATTAAGGAGAAAGAGATATGGCAGATGAAAATAAGGAGAAAAAAACCGATTCCTCTCCCCAAAAGAAGCCTTTTAAATTGATAATAATATTGGTTATGGTTTTGTTAATTCTTGGCGGTGGAGGTTTTTTTCTTTTTACTAAATTTTTTGTCAAGAACGGAGAGGTTGCTAAAAATATAGTGTCTGATATAGAGGTGGATAATGAGTTAGATGTAAAAGATGAGATAGGCATAATGGTCCCGCTTGAGACCTTTATTGTAAATCTGGCTGATAAGGACGATGTTAGATATCTTAAGGTGACAATGCAGGTAGAAGTAAAAGATAATAAGACTAAAGAGAAGATAGCTGAAAGGAGCGCCCAGATAAGAGATGCAATTATAGTGCTCTTAAGCAGCAAAGATTATGACAGTATAAGAAGTGTTGAAGGAAAATTCCGATTAAGGGATGAAATTATTGAGAGGATTACAAATATTTTGAATACAAATAAGGTTATAACTGTATATTTTACTGAATTTGTTGTCCAGTAATCTGTGTTTATATTATGGAAAAGATATTATCACAAGATGAAGTAAATGCCCTGCTTCAAGGTCTTTCAGATGGTGAGATCGATACAACGAAGGAAGAAGAGGATAAAGAAGGGGTCAGGATTTATGACCTTACCAATCAGGAGAAGATCATCCGTGGCAGGATGCCGACCCTTGAGATTATTAATGAAAGATTTTCAAGATTTTTCAATCTTTCTCTCTCTGCAACCTTAAGGAAGACAGTTGATATATCTTTTGCCTCAATAGAAATAAAGAAATTTGGGGAGTTTATAAAAAACATACCACTTCCGGCAAGTTTTAATGTGATAAAAAAAGAACCATTAAGGGGATACTCTCTTTTTGTAATTGATGCCAGACTAATATTTCTATTTATCGATCATCTCTTTGGCGGTGGAGGACAGACCCATGTAAAGACAGAGGGAAGAGAATTTACTTCAATAGAGCATAAGATTATCAGAAAGATTGTCAAAATGGCTTTGGAAGATATGGAAAAGGCATGGAATTCAGTATATCCCATAAACATCCATTATAGTCGTCATGAGGTCAATCCTCAGTTTGCAGGTATAGTCACGCCTACAGAGGTTGTTATATCTGTTGTATTTAATGTGGAGATAGAGAATGAGTCAAGAGATATATATATGTGCATACCATATTCCAGTATAGAACCTATCAAAGAGAAGTTGTATGCCGGTTTTCAGAGCGATCAACTTGAGGTGGATAATGAATGGCTTTCCCGTTTCAGGGATAGGTTGTTAAACTGCAAGGTCCATATAACATCAGAGATGGGGAGGGCATCTATTCGGGTAGAAGATGTCTTAAATATAGGCAGAGGCGATGTCATTGTGCTGGAAAAGGGTGTTAATGAAGAGATGTATGTAAATATTGAAGGAGTTCCAAAGTTTAAAGGGCATCCGGGTATATATAAGTGCAATCAGGCAATACAGATATCTTCAATAATATGGAAAGGGGGAGAAGAGATAGATGGCTGAACAAGCTGATAAAGCAGAAGAGCTTGCTAAGACTAAAGAAGAACCGACTGTTACAGATGCAGAATTAAAAGCAGATAAGCCGTCAGAGGTAAAGACTGCAAACTTTGAACCTTTAGAAGAACAGCCGTCAGGACATCCACCTGATAACCTTGATTTTATTCTCGATATCCCTCTTGAGATATCAGTCCAGCTCGGGGCTACAAAGATGTTGATAAAAGACCTTCTTCAATTGAGTCAGGGTTCTGTAATAGAGTTAGATAAACTTGCAGGCGAACCAATGGAGATACTGATAAATAGTAGACTAATAGCAAGAGGAGAGGTAGTTGTGGTTAATGAAAAGTTTGGAATAAGACTTACTGATGTGGTAAGTCCTGTAGAAAGGATAAAACAGTTAAAATAGGGAGACTAAGAGTTACTCTTAGTCTCTTAGGGTCTTAGCTGATTATGGATATATTTTATTCAACTATTAAGGTATTTTCTGCCCTGGCTTTTCTTGTAGGGCTTATATTTATCCTCCTCTATATAATCAAGAATTATTGGGGGAGGAGGCTGGGGCTTCCATCAAAAGAGGGGTTTATAAAGATATTAGCCCGCACCTATTTAGGGGCTAAAAAGGAGATAGCTGTTATAGAGACAGGGAGTGATATTCTGGTAGTTGGTATAACAGAAGATCGTATTTCATTGTTGACAAAGTTAGAGGGAGATGTATTCAGGGGACAGGGTGAAGGGGGAAGGGTACAGGAAAGAATATGAATGGTTTACTTAAAATAGCTCTGATATCTTTTATTATGCTCATTATAATAGGCATAACTGACAGCATCACTTATGCTCAGGGAGGGAATTTCACAATACCCAAGGTTACTATTGGTATTGACAACGCCGAAAATAATAAGGATATTGCGACTACTATACAGATAGTTATTCTTTTGACGATCCTTTCTCTGGCGCCAGCTATTCTTGTCATGTTGACCTCTTTTACAAGGATTGTGGTAGTCCTTTCCTTTATGAGACAGGCATTAGGAACTCAACAGGTTCCGCCAAATCAGGTTCTCGTCAGTCTGGCATTGTTCCTGACATTTTTTATTATGACTCCTGTATGGAAACAGATTAATGATGAGGCATTTCAACCCTTTTTAAAAAAAGATATATCTCAGGAACTGGCATTTAATAAGGCTATTATGCCATTAAGGAAATTTATGTTTGCTCAGACAAGTGAGAACGACCTCTCTCTCTTCCTTGATATATCAAGGGCAGAGAAGAGGCCTGAAGATGTCTCAGATATCCCGACATCTGTAGTGATACCAGCATTTATTATCAGTGAATTGAAGACAGCGTTTCAGATAGGGTTTCTTATATATATACCATTTCTTGTGCTGGATATGGTGATAGCAAGTGTTCTTATGTCAATGGGGATGTTGATGCTGCCGCCTATTATTATCTCACTCCCTTTTAAGCTTATGCTTTTTGTTTTGATAGACGGATGGCATTTAATAATTGGATCATTAGTAAAGAGTTTTAGTGTATAGGAGGTAGAAGAGAATGACTCCTGAATTAATAGTAGATGTAGGCAGAAATGCGCTTCAAACTGTTATTTTAGTGGGTGCGCCCATGTTATTAACAAGTCTGATTATTGGTTTAATGGTAAGTATATTTCAGGCGGCTACCCAGATTAGTGAAGTTACCTTAACCTTTGTCCCAAAGATTTTAGCCGTATTTATAGCATTGCTGCTCTTTATGCCATGGATGATGAGAGTGATCATAGGTTTTACAACAAACTTATTTATGAATATTCCAAACTATATAAGATAAAAAAGTGTGAAGTTAGAAGTGTGAAGTGCCTAAAGTTAATGAAATAGATAGATACTTCTACTTATAACTTTAGTTCACTTTAGGCACTTCACACTTCAGGTAATTAAGACATGGATATCTTCAATTTTTCTATTAACCAGATTGAGAGATTTATTATTGTGCTGATAAGGGTATCAGGTATTATTATGATGCTGCCTATTTTAGGAAGCAGATCCGTTCCTATACAAACCAGAATAGGTCTTTCCTTTGTTCTGTCATTGATAATATTACCTCTTTTAACCATAAGAATAGAAGTGCTGTTATCTGATATCTTTTCACTTATCCCTGTGTTAGCAGGGGAGTTAATGATAGGTATGATAATAGGTTTTGCCTCTCGTATTGTATTTACTGCTATTGAGCTGGGGGGGATGCTGATAGGATTTCAGATGGGCTTTGGAATTGTTAATATCTTAGATCCTCAGACAAGCCAGCAGGTGCCTATAATTGGACAATTTCAGACAATATTGGCAACACTCATATTTCTTACAATAAATGGGCACTATTATTTTATAAGTGCCATTATGAAGAGCTTTCAGATTATACCACCCATCTCTTTTTATTTCTCCAGCGTATTAATGGAGAATATTTTGAGGATATTCAATCAGGTATTTATTATTGCAGTAAAGATAAGCGCACCTATAACTATTGTTATCCTTTTGACAAATGTCTTATTAGGATTAATATCCAGAACACTCCCGCAGATGAATGTCTTTATAGTTGGGTATCCCTTAATCATTGGAATGGGACTTTTAATATTGGGATTTTCCTTGCCATTATTTTCCATGTTTTTGCGAAATGTAGTCTTTACGGGTATGAATGAAAATATGTTTACATTAATGAGGATAATGGGAAGCAGGTAACCTGAAGTGAAAAACTAAAAACTAAAATTATGCCTGATAATGATTTAGATAAAACTGAACAAGCGACTCCCAAAAAGAGAGAAGAAGCAAGAAAAAAGGGGAAAGTAGCAAAGAGCAAAGAGGTCTCATCTGCCTCTCTCCTCATAGCGGCAATAGGGCTATTTTATTTTATGGGTGTTAAGATGCTTCAAAATATTTTTGCAATGAGTCAGCGTATCTTATTAATTAGTGGAACCTTTAAAATGAATACAGAAAATCTCTACGCATTGTTTGTTGAGCTGTCTTATTACCTCTTTTTTCTCCTGTTTCCATTTATGGCGTTGATAATGGTTGTGGGTCTGTCTGTGAATATATTGCAGGTTGGATTTAATCTCACGACAGAGAATTTATCATTTGACCTGAATAAGATAAATCCTGTCAATGGGTTTAAAAATATTTTTTCAAAACATGCCATAGTAGAGGTGATAAAGTCATTTCTGATTATATCTCTATTAGGAGTCATAGGTTTTTTAATTATAAAAGGTGATATTAATAATATTGCGGGAGTTATTGGATTGGAGACAAACCAGATACTATTTTATCTGTTTAAAATGCTCTTTAAAGTGCTGAAATATGTAGGTCTTGCTGTTATTGTTATGGCTATTCTGGATTATGCGTTTCAGAAATGGGAATATGAGCGCAGTCTGAGGATGACGAGACAAGAGATTAAGGAGGAATTAAAGGAGTCAGAGGGAGATCCGCTTATAAAGTCAAAAATCAGAAGCGCCCAGATGAAGATATCTCTATTACGGATGATGGCAGAGGTTCCCAGGTCAGATGCAGTCATAACCAATCCGACGCATATAGCAGTGGCATTAAAATATGAGAGTAAAGAGATGGGTGCCCCGAAGGTTGTAGCAAAGGGTGCAGATTATATGGCAGAGCAGATAAAGAATATAGCCAAAAAACATGGAGTTCCTATGGTAGAAGATAAACCTCTTGCATGGTCATTGTACAGGATAGTAGAGATAGGACAGGAAGTACCGCCAAGTCTCTATAAGGCAGTGGCAGAGATACTGGCTTATGTTTATAAGTTAGGTAAGAGGAGAGCGGAATAATATGGATAATACAGAAGAAATAATCCCTAATTGGGCAAAGAATAGTGATCTTATCTTAGGGATTGGAGTAATAGTAATATTGAGCATTATGATACTCCCGCTGCCTTCAGTATTATTAGACCTTTTGCTCTCATTTAATATTACGCTCTCTATAGTTATAATCCTGATCTCCATGTATATTATTAAACCATTGGAATTTTCAGTGTTTCCAACGATCCTTTTAATATCAACACTCTTTCGCCTTTCACTAAATATTGCATCAACAAGGCTGATTCTCCTGCATGGAAATGAGGGAGCAGCAGCAGCAGGACAGGTAATCAAATCCTTTGGTAATTTTGTGGTGGGAGGAAATTATACTGTAGGATTAATAGTCTTTGCTATCCTTGTGATAATAAACTTTATGGTAATCACAAAAGGTGCCGGCAGAGTGGCAGAGGTGGCCGCCAGATTTACTCTCGATGCAATGCCAGGAAAACAGATGAGCATTGATGCTGATCTTAATGCCGGAACAATCAATGATATAGAGGCAAAGATACGGAGGGAAACGATTGCCCATGAGGCTGATTTTTATGGTGCAATGGATGGTGCAAGCAAGTTTGTAAGGGGGGACGCAATTGCAGCAGTAATAATAATGATTGTTAATGTTGTCGGAGGACTGCTTATAGGGGTATTTCAGTATAATATGCCTGTGGTTGGAGCTCTTCAGAATTTCACACTCCTTACTGTAGGTGATGGATTAATGGCACAGGTGCCGGCTCTGATTGTATCCACTGCTGCAGGCATTGTAGTTACAAGGGCTGCCTCAGAATCAAATCTTGGCATGGATATAACGAGACAGATAATAATCCATCCAAAGGCAATAGCAACATCATCTGTGATACTCTTTTTCTTCGGGATGGTGCCGGGTCTGCCTCATCTTCCATTTATTACCCTTTCAGCAATACTTGGGACATTTGCATATATTAATTCCATTAAGAAAAGAGAGGTATTATCAACTATAGAAGAGGAAAGAGAAGAGAAGGCTAAAGAGACATCTGTTGAAAAGATAGAATCACTTCTCTCTTTAGACCTGATGGAGTTAAATATAGGATATGGACTTATTCCATTAGTTGATCAGGATCAGGATGGGGATCTTCTTGAGAGAATAAGATTGATAAGACGGCAGTGTGCCCTTGATATAGGGATTATCGTTCCTCCTATCCATATAAGAGATAACCTGCAATTAAAACAGAATGAGTATTCAATCCTTATAAAAGGGATTGAAGTAGGAAAGGGAGAATTGATACATGGCAGATGTATGGCTATAGACCCTGGTACTGCAAAAAAAGGACTGGAAGGGATTCAGACAATAGAGCCATGTTTTGGACTTCCTGCATTATGGATTGCAAATGATGATAAGGATAAGGCTAAATTTTTGGGTTATACTGTGGTTGATCTTTCCACGATAATTGCAACGCACCTTACAGAGATTATAAAATCACATGGTTATGAATTGCTGGGCAGACAGGAGGTGCAGACCCTCCTTGATAATCTTTCAAAAAGTTGTCCAAAGGTAGTGGAGGAGTTGATCCCTAATCTTCTTCCATTGGGCGTAATTGTTATGATCCTCAAAAATCTCCTGAAAGAGAGACTTCCTGTCAGGGATTTGAGAACAATTCTGGAGACGATAGCAGATTATGCACCTATAACAAAAGACCCTGAGGTACTTACAGAATATGTGAGACAGAGTCTGGCAAGGTCTATAACCAGACAATACCTGACTCAGGATGGTGTTATGCATGTAATAACCCTTGATATGAATCTGGATGAAAAGATAGCATCTGCAATTCAACAGACAAATCAGGGTTCTTATATCGCACTTGAACCGAACTTTGCACAGAGAATATTTAACAGACTTAAACAGGTTATAGAAAATATTACAAAAAAGGGTTATCAACCCATTCTTCTCTGTTCTCCGCGTATAAGAAGCCATTTTAAAAAGTGGACAGAGTCGCTTATTCCTCAATTAGTAGTACTTTCACCAAATGAGATTACAAGTAATGTAAGGATACAACCTCTGGATATTGTGAGGATAACTGATGCAGATTAAAAAATTTGAAGCGGTGGACATGCAGGAGGCAATTAAGATGGTCAAGAGTGAATTAGGCTCTGATGCCATAATATTATCTACAAAAAAGATTAAAAAAGGGGGGGGGACATTTGGTCTGTTCAGTCGGCCTCTTATAGAGGTAACCGCTGCAAATGATTATGACCTCTCAAGAAACCGTACCCATCATAACAACAACAGTATAGAGGAAGAGAACAAGTTATTCAGCAATGATTTACAGCAGGATAAAAGATATATAACTAACGAGATAAACAAAGAACATTTTGACCTTATTGTACCTCTGCACGATGAGTTGTCAGTCATAAAGAATGGAATAGAGTTTTTAACTCAATCATATTCAGCAGCCTATAAAGAGAGTGGAGGAATAGACTTTAAAGATGAGCTTATGGAAATAAAGAGTATTATGAAAAGGTTGGTAAGACAGACAAGTAATAATGCAGTCTCTTCCTTTCATGAAAATCTGTTAGATATATATAAGAGATTAATTGCAAATAATTTAAGCGAAGATATTACATTAAAGATTGTTGACTTTATGAACCAGAGATTATCTCAGGATGACAAAGCAAATAAAGACTATGTAGAGACCTATTTATCAAATCTTTTGATGAATCGTATTAAGGTATCAGGACCGATCTTAAAAGATCACAATGAACATAAGATAGCGATCTTTGTAGGTCCGACAGGTGTGGGTAAGACAACAACCATTGCCAAATTAGCTGCAAAATATGCACTGAGCAAAAAGGATAGCGTGTCATTGGTAACCCTTGATACATATCGTATTGCAGCGATAGAACAATTGAAGATATATTCTAAAATATTGGGTATTACTGTTGATGTGGTTGTAACAATGAAGGATTTAAGAGAACTGATATCAAAAAAGAGGCAGTCAAACCTGATCCTGATAGACACAGCAGGAAGGAGTCAAAAGGACAATATGCAGATGACTGAACTAAAGAAATTTATAGGTCGGGACATATCATTTGAAGTGAATTTAGTTATGTCTGCTACTACAAAAGAGAGTGACCTGAAAGATATAGTACAGAGATTTAATATTATTCCTATAGACAAACTTCTATTTACAAAGTTAGATGAGACCACATCCTTTGGAAGTATCTTTAATATAATGTTTCAGACAGGTAAACCCCTGTCATATTTCACAACAGGTCAGAAAGTACCTGAAGATATTGAGGTAGTCTCTACAAGGAGAGTAGTGGATTTGATGTTGGGGAGAGTTGGAGAGTTAAGGAGTTAGGGAGTTATTTACTCCTCAACTCCCCAACTCCCTTTACAAGGAGAATTATGGATCAGGCAGCAACATTGAGAAAGATGACAGATATTAGAGAGGTAAATGCAGGGACTTTTAATAATATTCGTGTAATAGCTATTACTAGTGGAAAGGGTGGAGTAGGAAAGACTAATGTAGTGGCAAACCTTGCCATTGCCTTATCTAAATTAGGCAAGAAGGTAATGATCCTTGACGCAGATCTTGGACTTGGCAATCTTGATGTGCTGCTTGGATTGACCCCAAAATATAATGTCCAGCACCTTCTTATGGGAGAAAAGGGGCTTTCAGATATTATTGTTAATGGTCCTTCAGGGATTATGATCCTCCCTTCTAGTTCCGGGGTTCAGGAGTTGACATCCCTGACTGATGAACAGCAGTTAAACCTCCTTACAGAGTTTGACAAACTCCCTTCAAAGATAGATTTTTTCCTGATTGATACAGGGGCAGGCATATCATCTAATGTGATCTATTTCAGCACAGCAGCACAGGAGATTATTGTCATAGTCTCTCCTGAGCCAACTTCTATAACTGATGCCTATGCCCTTATGAAGGTGCTCTCAACAAAACATGCAGAGAGGAAGTTTAAGTTGTTAGTTAATATGATAAAGGATGAGAGAGAGGCAAAAGAGGTATACAGAAAACTAAGCATTGTGGCTGACAGGTTTCTGAATATATCAATAGATTATATAGGATATATCACACTGGATAATAATATGCCAAAGGCAGTATGTAGGCAGAAGGCGATAGTAGATATCTATCCCAACTCTCAGTCGAGCAGGGCATTTGATCAACTTGCAAGGACAATATGTGAATGGCCCGCTCCTTTACAGCCAAAATCCAACATCCAGTTTTTATGGAAAAGGTTAATAGGTGCAGGATCATGAGACAGACGACAGGATATTGTGAAGAGGTATCAATAAATAATATAGAAGGGCTTATATCCGAGTATGCGCCGGCAATAAAATATCTTGCCTATCGTCTTGTCTTCAGACTCCCGCCTCACTTAGATATAAATGACCTTATAAATGCAGGTGTTGTAGGGTTAATGGATGCTGTAAAGAGGTTTGATCCTTCCAGAGAGACTAGGTTTAAGACATACGCAGAATATAGAATCCGCGGCGCTATGTTGGATGAGATAAGGGCTACAGATTGGGTGCCTCGTTCAGTAAGGGATAAGATCGCTCTCCTGCAGAAGGCATATTATACACTTGAGAAAAAATTGGGAAGACCTGCGACTGAGGAAGAGACAGCAAAAGAATTGGATATGAAACTATCAGACTTTCATGACCTCCTTTTTAAGGTAAAGGGAATAGGGATAATTAATATAGAAGATTTAGGAATAAATAAAGATAATAAATATGAGATATTAGGCTCTCTTATTTGTGATAATAACGGTTGTGACCCCCTCTCCATCATAATATCTTCTGACCTGAAAAAGATATTGGCAGACGCAGTAAAAGGACTTCCTGATAAGGAAAGACTGGTGCTCTCTCTATATTATTATAATGAACTCACTATGAAGGAGATAGGAAAAATACTGCATATTACTGAATCCCGTGTCTGTCAGCTCCGCACACAGGCAGTATTGAGATTAAAAGGAAAACTTAAAGGGCTTAAAGAGGAAAGGTAAACATTTATATGAAGCCGGTAGGAATAAAGGGAAAAGTTATAGGCTTATATTCTGTTTTTCTTGTTATATCGCTATCATTCTGGATTATTTCTTTTATAGTTATTTCTAACACCATTGAAGATGCCAGTTTTTTCTATAAGAGAGGTGGTGATATCCAGTCAGCAGCAAGGATGAAAACTGATTTTGTGAAAGAGGTAGTTGCCATTTCCCAATACCTCTTATTTGATAAAGAGGTATATAATGACCTCTTCAAGACCCAGGACAAAAAACTTAATGAACATCTGATTAAATTAGAAAAGAGGCATAATAGAAATGAAGAGCATAGAGAGTTAGAACAGCTCCGTAAGATCAGGGAAAGATATAATATATTTATTGATGAAATACTGGAGATACTGAGCCATTTTAAGAAAAACAAGTCTTATGCCATCAGTTTGGTAGATAAAAAGGGAATATATCAGATTCAGGAAGAGATATATGGTCTGATTGATCTATTTATTCGTCAGGATGCAGAGCAGATGTCCAGCCTTATGACTAAAATAGAGTCACGCAGATATCTCCTCAGATATTTTCCTTACCTTAACCCTTTAATTGAACAGATACAGTCAGTGTTTATATACAATAATCTTTCGATCAGGATGATAGAGACAGATAGTATCCTCTGGAATGAGATATTGATGTTAAACAATTTCTGGCTTTCTAAGAAGGATGATTATTTAAGAAGATTTTATGATCTTAAAGAGTTATTTGATGCTGAGTTGACAAAGATAAACTTTTTCCAGGGCTATATTGAAGATTATGAAAATCGTCTGGATGAATTAATGGTAACACATAACAAGTTTATTAATAATTTAAAAAGAGGAGATAATGTTGTTACTGGAGAAATAATAGATCCGGTCATGAGAGATGAAACGGCAGCGGTCTATTTATTAAACTCTATTATGCAGGATGTAGATAAAACAAAAAATGATGAGATAAGGCATGTCTTAATGATCGGTAAATCCATCAAAAAGATGTCGTATCACTCCCTAATAGGAGTATTCCTGATATTTGGTGTTATAATGGCAGGCATTTTATTTGTTGTATGGCCTATTATCAGGCGGGTAAAGATATTGGATAAGGCAATAAGGGTGGCAGGAGAGGAAGAAGATTTAACTGTTAGTGTAGATGATGCCACCAAAGATGAGATAGGTGAGTTATCAAGGTCATTCAATAAGATGATAGCAAGTCTAAAACTATTTAAAGATAGATTAGAAGAAAGGTGTGAGGAGAGAACTGCTGAGCTTGAAGATACATTTGCTGAGTTAAAGAATATATATAAAAAACTAAATATTGCTAAATCTCAATTATTTCAGTCTGAGAAAATGGCATCAATTACACAATTATCAACTGATATGGCACACGAGATTATAAGCCCTGTCTTTTCTGTCAGCAATAACATGAATGTGTTAAGTGGTTATATAAGAGAGATAAAAGAGCTTATTGATAGATATGATAGCGGCATAGTATTGGATAGTAGAGAGATAGAGGATTTCAAGAAAAAGATAGGCTATAACAATATATTTGGACATATTAAAGATATTATTGCAAAGTCAAAAGAAGATACAGAAAAGGCAGGCAAAATAATAAACTTCATCAAGGATTTTTCAGATATTAATGGTACGGAAACAAGGAAGACAAATGTCAACAATGACATTGAATATGCCTTAAATATATTCATGAATAGACAAAAACACACGACTAAAATAGTTGAAGTAATAAAAGAATATGGTCGTTTACCTGATGTAGAATGCAATCCTCTGGAAATAAAGCTCCTCTTTATGAATCTTTTAGTCAATACCTCAAATACAATAAAAGATACTGGAGAGATAAAGATAAAGACATATAAGAATAATGAAAATGTCGTTATTGAGTTTAGTGACACTGGTAAAAATGAAAGTATATATGGATTAAGTGTAATCAATGGGATAGTAAATAGATATAATGGAAAGATTAGCGTAGAGAATGCGGATGAAACATGGAGATGCCTTACTATAACCCTTCCAGTGGATGGAGGAAATAAAGAAGAAGGAGGCAGTTGCGAAATACCCTTTTGTCACCCTGAGTGGAGCGAAGGGTCTGCTTTTAAGTGGGCTTTAGAAGGGAATCGACGGAAAAAGCAGATTCTTAGCTCCGCTCAGAATGACAGAGTATAACAGAGTATAGATAGAATGACAGAGTATAGCATTTTGGCATTTCGCAACTGCCTCGAAGAAAGAGAGACTTTAATATAGAAAATAAATTTCAAATGACAAATAAAACTCAAGATTCAAACAAAGATATATTAAGAAATACTGAATAAATACCGATAAAGTAAAAGGTAGAAATAAGTAGTAAGTGGGGGGAGATATGAGAGTTCAAGAAGAAAATGATAGGGTTGCACAGCTCATAGAAGAATTCAACAGCAATGATAATACTATTAGGAGAGATGCTGTATATGAGCTTGGTGAAATAAAGGATGAGGCTGCAATTCCTCATTTAGTACAGGGATTAAGAGATACTAATTTAGGAATTCAACAGGCTGTCATGGAGTCTTTAATAAAGATCGGAACAGAAAAGGTTGTCTGTAATCTTCTCCCTTTACTTAGAGATGAAAGTGCATTTATAAGAAATATTGCAGTGGAGATACTTGAGGAGATAGGGACATCCGGTGTGGAATTGATCCTGCCTTTATTAAAGGATAAGAACGAGGATATCAGGAAATTTGGTGCTGATATACTTGGAAAGGTAGGCGGAGAGAAAGTAGCAGAGCCATTAATAGAGGCATTAAATGATCCTGATCCAAATGTGAGAGCATCATCAGTAAATAGTCTTGGAATTTTAAAAAATCCCTGTGCAGTAGAGCCAATCCTGAGGCATCTTGATGAAGAGGAATGGATAAAATTTCATGTTATAGAGGCATTAGGAGATATAGGAGATAAAAAGGCAATCGAACCTCTATTGAATATAATCAAGACAGGCGATCAAAGTATGATATATGCAGCAATAGACGCGTTAGATAAGATAGGTGACCCTATAGTCATAGAACCTATGATCTCTATGCTTGAGACTCTGAATGATATAGAGATTAGAAACAGGGTTATTAAGACTGTTATATCTATATCTAATAGTAACAGTAGTCTGTTTCTCAATCTACTTGATAAAGAGAGTTTATTAAAATATCTGACTGATGCATTGAATGATAGTGATAGAGATATCAGGCTGTGTGCTGTAAAAGGGATAGAGATGCTGCAATATAAAAAAGCGACTGCTCCTCTGCTTGATATCTTAAAGACAGTTGAAGATGATGAAGAGATGAGTGAGTTGATCTATCATACCCTCAAAATTATGGGAGATGAGGATATATTAATAGAATATCTGAAAGAAAGTGACAAAAGAATTCTCCTGATAATTATTAAGACATTAGGTCATATAAAGTCTAAAAAGGCGGTTTCCTATATACTTGCCATGATAAAATATCAGGAGAGAGATATAAAGAAAGAGATGATTCACGCTCTCAGAGAGATAGGAAATAAAAACGTTTTTCCAGTGATTACAATGTTTCTTGAGGATGAGACAGGACATGTAAGAGAAGAGGCAGCTATGACATTGGGAGAGATATGTGGAACAGAGGCAGTAAGGGCTCTTCTTGCATTATTTGAAAGAGAGCCATACAGAAATATAAAGGAGTCAGTGCTTAAGACATTGGTTAAACTTGGCTCGGACGAGGTTGCAGATAGTTTAATCCATTATTCCTCACATGATGATGTTGTTTTCAGAGAGCTTGCTGTCAAGGGATTGGGATTATTAAAGGATAGAAGAGGTATACCTTCTATATTAAACGCATTAAATGATTGTGACTGGAGGGTAAGAAAGGTAGCTATTGACTCTATATCCAGTTTTGATGATCCAGAGTTTATTGATTCTATCCTGCCTGGCATTAGCGATGAAAATGAACAGGTAAGGCTTTCATCTGTATATAATCTTGGCAGATTATATGATAGAAGAGTGCTGGATAGTTTAATCCTCTCATTAGAGGATGATTATCTGTGGGTAAGATACAGGGCAGCAGAGACCATAGGCAGGTCTAAGGATAAAGATGGTGTTATTCCTTTAATAAATAAGATGAAAGAGGAAGACGGACCTGTAAGACTTGTGTGTATCTGGGCATTAGGAGAAATAGGAGATAAAAGGGCTGAGGATGAAATAAGGGCTTTTACTTCTCATCCAGACGAAGAGATAAAAGAGGAGGCAATTAAGGCACTGGAAAAAATAGTAGGGAAAGATAGTATACAGGAAAGTGAAAAAGCAGATTCTTCGCTACACTCAGAATGACAAGTAGAGAGGCAGAATGACAAATAGAGATGTCTGACTTGTAGTAAGCCGACGCCCTAAGCTAAACGAAGGGGAAGGATAAGTCAAGTGGTTTCGGACTTTATTCATTGTTCAGCAAAGTTTTGTCCAACACTAAGTGTTGAAAATGGGGTTTTAAATGGATATGGGAACTAATAATAACACTCTTAGCAAAGACACATTTATATTATTAAGGGATATTATCTATAATAAGTGCGGCATCTTTTTTGCTGAAGATAAGAGCTATATATTGCAGAATAGGCTTAAAAACAGACTTAAAGAGAACAATTGCAGGACATTTGAGGAATATTATAAGTTTTTGAAATTTGATCCCCTCAGTGTAAAAGAAATTTCTTCTCTTATTAATGTAATTACAAATAATGAGACAAGTTTTTTTAGAGATATAAATCAGCTCAAGGCATTTGAGGAGATGGTTGTCCCGAGTATTATAGAGGAAAAAAAGGATTCTTTGAGAAGAAAGATGAGGGTATGGAGCGCTCCATGTTCTACAGGAGAAGAGCCTTATACGATTGCTATGATACTTTTGGAAAAGTTTGCACAACTGAAATTCTGGGACATAGAGATATTAGCCAGTGATATAAGTGAAGGGGCTCTTGCCTCAGCAAGAAGGGGAGCATATAAAGAGTATTCACTCAGAAATACAGAGGAAGTATATAAAAAGAAATATTTTGATTTTTATAATGGACAATATATGATTAAACCAGTAATTAAAAGACTGGTTAAATTTACACATATCAATCTTTATAACCAGATACAGGTCAGAAATATCAGAGATATGGATGTTATATTCTGTAGAAATATGATCATCTACTTTGATCTGGAGGCAAAAAAGAAAGTAATAGCCACACTTTATAACTCATTAAAACCAGATGGGTATCTAATTATTGGGCACTCTGAGTCCCTTCATGGGATATCCAGGTCATTTAAACTTATGCTGTCAAATAATTCTATAGTATATAAAAAGCTATAGAGGAGAGGGATTATGAAAAAAAATATTTTGATTGTTGATGATTGTACTACTACAAGGAAGATAATTTCAATCTATCTGAGGCTTGACGGCTATAATATTATTGGAGCAGTAGATGGGATAGATGCGCTTGAAAAACTCACAACTTCAGATGTTGATCTGATAATTACAGATCTTAATATGCCCCAGATGGATGGAATTGAGCTTGTTAAGTCTGTTAAGAGCAATCCTGTCTATTCTAAGATTCCCATTATCATGCTTACTACCGAAGCAGGAGAAATAAGCAGAACAAAAGGGAAGGAGGTTGGTGTGTCAACTTATCTTACCAAGCCAGTACCCAAGGATGTATTAAGAAAAGAAGTAATAAAGCTTATGGGCTGATTAAGGAATGATTTAAGTGAGCTAAAGTGTGAAGTGCCTAAAGTTAATAGATATTTCTATTTATAATTTTAGGCATTTTAGGCACTTTACACTTAATTATAAAGAGGAGGAAGAGATGGCTAATCTTGAGATGAAAATAATGATTGTTGATGATTTTTCTACTATGAGGAAGATCATCAAAAATATTCTGAAACAGATAGGATACAAGAATATTGAAGAGGCTGAGGATGGGAATATAGCCCTTGCAAAATTAAAGCAGGATAAATTTGATTTTGTTGTTTGTGACTGGAATATGCCCAATATGAGTGGAATAGAGTTACTTAAGAAAGTCAGGGAGTATCCAGAATCAAAGAATATACCTTTTCTTATGGTAACAGCAGAGGCACAAAAGGAGAATATAATGGAGGCTATTAAGTCAGGGGTAAGCAATTATATAGTAAAACCATTTACAGCAGAGGTATTAAAAGAGAAGATAGATAAGATATTTGAGAAGAGTTAAGGAGTCAGGGAGTTAGAGAGTTGAGAGTTTATTCCCCCCCCCAACTCCATAACTCCTTAACTAAACCAAAGGTGAAATTATGGATGAGATGGAAGAGATTATTCAAGATTTTATTGTTGAAGCAGAAGAGGGACTCGAAAATCTGGATCAGTGTTTTATCCAGTTAGAGGAGGAACCGGATAATGTTGATCTATTAAATGATATCTTCAGATCTATGCACACTATTAAGGGTACTGCTGGTTTTCTTGGATTTAATAAATTAGTTGAAGTTGCTCATTCTTCAGAGAGTGTGTTAAATCAACTTAGGCAGGGAATATTAAAAGCAACTACAGAGATTATTGATGTTATCTTAGAGTCAAAGGATATTGTCAAACTCATTATTGATAATATCAAGAATGGATCAGAGGAAGATATAGATGTGACAGAGATTAAAAGCAAACTGGATGCCCTTTATTTAACAAAGGATAAAGATTCAGACGAGACAGATAAAGAAAAAGATAAGGTGAAGGAAGAAACAAAACCTATTTCTGAGCCTGAAGTAATAGAGAGAGAGGAATCATCAGGAATAAATGATGAAGTGAAAGAGGTAGTAAAACCAACTTCTGTGCCTGAAGAAAAGGCATCTAAAAAAAAAGAGAAGAGAGAGGAGATAGGAGATAACAGAAAGAGTAGTGGTGAACAGACAGTCAGGGTAGAGGCAAATCGATTAGATCAGGTTATGAATCTTGTAGGAGAGCTTGTATTAAACAGGAACAGGTTGATTAAATTGTCCTCTGTATTAGAAGAAGAGTATGAGGATGAGATTATAGTAAAGGAGATATCTGATACAGTTGAACAATTGAGTCTGGTTACAACTGATCTTCAGCTTGCAGTTATGAAGACAAGGATGATACCAATCAAAAAGGTATTGAATAAATTTCCGAGGATGGTAAGAGATCTCTCAAAAAAGGTGTCAAAAAAAGTAAATCTTTCTATATCAGGCGAGGATACAGAGCTTGATAAGTCAGTAATAGAAGAAATAGGTGACCCTTTAGTCCATCTTATAAGAAATTCTATAGATCATGGTATTGAACTGTCTGAGGAAAGGATAGCAAAAGGCAAGCCTGAACATGGGACAATAAAGTTGTCCGCTAATCAGGAGGGCAGTAATATAGTAATAGCGATTGAGGATGATGGTAAAGGGATGGATCAGGAAAAGATCAAAAAGAAGGCAATAGAAAGGGGCATTATTGATAAAAAAAAAGCAGTAAACTTAAGTGAAGAAGAGATGCTCAATCTTATCTTCCTGCCTGGTTTTTCAACTGCTGAAAAGACCACTGACATATCAGGGAGAGGAGTAGGAATGGATGTGGTAAAGACAAACATTACAAAGATTAATGGAATAGTGGAAATAAAGACAAAAGAAGGAGAAGGCACAAAGATTATTATTAAACTTCCATTAACGATTGCTATTATTCAGGCACTCATGGTTTTGGTAGGAAAGGATATATTTGCTATACCATTATCCTCTGTAATTGAGATAGTAAGGATATCTTCTGAAAAGGATATTAAAACCATCAATGGAATGGAGGTGCTCAATTTAAGAGATAAGGTGCTTCCAATATTAAAATTAAATGAAGAATTTAATATTGATCTCTCAGGAAAAAAGAATGGAGACAATGGAACAAAGAGAGACAGGATATATGTAATAATAATTGGTCTCGGAGAGAGAAATATAGGGATTCTTGTCAATGGACTTTATAGGCAGGAAGAGATTGTAATTAAATCAATGGGGGCATATCTTTCTGATACAAAAGGGATATCTGGAGCTACCATTACAGGAGATGGAAAGGTAGTGTTAATATTAGATATAGGTGAATTACTAACAAATTTAAACAATGGGAGGGTGCAGTTGTCAGGGTACAGGGTGCAGGTTTAAAGATTTTTCTGCACCCTGCACCCTG
>JBHHUU010000011.1:0-26888 GCA_046753905.1 Nitrospirota bacterium | reverse complement strand
TACGCATTATAAAGTCTTTGGAACCCCTTGCTCTGTATTAGCTGAATAGTTACCCATAAATTAAAAAATAACGAAAAATACCTCTGCTTATTTATAGATGGTGGATTTGGAAATTTGACATGCGTTTAAAAAAGATGATATAAAGTAAAGAAGATAAGATAGAATTAATTGTTTTTCCCAATTAAGATAAGGGGGAATATCTATATGTTGGTTCAGATGAGGGTAAAAGGATTAATGTTTGACCCTTATAATAACGCATATATAGTAATTTTAAAAGATGAAGAAGCACTTGAAGTTTTACCTATCTGGATAGGAAAACCAGAGGCAAATGCTATAAGTTTTGCACTGGAGGGTATATTCACCCCAAGGCCAATGATCCATGACCTGATTAAGAATATATTGGACTCTATAGATGCAAAGGTAATAAGTATTGTTATAACTGATCTCAAAGATAATACTTATTATGCAAAACTGCACTTACTCTATAACGACTCAGAATTTACCATAGATGCCAGACCAAGTGATGCAATAGCCCTGGCATTAAGAGTGGATGCACCTATCTTTACCACTCAGGATGTAATAAATAAACATAGTTCTGAAGAATTGGACAGGTGGTTAGAGAATTTAAGACCCGAAGACTTCGGCAAATATGATGTATAAGACAAAGATTATATGAATTATGTAGTATATGGATAGTGCTGCTCCCATTAAAAATACATCCTGCCTTTTTATTATTCTAATCATATTAATAACAGGTGCCATATATTTTAATGCACTTTTTAACGGCTTTGTCTATGATGATAATTATCTTATTGCAACTAATAAATATATAAATGATATCCGATCGATCTATATAGCATTTACAGATTCTACATGGGCATTTATCTCACCTGAAAATAGAGCAGGAAAGATTGTAGTCTCAAATTATTACAGGCCAATACAGACAACGACATTGATCCTTACCTATCAGATATTTGGTTTAAGGGAATGGGGTTATCATTTAGTCAGTATAATTCTGCACATCTTAATTACGATACTCGTCTTTTTTATCTCAAAAGAGCTATTAGGTGAGAAGTGTAAAAATATCTATCCTCTCTTTTCAGCCCTCATCTTTGCCGTACATCCCATACATACAGAATCTGTTACATGGATAGCAGCTGTAACTGATCTGGATTTTACATTATTCTACCTATCCGGGTTCTACATCTATATCAAAAAAGGGTGGTCAAAGAGTGGCATGATTTCAGTGCCTCTTTTGTTCTTTCTGGGTTTGCTATCAAAAGAGATGGCAGTCACCTTTCCAATAATCCTTATGTTATATGACTATTCATTTAAAAAAGATCCTCTTTTTTCTCCCTCTGTATTTAAGAGGTATCTTCCATTGGCGGGGGTAGTTGCAGTCTATTTTATAATGAGGATAAATGCCATTGGCGGGTTTGCCCCGCAGTCAAGACATATATTTATGTCTAACTATGATATGATAATCAATATATTTCCTCTTATTATACAATACCTTAATAAGCTATTATTTCCGATACAATTAAATGCCTTTTATCCCTTTGAGCCTATAGCCTCTATAACAGATAATAGGGCAGTCATTTCAATCATCATATTAATTATAATATTTACATTCTTAATCTCCATGATAAAAAAAGAAAGATTATTGTTCCTCTCTGTATCATGGATATTTATTACGCTCATGCCTGTTCTGTATATTAAGGGTGTGGGAGAGAATGTCTTTACAGAGAGATATCTATATATACCATCCGTAGGTTTCTGTATATTGATTGGATATCTGGCCTATAAAATAGATGAGTCATTCAGAGAAAAAAAGATATATATCATGAGGATAATTTTTCTAAACTTTTTTCTTGTCTTGATTTTATATTCGTATCAGACTATAGTAAGAAACAGAGATTGGAAAGATAATATAACAATATTTTCCAAGACAGTAAAGACTTCACCTGATTCAAGTATAGCACATTATAATAAGGCAACCGCATTGCATAGAGGAGGTCAACTGGATGAGGCTATAGCTGAATATAAGATTGTTTTAGGTATGGACCCCAATCTAATGGATGCCCATTACAGCCTTGGTGTAGCCTATCAGGAAAAGGGAGAGATAGATAAGGCAATGAGAGAGTATGAGGAGTCTCTCAGGATTGATCCTCATTTTATTAAGTCCCTTAATAATCTTGGGCTTATCTATAAAGAGAAAGGGTTGTTTGAGAAAGGAATAGAAAAATTTAAAAAGGCATTAGAGATAATCCCTGATTCCTCAAGGGTTAGAATTAACCTCGGGCATACATATTATAAAAAGGGTCTATTTGACAAGGCTATAAATGAATATCTGCTCATATTAAAAAATGAACCATATAATCTTGGAGTTCATCTAACACTGGGAGATGCCTATCTAAAAAAGAAGAAGAAAGACCCTGATAAGGCAATTTCCGAGTATAATAAGGTATTAGAGATAAATCCGGAGACAAAGGACATTCACTATAGGATTGGATATATATATGCAAATACAGGAAGATACAAAGAGGCAATATCGGAATGGGAGAAAGAACTCAATATCTCTCCAGATAATAAGAGATTATTAGAAGATATAAAGAGGTTAGAGGAGATTATGTCAAAACAACAATAATAATAACAAAGAAGTCAGGAATCAGAATAAACAGACATAAACGAGTTGTTCACCCCCGAGCATGAAAATTAACCCCCCTTTGGCAAAGAGGGAAACTTGTACTCCCCCCTTTAGCAAAGGGGGCAGGGGGGGATTTTCAGAATAAAGAAATAATTTTATAATATTCTGTGTACTCAATCTGCCGCAGGGTGTAATTAAAAGGAATGGAGATATAAGATGAATATTATTTTAAAAGTCTATGCAATATTATCTGATCCAAATACAGAGAGTCAGATCATTATCCTGAAATCTGAGAAGAGCATGGAGATACTTCCAGTATGGATTGGAATTGCTGAGGGAAATGCTATAAGATTGGCAATGGAGGGTATTATTCCTCCAAGACCTATGACCCATGACCTTTTAAAAAATCTTTTAGACCAGTTAGGGATAACATTGACCAAGGTAATTATAAGGGATATAAGAAATAATACTTTTTACGCATCCATATATCTTGAGAAGGAAAACTCGGAGATTGTTATAGATGCCAGACCTAGCGATGCTATCTGCTTATCCATGAGGTTTAACTCCCCTATATATGCGAAAGAAGAGGTCTTTAAAAAGAGTGGGTCAACAGAAAATCTGGATGTCTGGCTTGATAAACTCAGACCCAAAAAATCAGGAGAATATGATGCATAATGAACAGTATACATCATTTTGATTTTGTAATTATTCAGCATATACTATAGATTTTCAGGTATCAAACACCTCTTCGAGTAAAATCTCTATCCCTTCCAATGAAAATAATGGCACAACTTCATTACTGCCAAAAATATCACTGCTAATGTAAATACCCCCTTCTACGAGACAGAAACGTTCTACATAATTATCAAGAGGATAACAGATTATATACTCCTTAACTCCGTATCTCTCATAGAGTGCCTTCTTTTCTCTCTTGTCTTTAAGTGTGGTAGAAGGTGAGATTACTTCAACTACAAGGTCAGGAGCTCCCTGTATATTAGCCTCTGTAATCTTCTCTTTATCGCAAACCACAAATACATCAGGCTGAACCACATCATACTTGGATAAAACTATATCTGTAGGGGCAATACCAGGTATACAAGGTTTGTTTATCAGCTTATTACCAAGTAGTCGATAAAAATTGCCAACAATCCTTTGATGCCTGAAACTTGGGGCAGGAGACATATTGTATACCTCTCCATCAATCAATTCCCACCTTTCATCATCAGACCATGTCAGATAATCTTCATAAGCAAACCTTTTTTTTGTCTTTCTGACTATGGACATTGCAAATTCCCTCCTGTTACTCCACTGTCACACTTTTCACCAGATTTCGTGGCTTGTCAATATTATAATAAAGAAGAGAGACCATTGCAAATTATGGTCTTCTCCTATCATCCTGCCCCTCTGCCACAAGAGAGAGGGAATTATCTGAAAGTTTCTACCTCTGCCTTTTTGGTGAAGATGGGTACTTGACATTGTGATATAATATTAGTATATAACTGTAACTTGTAATTATTAATCAAAGGAGAGATGGATTGTGGTTAGTACAAAAGGAAAAGGGATAGTATATCTTAATAATAGATTGGCAGTGCCTGATAATCCTATAATTCCATTTATAATGGGAGATGGGATAGGTCAGGATATATTGCCTGCTGCAAAATCTGTGTTTGATGCATCTGTTCATAAAGCCTATAATGGCAGGAAAAAGATAGAATGGCTTGAGGTATATGCAGGTGAAAAGGCATATAAAAGGTCTGGAGAATGGCTGCCTGATGAGACATTAGATGCCATAAAACAGTATATTGTTGCAATCAAGGGACCTCTTACCACACCTGTCGGCAGGGGTATAAGGAGTCTTAACGTAACATTAAGGCAGAGATTAAACCTCTATGCCTGTGTGAGACCTGTACGATATTTTGCAGGAGTCCCATCACCTGTAAAAGAGCCTCACAAGACTGATATTATAATATTTAGAGAGAATACAGAAGACCTATATAGCGGGATAGAATGGTCATATAATAGTGCTGAATGTAATAAGGTAAGGGAGTTTCTGACAAAGGATATGGGGTGTATAATCAGGGATGATTCTGGTATAGGGATAAAGCCTATTAGTGTAACAGGATCAAAACAACTGGTAAGAATGGCAATAGAGCATGCATTAATAAATAATAAAAGGAGCATTACACTTGTACACAAGGGTAATATAATGAAATATACTGAGGGAGCATTCAGAAACTGGGGCTATGAATTAGCGAGAGATGAGTTTGGTGACAGGACTATAACAGAAGAGGAGTTGACATCAGCTTATAACAACATACTTCCAGAAGGCAAGGTCTTGATAAAGGATAGAATAGCAGATGCTATGTTCCAACAGATACTCTTAAGGCCTGAAGAGTATGATGTTATAGCTACCACAAATATAAATGGAGACTATCTCTCAGACGCATTAGCAGCACAGGTAGGGGGACTGGGTATGGCTCCGGGTGGAAATATTGGCAAGCCCCATGCGGTTTTTGAGGCAACACATGGGACTGTGCCTAAATATGCAGGGATGGACAAGGTAAATCCATCTTCACTAATCCTATCAGGTGTAATGATGCTGCAATATATTGGATGGACAGAGGCAGGAAAATTAATAACATCTGCCATAGAAAAGACTATAAGCCAGAAGAGAGTAACCTATGACCTGTGCAGACAGATGGATGGAGCATCTCTTTTAAGATGTTCTCAGTTTGGAGAGGCTATTATTGATAATCTGTAACTATCTTAAGGAGTGATAATGAAGAGGAGAAAGATTACAATAGTCGGGGCAGGAAATGTAGGAGGCACTGCTGCCCATATATTTGCAGAGAGGGAGACAGGAGATGTTATCCTTTTAGATATTGTGAGAGACCTTGCAGTTGGCAAGGCTCTGGATATCACTCAATCATCACCTATATTCCAGTCTAATACGAGAGTTATAGGAACTGATGACTACGGACTTACAGAAAATTCGGATATAATAATTGTTACATCAGGAGTACCCAGAAAACCGGGCATGAGCCGTGATGACCTTTTAAAGATAAATGCTAAAATAGTGAGGGATGTAATAGAGTGTCTGGCAAAAAGATCCCCAAATGGAATAATAATCATTGTCTCCAATCCTGTAGATGCAATGACTTACGCAGGATATAAGGTGAGCGGTTTTCCAAAAGAGAGGATTATGGGAATGGCAGGTGTGTTAGACTCGGCACGGTTTAAGGCATTTATTGCTATGGAGATAAATGTCTCTGTTGAGGATATAGACGCATTTGTGCTTGGAGGGCATGGAGACAGCATGGTTCCGTCTATTCAGTATACCACAGTTGCTGGAATCCCTGTATCTGACCTGATCCCAAAAGAGAAATTGACTGCAATAGTTGAGAGAACAAGGAACGGCGGGGGTGAGATAGTAAAACTTTTAAAATCAGGAAGTGCATATTATGCCCCGGCAGCCTCTATAGTAGAGATGGTTGATACGATTATTAAAGACAAAAAAAAGATACTCCCGTGTGCAGCATTATGTAAGGGTGAATATGGGATTAATGAGATATTTATAGGCGTTCCTGTAAGGTTAGGAAAAAATGGTATAGATAAGATTATTGAGGTAGGACTTGCAGAAGAAGAGTTATCTGCCCTCAAACGATCTGCGGATGTTGTAAAAGAGCTATGCAATGAGGTGGATAAGATAATTTAGTGGTACGGAGGCTTTTATGGACACAGATAGATGGATAAAGATACAAAATGAGAGAACAGGGATAAGAGAAGAAGAGATAAAAAGGGCATTTTCTGATGAGATAGAGGGAAAGACTGATATTAATGCTCCTTTAGAGATACCTGATAAGATAGAGATATTTTACAGATATAGCTATGGCGGGATATCCCGATTCTTCAGGGAGTTGAGGGATAATAAGAAGATACTTGGGTCAAGATGTGAGGGATGCGGCATGGTATATCTTCCCCCACGGATCAACTGCTCTAAATGTTATCTCCCGACTGACTGGGTGACATTAGGCGGAGAGGGGACTGTTGTTACACTGACTACTGTGCATTATGCTACATCCCGTTTTTTTCATAATGTCCCGTTTATATGCGGATATATAAAAATGGATGGTGCTGATACCCTTATCCTCCAGAATATTATTATGGAGGATATAAGAGAAGCCAGACCAGGGATGAGGGTTAAGGCCATATTTAAAGAGGAAAGAAGTGGTGATATAGGGGATTTCTATTTTGAACCCATATAGTGTAAGTGTTAGGGGCTGTTTATGGTCTGGATTCAAAAGTCATTAGATATAACAGAGAAACTTTCAATCTTATCTCAGGATTCTCAATATGATCTTGCATGTTCTTGTGGAATAAATGATGCAGATCGCAGACATCGATCAAGAGATGATAAGTGGATATACCCTGTTGCTCTCCCTGATGGAAGAAAGACCTTTCTGTTTAAAACACTGATATCTAATATATGTGTTAATAACTGCAAATATTGCCCCCTTCGGACAGGGCAGGATCCAAGGAGATGTGCACTTGAACCAGAAGAAATTGTCAGGGTCTTCCTTAAAGGAAATGCAGTCTGTCAGTCCCCAGTCCTTATCTACGCGACTTGAATAAAGTTCAAATGCTCTGGAAAATAATTCAGAACTGACTGAAACGATATTCACACTTCCATCTATCCGCAAATCATTCAACGTATCAACAGCCAACTTTCTCCACTGAGGTTTAGATAGGGCAATTACCTATTTCGGTCAAAATGGTTTCGGTTGTTATCAGTAGAACATCAATCTGATCGGATATTTTTTGTGCTTGAAGATGAAACTCATCATGGGTATTTACTAAAGCCAAGATATAGGCAGTATCAATAAAAAGTGTCCGGTTCATTGTTTTTCCGTTCCATATAAATAATGATCATGCTGGGCTGCTAAATCGGAAACTCCCAAGTCCTTAGCCCTCGCTGCTATTCGTTGAAGAACTTTTTTGCTCGTTCAGGTTTTTGTTTTGGTTGTATTTCAATGCGAATGAGATAGCGTTGATTAGGTGACAGGTCAAGGTTTTCTTCCGGTGTGAAGACCCGGCCATCAAATGTAACGTAAAGAGATTTTGTCATTATTCTGTAGAGTAAATAAAAATCCGCCTTTTTTTATGATTTTACCTGTTTTTCAAATATGCCGGGAGTGCATTTGCCTCTCTCGGACCTATTAACACCTTCCATCCCTCTCCCAGTTTGTCCTCTAATGCACCGCTTAAGATAGCCACATACCCTGGCAATATCAGCTCTTTACGGCTTATTTCACTCTCTATTCCGCATTCTTTTATATAAGCAGCGATCTTTGCTGCTGTAAATTTACCTGCAGCCCATGCAGTCAGGACAGATAGCCCCTCCACATCCATTATTATGAGCCATGCCGGTACCTTGCTGTTCTCTATCTCACCCTGAACAATAAAATATGTAAGGGAGAAATTTGTCGTAATAAAAAGCGGAGAATCAGCATCAGGTGACCCTACTTTATATACCTTTGATTCCACCTGCATAGGCACCTGCGGGTCTGTATAGATATTCTGCCTTAATGTAAGGAGTGAGAGCATTTTCCATCTCTCTATCCCCTTTAGCACTACTATTGATGAATATTTTGCTATTGCAATCGATGCAGCCGCTGCCTCAAGAAACGGATCGTCCTTTTCTATAAAAGAGATAACTGGAAATCCAAGTGGTTTGAAACTCTTCTTGATTGCAGCCCTCCTTATTACAGTATAATCTTCTATCATGCTTTTTGCATTTCGCGATCCTGGATCTAATACAATATCCTGCGCACCATTAGACTTTACCTTTTCTACAAGCTCACTCAGCTCTTCATTTCCACCTGCCTGAACAACCAGACTTGCCTTTTTGTCAACAGCCAATTTTGCCATCTGTTCAAAATTATCTGCCACAGCAGCATGAATAAGGGGTCTATTGCCATTACACCTTGCAAGACCTGCCTCTATAACTGAAGGGTTTGTGCTGCATAAAATAAGCGGGATATCTGATCCAGCAGTCACAATCTTATTAACAACTTCACCAAACCTTCCAGGATCTCCTGATTTATCAATTACTGCAATCATCTCAACACTGAGTTTCTGTCCTACCCTATCTATCTCTGAGTTTTTTACATCCTCCACACTCTTGAGTATTTCATCATCATGGGATGTGTCCTCAATAGATAATGCAAAGGCACATGGATTTACAAACTTCTTATCATGCCTGAACATGACATTCTCTTCCCCTACCTTTACTGCCTTATCTCCATTACCTATGGTTATAGCCCTGATAGGAGGAGCTGATGCAGCACCAAGAAATTCCTTTGCCTCCGGGGAGACATATTTGCATGCGTCAATACTTACCTGTTTTGCTGCCAACTTCATAGCAAATGCCAAACAGGTTGGAAAACCACACTCTTTACACCCTGTCTTTTTAGGTAACTGTTTAAATATCTCTACACCTGATAATGCCATTTTTCATTCTCCTCTCTTAAGTTAGTAATCTTTAAAACAACCGTTATTTTAACCTTACCGCAGGGAGACGCTTGAGTCTCTGGTTCTGAGGATCTACTTCAATACCTACAGATTCCAGAGCAGTTACGCCAAGGATAGGTTCAATATTGTTCTTTCCAAAAATAACTGTCACTCCCACAAATTCACCCATAAATTCAATCTGAGCCACACCTACATCCATTGCAAGCTCAGTCCCATCAGCCAATTCATAAGTCCGTCTTCCTACAGGCACAATCCCTATCTCCCTGAGACGATTCCCTGGTACCATACAGTCAACAGACCCGGTATCTACCAGAAATAACCCCTCCCACCGCTGTTCAGGATCAGCCAGATTGCTGACTGCAACTGTTACCTGTGTTATGCCCATTTTCACCTCATTCCTCCTGATTTATCAATATATTATATTAACACCTTTTCACTCCCTCATGTCGTCAATTCATCTATAATCTTTTTTGTTGTCTCTATTGCCTTTGGATTTCTCATTATAAGAAGATTTCCACCTGCCATGATCATCCCCATTGCTGTGGTTATCTCAAAGGCAATGCCCCTTTCTTCAAGTGAACCCCACTCTTTCATTGTCTCTTCTGATGCAATAGTCTCTTTTGCCTTCCAAACATTCTTGCCTATATCGCATACTAATGGGGGCTGCATTGCCATATCATTCTGGAACAGGGCTGCTATCCTTATCCTCTCCATGACTGAATATGTATACTCTATCCCATATCCAAGCGCAGAAGACATAGGATCTGTCAATATCCTCTCTTTATTAAATCCCATCTGCATCAGTAATATATTCAACTGCTTGGCGAGATTTACATCTAATTGAGACATGGCTACTATCTTATGATTGTTTGCCATGGCAGAGGCTGCCACTGTCTTATAATTCTCTTCCTGTGCCTTGCCTATAATACAGTTTTTGCCTTTAGCTGCCTCAGAGACAAATTTTAACACCTGAGCATCCTTTTCTATATGTTCACTTCCCAATATTATCAGGGGCACTGTAATAGCATTAAGCACATCCTCTACTATCTTTGCTGCCTCAGATGGGGGACTGTCTCCATAATCAGGGTGAGTGCTGATCAGTCTCAATGCTATAAGCTGGGCATTAAGTTCTTTTTCACAAAAGGCTGCCCATTTCGCAGGGTCATTACCTACCTCAGAAAAATGTGTGCGCAAGGTCTCAGGCCAGTCATCAGGGGATTTATCCTGTATCTCTATTGCTATGACTGGAGGATTAGGAATACTCCCTTCAAAAGATAGATAGGGCAATGTATTCTCCCCCCCCACCTTTACCATCTTTTCTCCTGAACCTATCTCTACTGTATAGACTGATCCTGAGTAATTCTCTTTAGGTATTGCAAATGCCATTATTTTTCCTCCTTATATGGTTTACCTTATTTTTATTGTCAACAACCTAACCCAGACAAGCTGGAAAATTCGAATGTCTAAATCCCTGTCTGCCTGTCTGCTAAAAGTTTGCTGAGACACCCCGTTTGCTTTTTGATACAACACTATAATTAGACATAAGAACATTATATAATTTGCAAAGAGTTTGAAAGCTTTCCAATATTTTTTACTGCCATCAATCTTATATTGGCGGATTTATGATGAATCAATGTGAGTAAACAATGACCATTAAAATTATATGGCAGGCGTCCCAGTTTATTCAAGACAAATGACAATACAGAAGAGTCCTGCGTAGGGTGCAGTAATTTTTCAATATCACCATTTCCACTTATTTTTATATCTTCTATATACTCTTGAGTAAGCATAAAGTTTTTCTCTTTAATCAAACGTACCTATTCAGCTAATACAGAGCAAGGGGTGAAAAAGAGTTTATAGCGTCACTTTAGCGTTTAGCTCCCGCTACTCATAAATAACTGTTCTAATAGTAATGTTGTTGTATCTTAATACACTTATTATAATCATACGCATTATAAAGTCTTTGGAACTCCTTGCTCTGTATTAGCTGAATAGGTACTTACAATCAAACAAAGTAAACATTCATGAACGAGTTGTTCACCCCCGAGCATGAAAATTAACCTCCCTTTAGCAAAGGAGGAAACTTGTACTCCCCCTTTAGCAAAGGGGGGGCAGGGGGGGATTTTCATAGTATAGTAAACCATGTAAACCGTCTCACATATCTAAGTATGAGTGTGCATATAGTCTTTTTCCTAAAAGCATCTCTGTGGTCTTCATTGTATCCATTAATTCCTTATCTGTCGGATCAACAATAGCTGCGGTCAGTCCTTCATATATAAGGAGCGATAGAAAATTACGGTTTATAACCTCTCGTACACCTTTTGGACACCCATTTGAGATATTGCTTAAGCCGACTGAGGTCTTCATAGGAGGGTCATTTATCTCCTGAAAGAGTCTGATTGCCCTTATACTCTCTTCAGCGCTATCCTGCATACCTGATACTGTCAATATTAATGGATCAAGATATATCCTCTCCAATGACAGGTCATACTCAAATGCCTTGCTAATGATCTCAGATGCTATTTCACACTTTTCCTCTGCTGTCTTTGGTATCCCTGACCCTGCAAGGGTTAAAGCAATAATATCTGCATCATATCTGGCAGCAAGTGGCAACATGGCATTCATCCTCTCCTCTGTTGCATCAGTTGAGTTGATCATAGGCCTTCCCCAAGTATTATCATGTGCCTTTAATCCTACCTCCATAGCCGTAGGATTGGTTGTATCCAGACAGAGAGGCACAGATGTCACATCCTGAACTACTTTTACCACCCATTCCATGAGTTCTTCTCCGCCTTCATCAGCAGGTCCAATACTTACATCAAGCATGTCTGCCCCGCATTCTACCTGAAGTTTTGCCCTCTCCTGAATAGGTTTAGGATCCCTCTTCATCATTGCCTCACGCATACTCTTTGCCACAATACTTATTCTTTCACCTATTACTAACACCTTATTCCTCCTTCCATTAAGATAATCGACTCCGTCGCATAAGAGTTTACGAGTTCGATGATTCAAGTGTAAATCCTCACACCCTAATCATTAGCCCTTATCACTCGAACCCTTGAATCCTCGAACCCTATTATTCAATCTGATACTACTTCTTCTAATATTAAGTTTTCGGTTGCAATATTGAAAATATCCTTCTGAGCGTATCTTTCTGTTGCTCCGATTATTTATAGTCCAACAACCTTATCTTCTTTATCTATATCTAAGTTTATTCCTTCTTCTATCTCTTTTGTGCGAAAGACTTCTTTTTCTTGGATCCTTATATAAAGAGCATCTACTTCCCTATCATATTCAATCTTCAAGTTTTCTCCTATTTACTTTAACTTTATTTAATCAAATCACCTACCAATATAGGTGCTATCTTATATACAATATCCGCCATCTGTTTTGCAACCTCTCTGATCTCCCACTGTGCCCTGTGTGATAACCTAAGCCTTATAAAGTGCCTTAGTGATCGGCCGTTATAACTACAGACAATCTCTGTCACGCAGGCATTTGGCAGAAGATAACGGCTGTCTTCATTCTTTATGCCAAGCTCTTTCATTCTGTTGTATGCCTTTCCTGTCTCTTCCATTATACGGAGAAATTCAGCTTTTGCCAAAGGATTTTTTTCTATCTCAGGAGGTATTATATATAAAAAGGCATTCTCTGATACATATCTCTGAGACTTTTGTGCATAGCTTGCGATCCTGTGTCTTACTATCTGATGACTTGTGACCCTTGATATCCCTGAGACCAGAAAGACAAAGGAGGCAAACTCAAGTGGACTCTCATCATTTTTTACAATATGCTCCAATAATCTATGATCAGATACCTCATTCTGCCTGTCAAATGACTGATAACACGTGCGGGTAGCTTTTATTATGGTCTTTTCAGGCTCAGGTGTATGGTTTATAAGTTCTACTTTCAATGATAACTCTCCTCTTCTTTAGGGAATCTGCCCATCTCCACATCCTCTTTAAACATCTTCACCGCCTTTAGGGATTCCCCTTTTATATCTGCGTATCTCCTCACAAACTTTGGGGTGAATCTGTCAAAAACACCAAGCATATCATGTATAACCAGCACTTGTCCATCACAATAAGGTCCTGCACCTATCCCTATAGCAGGTATGGATAGGGCATCTGTAATATCCTTTGCCAGATTTACTGGTATTCCCTCTAAGACTATGGAAAATGCGCCTGCCTCTTCTATCTTCTTTGCCTCAGTGATCAGTCTCTCTGCCACTTCTGCACCTCTGCCCTGCACCTTAAACCCACCCATCTTATGGATAGACTGAGGGGTAAGGCCTATATGCCCCATCACAGGGATACCCCATGCTGCAAATGCCTCTATCCTGTCTATGACTATTGCACCACCTTCTAATTTTACACCTGCTGCCCCTCCCTCTTTTAAAAATCTCCCGGCATTCCTGACTGCATCATCAATCGAGGTCTGATAAGACATAAATGGCATGTCACCTATTACCAGTGCATCTTTCACACCTGCTGATACCATCTGTGTATGATATATCATCTCATCCATAGTTACTGATAATGTATTTTCCATCCCCTGCACCACAACGCCAAGAGAGTCTCCAACCAGAATAATATCTATCCCTGCCTCATCAACAATCTTTGCAAATGGATAGTCGTAGGCAGTAAGCATGGTAATCTTCTTTCCATCCTTTTTCTTTTTCTGAATGTCATGTATTGTCATTTTTTATCCTTTCAGTAACTAACTATTCAGCTATTACAGGGTGAGGGGTGAAAAAGAGTTTATAGCGTCACATTAGTGATTAGGTCTCACTACTCATAGATAACTGATCTAAAATGATGCTCTTCTATCTGAATAAACTTATTATAATCATACGCATTATAAGGTCTTTGAAACCTCTCACCCTGTAATAGCTGAATAGTTACAATTTTGATTGCACAACTTATTGATAATGAAAGATTTCTCACTACACTCCGTTCCGTTCGAAATGACAAAAAGGATGTTTCGTAACAGCCTGTCAAATCCAGAACATTTATTTAATTCGCTACTCACATCTTCCACAAATTTAGTATATATCTAACATATAGATTTAGCAACAAATATTTATGGCATTGCTAAATAAGTATAGGTCAATAATTTTTTCTTGGAGACTGTTGAATTAAAAAGTTGATAAATTTGAACGGTTTTCTAATAATCAAACACCTTATCAAAAGTGTTATACTTATATTATTTAGCAATGCCGTATTTTTTAGTTCCCGTGATAATCCCTGTTTAACCTTATAGGTGACATTATATATCATCCCAATTTTATCATATATCATCCCAATTTTATCTCTGTTTTGGGTAGTATCCTAATCCGACAGGCTGGTTTAGGGTTTTACGGCAGTTCTATGATAAAGTTTGTGCCTTTTGGTTCATTATCTACTACGCTTATATGTCCATTATGATCTGATATGATTCGGTTGACAATGGCAAGACCCAGTCCTGTCCCTGTCTTTTTCTGTGAAAAGTAAGGGAGGAATAATTTTGTCCTGTCATCAGGCGGGATGCCTATACCTTCGTCTATTACCTCAATTATTGTCCTCTCCTGAACAGGGTCATAAGAGGTATTCACCCATAGTCTCCCTTTATTATTCATTGCCTCAACTGCATTTTCAAATAGGTTTATAAATACCCTCTTTATCTGATCTCTGTCAATATTTAGCAGAGGGATATCATCTGCAAAATCACATAAGATATCCATGTCTTTGTATATCCCTTTATAGAGGTTGACGACATCCATTATAATATGATGTATATTATTGGGAGATTGGGCAGGAGCAGGCATCCTTGCAAAGTTTGAGAATTCATTTACCAGATTTTTCAGGCTGTTTACTTCATTAATAATAATATTGGCGGCATCATTAATAATAGTATCAAAGTCAGGGGCGTTTTCAAGGTATTTCTTCCGCATCCTCTGGGCAGAGAGTTGAATTGGTGTGAGTGGATTTTTTATCTCATGTGCCATTCTCTGGGCTACTTCCTGCCATGCAGCCATCTTTTGTACCCTTATCAGCTCTGTAAGGTCATCAAATACAATCACTTTGCCTATGTAATCCTTATCCATTCCTTTGAGATGAGAGACACCAATCCTGAGGGTGGTCAGTCTCTTGTTAATCTTAATCTGAATATCCTCTTCTATAAAATCTTCCCTCCCTTTTGTTGTTCTCTTAATAAGCTGAAAGATTGGTTCCATATTAACCCCTGATAAGAACTCTTTATAGTCAGACCCTATGATTTCATCCTTTTTGATATTAAGTATCTTTTCAGCAGGGTGATTAAATGTGGTGATCTTACCATCATTATTAATAGATATTACACCAGTAGTAATGCTCTCAAGGACTATCTCTATATATCTTCTCCTCTGATCAAGCTCTATATTAGAGCTTTTTAAAGAGATATTTGCATCTTTCAGATGTGCCTGGCTTACCTGCAGGTCATTTGTCATCTTATTGAATGAGTCTACTAGTACACCTATTTCATCTGTTGCCTCTACATCTATCTTAAAATCCAGATTCCCCTGTGCTATCTCCTGTGTACCTTCAGCGAGCTTCTGGATAGGTACTGTTATCCTCTTTGCCAGATAAAAACCAAACCATGTGGCAGAGAATAGGACTACAAATGTAATAATCAGAAATGAGAGGATATAGCTTCCCTTTATAGGATTTTTAAATGCCTTAAGTTGATTATAGTCTTCTAATGACCTGACAATATCCTCCATCTTTCCCACAAGGAGACTATCTATATACAGGTCTGCAATAACCACTCCTCTGACCTTGTTTCTATTAGCATTATATAAAGGGAATACCCCTCTTATCATATCTCCGATACCTGTTGAACGAACTATTACCTTACTCTCTCCTTTTATTCCGTTTTTTATTAAATCAAGAGAGGGGGTTATGAATGAGGTCTCATCAAATTCATCATCTATTGCCACTGCCACCTTTTTCAGTTCTGAGTTGAAAACTGACAGGGCTGAGATATCTGACTCCTTTAATATATCTGCTAATAACTCATTTAGTTTGCTCTTATTATTTATTATTCTACCTTTTGAGATGGTCTCACTTATTCTACTGATATTATGGAGCACTGCATCCTTCTTTTCTTCATAATAGAATTGGGCTACTTCAAGTGAATCAGAGAGAGACCTTTCTACCTGAATGCTAAACCAGTTTTCTATGCTGCTGGTTAAGAGTCCGCTTGCCACGACAAAGAGGAGGATGGTTGGTATTAATGAAAAGCCGATAAATGATGCAATAAGTTTTGTCCTGAAACCAGAGCCTAACAGCCTCTGCCGCCTCTCAAAGAATAGTTTTATGAGATTTCTTGACAGGAGCAGTGCGAGGAGTACTACAAGGATAAGATTGACATTAACAAGTGTTAGCACAAGGATATTTGTAGGAAAGAGAGATGGTGCATCCATCTCTTTAAAATATAGGGTGGTTACTGTGAGGGTCAGGATAAGGATAAATAATGTAATCCCGACACCTTTAAAATTAAAACCGTGTGATTTAGATTTAATACTCATATCCCTTTAACTAATAGCTGAGAGAGGTGCAGCCCTGAGTAGTATTTCATGCGGGCAGAGACCATTATCTCATCTGTCATGATATTAGAAAAGCACTCATCCTTACATGAACGGCATAAAAGGCAGTCAAATATTGGCTCTATGGATTCTTTATTAAACTTTATATCTCCATTTTTAATCAATATATTCCTTCCCCTTGCCCCTTTTATCTCAAGACCAGTAACCTGATAGGCAGGGTATTCAACCTGACAAAATCCACACCTGTTACATCTTGCTTATTCTCATATACCCCCTTATAAGGTCAATAAGCATACCACCTGTTCAGAAATGGGTTCATAATTCTATATGGTCTATCTCTCTTTATCTTTCCAATAATAGAATGAGAGCTTTTATATCTTATATCTGAAACTATTATAATATTAATACCATATTGTTTGCCTATTTTTAAAGCAGAGGAGATAACAGTCTCTACTGATGAAATTAAGACACCAATCTTACATATTAATAATGGAGCTTCAATAGCCTCTGATATCCTTTTATCAAAATCTCTTATATTATCCCATATTATATCTATTTTATCATCTATATAAAGGATATCTGTTGTCAACAAAAATACCTTGACATCTTTACATTCTATATGTATATTTATTATAGTTTTATATGGATGTATATAGGTATATAGTGTTGATATATTTTTAAGTATAAAAAATCTATGAATAAAAGAACAACTTGAAAAAAATCCTGAACATCCAAATGCTATTCCTCTCAAAGAATTTGGCCATTACTGCAGTCAACAGGCTGTTACGGAACTGTCATTTCGAGCCGAAGGCGAGAAATCTTGATTGTATAACCTATTGATAATGAAAGATTTCTCACTACACTCCGTTCCGTTCGAAATGACAAAAAGGGTATTCCGTAACAGCCTGTCGAACAAACCACAAATGGAATCTGGCGAGATAGAGATATAGAAAAGGGGAACGACGGTATATCTATCAAAATACCTATAATTAATGTGGCTGAATCACAAATCAAAGAAAATTTAGAGAGTCCCATGATAGGAAAGGCAGTATGTAAAAATATAGAATTAATTATAGCTAAAGAAGGTGATGATGTAAGTGGGAAAAAAGTGGCAATTATGGGATATGGTAGGAAGGGAAGATATGGTGTAAAAGGGATGAAATAATGAGTTTTGAGCACGGAAGTTATTTTGTGAGTGCATCTTCAAAAAGATTAGGGATTGATTACGATGAATTTAAGAGTCTTATTAAAACTGATTCTAAGATAAACCTTCCAGGAATCGGTGTTCGGTATACTCTGCATAATGATAGAAATATTACTTTATTAGCAGATGGATTACCTGTAAATTTTTTTATTGGTGAAAGTGTACCGGATAAAAAGATTGCATTTATTCTGGCGTTACTTTTTAAATCTGCTGAATTTGTAATTAGCAACCATGAGAACTTGGATAACGGCATTATAGATATGAAGAAGGATGAAAAACTAAACAACTTACAAAAAGAGATTTCTGAGTATCATCATACTCTCTTACAATGATATTATAATAAAGATATGAAAAAGTTTATTGATAGGTTAATTGATAAAATTAAGGAGAAAAAAAGCCATGTTGTTGTAGGACTTGACCCTGATTACGATAATCTCCCCAAACCTCTTAAGGATATTGCCAATAATTTAGCGGGTATTGGTGAAGCAATTTTTGAATTTAATAGAAATATAATAGATATGGTTTATGATCTGGTGCCTGCGATAAAACCGCAAATTGCTTTTTATGAAAGATATGGCATTGAAGGGATTATGTCTTTCCTAAAAACAGTACAATATGGAAAAGAAAAAGGTCTTATAGTCATTGAAGATGCCAAAAGGAATGATATAGGATCTACCGCAACAGCGTATTCTGATGGGCATATTGGACGGATTAATGTCTTTAACCAGAAAATACCGATCTTTGATGTTGATGCAATTACAATAAACCCCTATTTAGGCTCTGATGGAATACTGCCTTTTATTAAAGATGTACAAAATTATCAAAAAGGAATATTTGTTTTAGTAAAAACATCTAATAATTCTTCAGTAGAAATCCAAGATATAAATGTAATTCTGAATGAGCAGACATATAAACTATACGAGGTTATTGCAAAACTAGTTAATAAGTGGGGAGAAAATAATATTGGGATATACGGATATTCATCAATAGGTGCGGTAGTTGGTGCCACATTTCCAACTGTTGCTAAGGTCTTGCGAAAAATAATGTCTAATACATATTTTTTAGTGCCAGGTTATGGCGCACAAGGTGGTACGGCACGAGATATCATAGAGTCTTTTAATAAAGATGGATTTGGATCATTGATAAACGCCTCAAGAAGTATTAATTTCGCATATAAACATAATCGTAAGTTTAATGATTACCAATTTGCAGATGCAGCTAGAGAGGCAGTTATTAAAATGAATAAAGAAATCAATAATGAGTTAGAAAAAAATAATCTCTTAAATTGGCAATTATGATAAAGGTGTAAGCTTAGAAAGGAGCAAAGATGGCAAAGAGAATAGTAAAACAATACAGTCCAAACTTTAAAGTAAAAGTAGTATTAGAGGCAATAAGAGAAAAAGAGACAATAAATCACATAGCATCGAAGTATGAGATATACTATACATTAAAAATATAAATAATTAATTATTTAAAAAGATGATAAAAAAACGAGCAATAATCTAAAAAGTGGTCTTGACAAATCAGTCTACCTTATTAAATCTGAATGCTTGCTAATGTACTGCAATATGCTCCAGTTTTTTCTTTTTGATCTTTTCTACTAAAGTTGTGCGGTTTAGTTTGAGGAGTTGAGCAGCCTTATTTTTTACACCTGCTGCCTTTTCCAGCGCCTGAATTATCAATCTATTTTCAAACTCATCCACGACTGTGGTAAAATCAATACCATCATCAGGTATATTAAACTGAGTTAACATATCACTCCTCTTTTTCTGGTTGATCTTTTCCGGGAGGTCAGAAGGGATAACTATACCCTCTCCTTTCAGTATTGCCAATCGTTCTACAAGATTCTCAACCTCTCTTATATTCCCTGGCCATCTATATTCCATCAAAAGCGACATTGCTTCATCAGAGATTGCCTTAATGTCTTTATTCTTCTTTTTATTAAATTGTTCAATAAAATGATTTAGTAAAAGAGGGATATCTTCACGCCTTTCTCTTAATGGAGGAATAGTTACTGGTATTACATTTAATCTGTAATAGAGGTCTTCTCTGAATGACCCTTTTTCAACCTCTTTTTCAAGGTCTTTATTAGTGGCTGCAATTATTCTTATATCTACCTTAATTGTCTTTGTACCGCCAACTCTTTCAAATTCACGCTCCTGCAATACTCGTAATAGCTTTACCTGAAGAGTAGGGCTCATCTCTCCTATTTCGTCCAGGAATATAGTCCCCCCATTTGCCAGCTCAAACCTCCCTGTTCTTGAAGAATATGCCCCTGTAAATGACCCCTTCTCATGACCAAAGAGTTCGCTCTCCAATAATGTCTCTGGGATAGCTCCACAGTGAACAGGAATCAGAGGTTTATTACTCCTTGAGCTATTAAAATGGATTGTTCTTGCCAATACCTCCTTTCCTGTTCCGCTTTCACCCAATATTAATATAGTGCTATCAGAATCCGCTATCTTTTCAATGGACTTAAAGACCCTCTGGATTGCCTCACTATCACCGACTATATTTTCAAACCTATACTTTGTCTTTAATGTCTTTCTAAGTGTGATATTTTCATGCTGCAGATTTGTATATTCAATAGCCCTCTTTACTATCATTAAGACTTCATCCAGTTGAAATGGTTTTGTCAGATAATCAAATGCACCTGCCCTCATTGCCTTCACAGCAGTTTCAATAGTACCATGTCCTGTCAGAATTATGCCTATTATAGATGGGTTTATGGCTGAAACCTCTTTTAACAAGTCAATTCCATCCATCTTAGGGAGTCTAAGGTCAGTCAGTAAAAGATGACAGTTTAAGTCCTTTACAGCCTCTATTGCTGATAAGGCATCTTCCGCAGATGTTACTTCATACCCCTCTCCTTCTAACAGAGTTACAAGCACATCTCTTACGCCTGCATCATCATCTACTATCAGTATTTTCTCTTTTGCCATATATGATTACCTCGTTTTTTCGCTAAAGAAATCATAAACTTCAGATACAGATGCGTTCTCATGAACAACTTTACGCACAGCCTTAATCATAGCCACAGGGCACTGGGATTGAAAGATATTCCTTCCCATATCTACTCCTACTGCACCGCTTTGAATGGCATTATATGCAAGCTCTAATGCATCACGTTCAGGTATCTTTTTGCCTCCAGCTATTACTATTGGAACAGGACAACCCTTTACCACCTTTTCAAAATTATCACAATAATAGGTCTTTACTAAATGGGCGCCAAGTTCTGCAGCTATACGACAACAGAGACCGAGATAACGGGCGTCTCTCGCCATATCTTTGCCCACAGCAGTTACAGCAAGGACTGGTATTCCATATCTCTCAGCGTTATCAATCAATTTCGTGAGATTGACAAGCGTCCTGTGCTCATATTTGCTCCCAATATATATAGACAGAGCTACCCCTGTTACATTTAAACGAATAGCATCCTCCATAGATACTGCAATATCCTCATTTGAAAGATCGTCACCAAGAATACTGTTTCCGCCTGACACCCTTAAGACTATCGGGATATCGGCATCAGGATTTACTGATGAACGTAATACCCCCCTTGTAAGCATAAGGGTATCAGCAAAAGATAAAAGAGGCTCAACAGTCTTTCCCGGAACCTCCAGTCCTGTGGTAGGACCAAGGAAATATCCATGGTCTACAGCCAGCATAACTGTTCTTCCAGTTTCAGGTTTTATAATTCGGCTTAAACGATTCTTAATTCCCCAATCCATCTTATAAGTCCTCCTATTTAAAATGTTATAATTACCTTAATTGACTCTTCTGCTTCAGCAACAAGCCTAAATCCCTTACCTATCTCATCCAGATTCAACCTGTGAGTTATCATTTCCCTGACATTTACCCTTTGTGCCCTGATCAGCTCCATAGCTACCTTATGATCTAATGGGCTCCCTGCATACGATGAGACCACCTTTATCTCATTTCTCCAGAATAGGTCGTTTATGGAAAGGGGAATGGTTATTCCCTCATTCGTTGGTGCAAATACAAGTATAGTCCCGCCCCGATCTACAGACTTTAATGCCTGAGATATAGCACCTGTATCTCCTGTACATGTTATTACGATATCTGCTAACCTGCCATCATTGAATTTACGGAGACTACTTACCATATCATCATGGGCATTGACAACAATATCTGCTCCCAGACGGCTGGCAGCCTCAAGCCGATAATCGACAATATCAGTCGCAATAATACGACCTGCTCCCATTGCCTTTGCCAGTTGAATGTGGAGCAAACCTGAAATTCCGCTTCCAATTACAAGAACAGAACTTCCGGGTTTCATTCCTGTTAGTCTCTGACCACGCAGTACGCACGCCAACGGCTCTATAAAAGTTGCATCTTCAAAAGTTACCTCATCAGGCAAGAGGAACAGACCTCGTTCTACATTAATAGCAGGGAGTCTTATGTATTCAGCAAATCCGCCAGGATAAAAGTTTGTCTTACGAAGTGTATCACATACAGTATGATGACCATTCAGACAATAATAACAGACATTGCATGGGACATGATGTGCTGCTGTTACCCTGTCACCCTTTTTATAATCTTTTACTCCCTTTCCTGCCTCAATGATCTCTCCTGCTATCTCGTGACCCAATACCAGAGGCGTTCTGTTGCGACGATACCACTCCATCACATCAGAACCGCAGATGCCGCTTGCCCTGACCTGAACTAATAATTCGCCCTCTCCTATCTCAGGGACTGACATCTCTTCTACCCTCAGATCACTATTACTATAATAAACCCCTACACGCAAATCTTTCCTCCTTTTTTCTACTTATATTCACGAATTTAAAAATCTCCCCTCAGAAGAGAGGATAAAAAGTGCTCAATAGCCCTTGCATTCTCAATTGTCAATTCTCAATTACTTAATATACAACCTTTCCAAAGTGTTCAATAGCCCTTGCCAGTTCTCTATGGTCTTTTGCATATTCTTCTAATGGAATACCTGTAATCGTGGCCTCCCATGCCTGCCTTAGACTTTTTGCGCCTACCTCCCCACCCTCAGGATGGTCATATACCCCTCCTCTTGACAAATGGATAAAGTCTTTATTGCCCATCATGCGATAGTTAATAGGTGCCTTTCCAGCCCACTGACCTCCTGAGATTACTGGAAGACTCGGTTTTATACCATCAAATACAAGGATACATGGCCGCATATTAGATACGACCTCTTCATCTGTCTCATACAATTTTCCATGAATGGATCCAATATGTATATGGTCTCCGCCTAATAGTCGAAATAGTTTTGAAATAGTAGGGAAGTTTATCCCTATATATTCTCCTCTTGCCCACAACGGAGCAAAATCTCTCTGACAGTGAACAGGTACAGATGTATATTCTGAAAATTCTCTCACAGCCTCCAACCCGACAGTAGCCACATTAATCATCACACAATTCCCCCCTCCTTCAACAACAATATCATGCAGCTCCCTTATCTTGTCCAATCTGTCAGTGATATTAAAGGCATACATCTTATTTTCACCTGTCTCTTCTTCAGCCCTTTTTGTTGATGTCATCACCTTGTCTACTCTTTCTTTAATACTATTATAAGAGGTATCTGCCAATAGTTCGTCATCCTTTATAAAATCTAACCCACCCTTAAAGCCCTGATATGCCAGATATGCTGTTTCCTCTGCTGAAATTCCCACACAGGGTTTAATAACTGCCCCTATAACAGGTCTCTCATACAGATTTAATATCTTTCGTGTTCCTTCAATCCCAAACCTTGGACCATGAAACCCTCTTAAAAATGATGACGGAAATTGGAGGTCTAAAAGTTTCAGGGCTGTAAATGATCCCATCTCATAAAGGTTGCCAGCTACTGCTGTAAGTAAATTTGGCAGCCTTGGTCCGAAATTAATATGAGGGAAGGCAAGACGTATTACAGCAGCATTATACCGTGCATCAGGTGTCTTATTGGTAAAAGATGTTGGAAGGTGCGCAGTTGTAATCTCTAATGGAACAGGATATATGCCTACTACCTTTGTTCCGTGTCTCTCTCTTTCTCTTTGAGACGGACCAATGGATTGTTCTTCTGCAAGCGCATTTACAGCCTTATATAGATCAATATGAGTCTCTATATAATAAGTGGCAAAGATATAATCTTCATCTTTAATGGCTTCTGGCAATCGTAATAGCTCATTTTCAAAACTTATATGAGACCTGTGACTCATTATCTTTGCCTCCTTTTATTTGCCTCTTTCAGCCTCTTCTTAAATCCATCCACACACTTATCACTGCAAAAATAAAATGTCTTATTACCTATCCTTTTCTTTATCGCATCCTTTTTTATTATAAAAGTATCACAAAAGGGATCTCTTATCAAACTTGTATTATTTGAGTCATTGGCTTTTGTCTTTTTATTATTAGTAATTCCTGTAACAAATTGATTTATTAATGAATATAATAAATATCCTGTAATAATGAAATATATTAATTTTAGCAATCTTATCCCTTTTTCAGTTAATTTGTCAAGAAATTGTCAGTCGCAAAAACATAAAGATATATCTTTTATGGTTATTGTAATGAATTTATCTACGAAACTCAAATAACAAGATATTGGGTAATTACATGTAACTGATGTAACTGTCTTTATAATATGGAAAGCAGAGGGTATGTATTATGTATATTGCAGGGATAAGCCTAAGAACCTGAACAGGCTCTAACTTCACTCTTCTTTAAATTCAGGGAATGCCTTTAATATCTCATTTTCAATAGCCTTTGTCATCTTACTAATATTTTCCACCTCTGATGACATACTATCTTCCCTCTTATATGGAGAGAGGTTGTCAAATATAAAACTTATCTTTCTGAATCTATTCCTTATCTTTTTATCTGACATAAAATCGATCATTTGTATCTCTTGACTCAGGATCATATAGTCTAAGTAGGCTATCTTTAGCTTTACTTTAGCCTTTTCATGGCTCTCCTGCATAGAAGAAATGATTAGTTTAAAGAGGTCACTGATATCTAAAAATATTAGTCTCTGAATAGACTTAAGGAGCGCTTTATCATCTCTTTTTTGAATAGCATCCCTAATTCTGGGCTCAATTTCTGTATTATACCGCTTCTCTAATTCCTTAATAAGCGGTGAGATGAATACTATAGATTTTTCTATCTTTACATAATCTCTCCTTGAGATATAATCCATTATTTTTTTATATATCTCAGCAGGAGGGATGGATAGATTATCCCTGTAAGGCTGTCCTCTACTCACAGATGGGGAGAGGCATATACTTATCAACAGACATAAAATTATAAGTTTTTTCCACCTATTCATAAAGCTAAAGGAGTCAAAAACCAGAATTTTTTATTCTGACTCCTGACTCCTGACTCCTACTATCTTTATGTACTTTAATTAAAAGTCTACAACTGCTGATAAAGCAAAACCATTATTGTCCTTATCAACCTTATCCTCATTTATTATCTGATACTCTGCCCTGACAAGGTAATGGGGATATGGGGAGTAATTGATACCAAAGGTTATACGAGACCACTCGTCACCATCTGCAACTGATCTGTCATCCTTTGTTCCTTCGCTCCAGTCATATCTTATAAGAGGTTCAAGGTAATGGATGCTTGGCTGATTTTGTATGACCTTATATGCTGTCTGGAGATAATAGCCCTTTACATCGGCTAATACGGTAAATGGAGCATCATTCTTAACAGTGCCATCTGATTCAAGAGTTGCAGGAGGATCTACTGTCTGATCATCACCTGATCTCTTTGCATACTCTCCTCTTATCTCAAATCCTCCATGGTTAAATTTCGCATCTAACACTGTTATCTTAAACTCCCTTTGTGAGGCATCGTCATAGTTACCTTTGGCGTATGATATGCCTAACTCCAGCATGGAGTATTCACCAATCTGTGGTAGAAAACCAATCCTCCCTACAAATGTCCTGTCCTGATTATTATCATTGTTATTCTGATCGTCTGATCTTAACCCCCTTGGACCATTTATTACTGCAATGTCATACTCTATATCCAGCATTCCGGGTACAAGCATGGCAGACCCCATTCCACGCACACCTGCATCAACCCATTCATGGAGAAGTACTTCATCTACATAGAACGGCCTGCTCCAGAACTTCCTGATTGGCGGGACATAATCTCTCAGCTCAGTCCCGATAGGCGGATTGAATGTACCCAGTCTCAGTGTTAGATATCTATCAATCACCCTCCAGTCTATAAAAGCCCTGTCTACTACTATTGATAACTTTTTTGTATCCTTTCCTGCATGCTCATACTCTACCTCACCAAATATTGTAACCCGTGGATGAACCTTTGCAAGTGCTGCCAGCCAGAGATGATTCAGATCAAAGGTGGATTGTCCGCCTTTGTCAGGTTTGCCTTCAAAGTCCTTATATACCCCATTTACAAACCCATGCAGCTCTGCAAACATCTCCGGTCCCCCAAACCTGAGACCCTTCGTCCCATAAAGTGCATCTTTCTGCTGTGCCCATGATGAATTACTAAATACTACAAACAGACCAAATACCAAAAGCAATGTTAACACTCTGAATATACCATTCTTCATTTTTACCATTTCTACCCTCCTTTTTATATCATAACTTTCTTTCAATAGTTTACTCTCTTCTTTCATTTTTTCCTCCCACCTCCCTTCAGTCAATAATAAACATACATGAACGAGTTGTTCACCCCCGAGCATGAAACTTATACTCCCCCCTTTAGCAAAGGGGGGAGATGGGATTTTCATAATAAAATAAAAGAAATATATTTTTCAGTCTCATATCAGCAGGCTTTACTATTTTATCGTATAGATAAATAAAACTCTATTAAAATAAATCAATGATTAGCAAAAAGTCAAGAGTTTTTTGACTTTTTTGCTAAAAACGTAACTATTCAGTTACTATGAAAATACCCCCTTACCTAAACCACCCCTCACCCTAACCCTCTCCCCT
>JBHHUU010000010.1:0-28060 GCA_046753905.1 Nitrospirota bacterium | reverse complement strand
TGAATAAACTTATTATAATCATACGCATTATAAAGTCTTTGAAACCCCTTGCTCTATATTAGCTGAATAATTACAAATTACTTCCTCTCTATTTCTTTGTAGACCTTGGATGGCTTTTATCATATATCTCCATTAATTTATCCATGGAGACATGAGTATATCTCTGTGTAGTAGAGAGACTTACATGTCCTAACAACTCCTGTATTGATCTTAAGTCAGCGCCCCCATCTAACAGATGGGTTGCAAATGAATGTCTGAGTGAATGCGGAGTAATATGCGGGTGTGATATCTTTTCTGCATATTTTTTAACTATTCTGTCCATACTTCGTGTGCTCAATCTCTTTCCAAATCTATTCAGGAAAAGAGGAGACTTGAGTTCATCTATATCACTGTTTAATTGGTAAGAAATATCAAGATACTCCCTAATTGCAGTTATCGCCTTAGAACCTATGGGAACAATTCTCTCCTTCATCCCTTTGCCTTTTACCTTTATTATACCTTCAGAAAGATTTAAATCCTCTATATCCAGAGATACTATTTCGCTAACCCTTATACCTGTTGAATAGATGGTCTCTAATATTGCCCTGTCTCTTAGAGTTAAGACATCTGAACCTTTAGGCGCATTCATAAGAAGAGATGCGGCATCTACTGAAAGAAAAGACGGCAGTCTCTTCTTATGTTTGGGTGTTGAAATTGTCCGCCCAATATTTGATTTTATCACACCCTCTCTGATAAGAAAACGCAAAAAACTTCTGATACTTGCCAGTTTTCTTGCTATAGATGACTTCTTTTCCCCTCTTTTATGCAATTCAGCCAGAAAGCCTCTGACTATTAATCTATCAATCTTTTCAACTCTATTATTCTCACCTAAAAACCTCTTGAACTGGGATAGATCAGAGAGGTAATTTCTTATTGTATGCTTTGAGCTTCCCTTTTCTATCTTCAGATATCCTATAAATCTATGAATCTCACTTTCCATAATATCAGTTGGGAGTTAAACTCCTAGTAACTATTCAGTTATTACAGGGTGAGGGGTGGAAAAGAGTTTATAGCGTCACCTTAGTGTTTAGCTCTCACTACTCATAGAGACTTTATCTGAAATGATGCTCTTCTATCTGAATAAACTTATTATAATCATACGCATTATAAAATCTTTGGAACCTCTCACCCTGTAATAGCTGAATAGTTACAACTCCTAAACCTTCTTATATCCGCACTCCTTATCCCTGCATTGTAAAAAGATAGAACTATCCTGCCTATTAAATTTTTCCACAAGAAAAGGTGCTGAACAGTCTGGACATGGTGTTGGAACTGGTTTGTCCCAGCTGGCAAAATTACACTCAGGATATTTGCTGCAGGCATAAAAGACCTTACCCCGTTTTGTTGTCTTTTCAGTAATATCCCCGTTACAGCCATCTGAAGGACACTTGACTCCAGTATTAATTGCCTTTGTATGTCTGCAGCCAGGATAACCTGAACATGCAAGAAACCTCCCAAATCTGCCTGTCTTAACTACCATAAGTTTGCCGCATTTTTCGCATACCTCATTGGTTGTATTCTCTTTCTTAACGATCTTTATCTCCCCATTCGGCTCTTCAATATATTCTTTTGTATTTTTACAGTCTGGATAACCTGAACATGCAAGAAATTTTCCATTCTTTCCCCATTTTTTTACCATTGTCTTTCCACATTTTTCACACGACAGGTTTGTTGGAATCTCCTCTCTCTTAATATTTTTCATCTCGTTATGTGCCTTTTTAAGTCTTTTATCAAAGTTTCCATAGAAATCACCTACAGTCTCAACCCACTTCTTTTTGCCCTCCTCAATTCCATCCAATTGATCCTCCATCCTAGCTGTAAATTGAGCGTTAAGAAGATCGGGAAAGTGCTTAACCAAAAGATCATTCACAATCTTCCCCAGATCAGTAGGATAAAATCTGGCCTCCCTTTTCTCCACATATTTCCTCTCCTGAATAGTAGATACAATTGATGCATAAGTTGATGGTCTTCCAATACCCTTTTCCTCTAGTTCCCTGATTAATAATGCCTCATTATATCTGAAAGGAGGCTGAGTAAAATGCTGTTTCGGAGAAAGCTTGACAAGCTTTAATCTCTCTCCCTCTTCAAGCAGCGGCAAGATATCTTCCTCTTCTCCAACTGTACTGCTCTTCTTTTTTGTCTCTCTTTCCTTTTTTTCATCATCTATCCCTTCTATATACAATATTGTAAAACCAGGGAATTTTACAATAGTTCCTGTAGCCCTGAAAAGGTATCTGCCTGCCTTTATATCAATACTGGTCAATTCTAATAGGGCAGGATTAATCTGACTGGCAACAAACCGATTCCATATAAGCTTATAGAGATTATATTGATCTTTTTGCAGATATTCCTTTATGCTATCAGGAGTTTTAAACACCGATGTAGGCCTTATTGCCTCATGGGCGTCCTGAGCATCCTTTTTACTTTTATAAACAACAGCCTTTCCCGGCAGATACTCTTTTCCAAGATTTGACGATATATATTCACGAGCCTCTTTAACAGCATCTGAAGAGACCCTTGTTGAATCTGTTCTCATATATGTTATCAGTCCTGCCAGTCCTTCCCTGCCTATCTCTAACCCCTCATAAAGCTGTTGGGCAACCATCATTGTCTTCTTTGGAGTAAACTTCAGTTTTCTTGCTGCCTCCTGTTGGAGCCTGCTTGTGATAAATGGCGGTACAGGATATCTCTTTTTATCCTTTTTTTCTATCTTTGATACTATAAATTCTTTATTCTTTAATTCTTCTACAATCTGATTTGACTGACTCTCATTTTCAATTTTATGCTCTCTATCATCAATACGGTAAAGTTTTGCCTTTAATAAGGGAGGCTTCTTTGCTTGTAGATCGGCAGTAATAGACCAATATTCCTCTGAGACAAATTTTTCTATCTCCCTTTCCCTCTCACATATAAATCTTACTGCAATTGACTGAACCCTCCCAGCAGAGAGACCCCGTCTAACCTTTTCCCAGAGTAGAGGACTTATCTTATAACCGACAATCCTGTCGAGTATTCTCCTTGCCTGCTGGGCATCAACCTTCTTCACATCTATCTTGCCAGGTGACTCCATTGCCCGTTTTATTCCTCTTTTTGTAATCTCATTGAACAGGACACGATATATATTCTTTTGATTGCCATTTAATTCTTCTGCAATATGCCACGCAATAGCCTCACCCTCTCTATCAGGATCAGGGGCAAGGTATATTCTGTCAACCTTCTTCCCTATCTTTTTTATCTCAGAAATGACCTTATTTTTCCCCTTTATAATCACATATTCTGGTCTAAACCCATTGTCTATATCCACTCCCAACCTATTCCCCGGAAGATCTTTTACATGTCCTATAGAGGCCTTAATAATATAATCCTTGCCAAGATATTTGCTTATTGTCCTTGCCTTGGCAGGAGATTCTACAATTACAAGTGATTTTTCCATTATCCCTCCATAATAAGTGTAACTTATTCAGCATAACTTCAGCTAATTACAGGGCAAGAGATTCCAAAGACTTTATAATGCGTATGATTATAGTCAGGTTTATTTAAATAGAACAGCATTATTTTAGTTTAGGTCTCTATGAGTAGTCAGAGCTAAACGCTAAGGTGATGCTATAAATTCTTTTCCACCCCTTGCCCTGTAATTAGCTGAATAGTTACTAATAAGTTTAAAGTGCCTATACCTCCCTTATAAACATGCCTCCAGATATTCTTTTTATTATACCTTTTAATTCTAAGTCAAGCAAAAGAGCTGACACCCTGTTTGACGACATCATGCTCTTTATTATTACCTCATCAACATGTGTTGGTTCTAAGGAAAGAAAATTATAGATAATCTCTTCGTCTGTAGATAGTTCGGGTATATTCCTCTCCTCTTTAAGATTACCACCTTTTTTAAACTTTAAATTATCCTCTAACTGGGGAAGCAGCTCCTCGATTATATCATCTTCATTATCCACAAGTTTTGCCCCGTTCTTTATCAAGCTATTTGTGCCCATACTATTTTTTGCCCCAATATTTCCTGGAATAGCAAAAAGCTCCCGACCCTGTTCTAACGCAAATTTTGCTGTTATTAATGACCCGCTCCTTGACGATGCCTCTACTATCAATGTCCCCAGAGAAAATCCACTGATGATCCTGTTCCTCCTCGGGAAATTATACGATGCAGGTTTTGTGCCTATCATAAATTCACTTATTACTGCACCCGCCCTTAAAATCTCTTTCATTAACATCTTATTTTCAGGTGGATATATAGTATCGATTCCACAACCTATTACGGCTATTGTCCTCCCTCCAGATTCAATCGCTCCCTTATGAGCAGAGCTATCTATCCCCCTTGCCATTCCACTAACTACTGTAAACCCTTTTGATCCAAGCCCTCGGCTTATCTTACCTGCAATCCATTTTCCGTAACCACTCGCATTTCTTGATCCAACAATAGCTACTGACCTCTTATCTACATCTTTCAACATCCCCTTCATATATAACATAGGCGGGGGATCATATATATGCCTGAGGTTATCAGGATATTCCTCATCATTCATCGTAATCAGGGATATCCCCATCTCTTTAATTTTTGCTATCTCTTCAACTACCTTTTTATGGTACGAAAAAGAGACTATTTCTTTTGCAGCCTTTTCTCCAATCCCTTCTACACCTTTTATCTGAGAAACAGACGCAGAAAAGACCTTTTCAGGAGAACCAAAGACAGCTAACAATTTTTTGTATAAATAGTCCCCCAGTCCAGGAATTAATCTCAGACCTATCCAATAATAACTATCATCTATATTCATCTTCTTACTCTTTTATACAAATACCCACTTTATTATAAATTATATAATAGTAGACTGAGTAGTCAAGTCAGGATTAAAAAGAGACTCCAATATACCATTAATGTCACATTAAATCATATACATCTTCCATCCCTGATACCATCTTATCAATAGAAAAATATTTCTCAGCCCTTTTTCTCCCTGCTCTCCCAAACTTATTCCTGATATCCTCATGCCTTATTAAAAACGACAATCTCTCTCTTAGAGTTTGAAGGTCTTCCTTATCGACAAGGTAGCCTGTCTTCTCATCCTCCACTATTTCACCAACACCGCCTGCATTAAATGCAACAACAGGTCTGCCGCAACTCATAGATTCCAATAAAGAAAGGGGAAATGATTCCATAAGAGATGTATGGGCAATTATGTCTGCCTCTTTTAAAATCCTATCCATTTTATACACAAATCCATGAAACTTCACCCTGCCAGAGATATCATTCTCTCTGATAATTGTCTCTAATTGCTGATAATAGAATTGATACTTGAGTCTATTCTTAATCTCTCCTATAAAATCCAATTTTATATTGTTAAACTCCTTCAACAATTCAATAAAGGTTTTTAATAGATATATCTGTCCCTTTATTGGAGATATATAGCCTATCATGATAATGTGAATCTCTTTGTCTGATCTTTTCCCTGTATCATAGAAGTTAGAGATATCCACTCCATTATATATCACCTTATATCTTTCATTATCCTTTCGCTTAATTATTGACATCATAGACGCGACTGAAGTAAATATAACTATATCTGATAATATTATGCACAGCCTGATAAGAGCAGCATATACAAGCCCGAAGTCTTCAAAAGATTCATGGATATGGAATAGGGTCTTTTTTTTAATCAATTTAGACAGAAGTACTAAGGGATAAAGCACCCTTGAGTTTATATGAACAATATCAACATTACTATCTTTTATCACAGCAAATATCTTGAATATATATAAAAATAATATCTTATATATATATCCCTTTTTCTTTGCGATCAGAGATATCTTTATATCATTCCTTTTAAAATAATCAACCAATGGTCCATAATAAGGAAACATCACCACAGGTTCATATTTGCTCCTGTCTATTCTTTTTAACAGGTTTAATATTACCAATGGCGCACCTGTATGATATGGTTCGTGCAGGATATATAGGATCTTTTTTTTAATCATTTTCAGAGTATCAGATGCTCTTCTCCATTATAGTCATCCATACAATGAGTGGTCAAGTAAAAGTAGACACTTTGGGGACCTTGCTTGTTGTTTGATACTTGTAATTTCCAGATTGTCCGGGTTAAGTTATGCATGTTTCCAATCTCTGTTTTCAGGAATATTGTTTTAATTAATGATCCTATGCTATAGTTAGATAGTTAAAGAAGTCACATATTATCCATCTTAATAACATCCTTAACAATTGCTCCACATCATGAAAGAGAATGATACCTCGAATCTATCTACAAAACATCTTTTAATAGTCTCAATACTCATAATATCAGTTTCTATTATTATATATCGTAATTCACTAAATAACACCTTTCACTATGATGACTTTCATTCAATAACAGATAACAGATATATAAAGGATATGTCAAATATTCCGCTATTCTTTATATCTACCCATTACTTCAGCAGTGCAGAGAGCAGGGGCAGACATTATAGACCTGTTCTCCTCTCCTCTTATACCATAAATTATTATCTTGGGGGATTAAACCCTTATGGATACAGAGTAGTTAATATCTCTCTTCATATCCTTATATCTTTTATGCTCTACCTTGTAGTTGCAATAATATTCCATAATAATATGGCTGCCTTATGTGCGAGCTTAATCTTTGCTGCAAACCCTTTTAATTCAGAGGTAATCAACTATATCTCTGCCCGTTCAAGTCTCCTGTCAACATTATTCTATATTCTATCATTTCTCCTTTTTTTACTCATCCGCAACTCAAAACTTAAAACTCAAAACTCAAAACTCAAAAAAATATCGCTATACCTCTCTTTTTATCTCTCCTTTGTCATGGCAATGCTGAGTAAAGAGATTGCCATTACTCTTCCCATAATTCTTGTCATCTATGATATCTTTTTTTATCAGAGAAAGAAAGGGAGCTTAGATATAAAAATGGGTATAATCCATCTGCCGTTTTTCATAGGAGGGATAGTCTACATCCTTATATTTAAGGTGCATACCTTCTTGTTTAACATATTAACAGGACATGGTGCACGGAGCTTCTATTCTAATATGTTGGTACAGTCAAAGGTTCTCATAAGATATATTCAGCTATTCTTATTTCCAATAAACCTCAGTATAGATCACTATATCCGAATTCCAACATCTATATTAGATATGCCTGTTCTCTTTTCAATAATCATGTTATCTCTTATATTTTTATCAGGATTTATCTCTTATAAAAAAATGCCGGCAATATCATTCTTTATACTATGGTTTTTTATAACATTCCTGCCTACTACAGTAATCCCGCTGAATATCCTGCTCTTTGAAAACAGGGGCTATCTTCCATGTCTGGCTTTTGCTGCGATATCAGGGATATCTATAGCAAAACTATCTTCACTCTCAACCCCATGTAATGAAAATTTTACAAAAAAGGCTGTATTTTTTCTATTTATTATATTAATATTGTCCTTCTCTATTGGTGGAATAACAAGAAATAAAATATGGAAGGATGAATTTACTCTATGGAAAGATGTATTAAAAAAGACATCTGATTCCTTTAAGGCACATGCGAGTTTAGGTCTGGCATATCATGAGAAGGGAGACTACGAATCAGCTATCAGGGAATATAAAGAGGCAATAAATATAAGTCCAGGATATTTTATCCCTTATATAAGTGTGGGAACTATATATCATGAACAGGGAGATCTGGATATGGCTATCAAATATTATCAGGATGCATTGAAAATTGACTCTCACTATTCCATCGCACATTATAACCTTGGCATTGCATACCACAACAGGGGAGAGGTTTCACTGGCTATAAAGGAGTATAAAGAGACCATTAAAACAGATCCTTATAATTTTTATGCCCATTACAACCTTGGAGATATATATTCATCACAGGGAAAGACAGATATGGCTATAAAGGAATTAAATGAGACTGTGAGAGTAAATCCTGACTTTGCCAATGCATACTATAACCTTGCATCAGAGTTTGACAAAACAAAAAGGTATAAAGAGGCGGTTGAGCATTACCAGAAGTTTATCAAGATTGCAGATGCAGGGAGATATAGTAAATATGTGAGAGAGGCAAAGAGACGGATAAGAGAGATAAAGAAAGGCGATCATGATTAGTGTTATAATCCCTGTTTACAATGAAGAGATGAATATCTCTACTGTTGTAAAGGGAGTAAAAAGGATTATAGGTGAAGATGATGAAATCCTTGTAATTAATGACGGATCTACAGATAAGACAAAGGAGATAGCAGATGCAGCAGGTGCAAAGGTCATATCGCATCACGATAATATAGGCAATGGTGCAGCAGTAAAGACAGGTATAAGAAGCGCCAAAGGTGATATAATAGTATTGATTGATGGAGATGGACAGCATAACCCCGATGATATAACACGTATGGTAAATCTCCTCGAAAGGCATGACATGGTAGTAGGTGCAAGGACAAAGGACTCTGAGGCAAGTTTTCATAGAAATTTTGCAAATAGACTATTTAATATATTTGCAGCATATCTTACAAAAAAGAAGATATCTGATCTTACATCAGGTTTCAGAGCAGTAAAAGGTCCATTAGCTAAAAAGTTTGTATATCTCCTGCCAAATACCTTCTCCTATCCTACTACCCTGACTCTCTCTATAATAAGGTCAGGTTACAGTGTAGGATATACCCCTATTAAGACCTTTAAAAGAAAGGGCAAGAGTAAGATAAATCCTGTTTTAGATGGGATAAGGTTCTTTTTAATAATGTTAAAAATAGCGACCCTCTTTTCTCCTTTGCGGGTCTTTCTGCCTATAAGTCTGGTATTCCTCCTTGCAGGGATAAGTAATTATATTTACACCTTCATGGTTTATCACAGATTTACCAATATGTCTGCCATGTTAATAATAAACGGGATATTGATCTTTCTGATGGGGCTTGTCTCTGAACAGATAGCACAACTGAGATTAGACAGGACTGAGGATGAAGACAGATGAAGGTATGTTACTTCGGCACATATTCCAGACAGGAAGGTTATCCCATGAACAGGGTGATTATTGAGGGACTAAGGAAGAATAATGTAGAGGTAATAGAGTGTCATTCCAATCTATGGAAAGATAGAGAAAAGATAGAAGGCAAATTTAATCTCTTTTCAATACCTGTCTTTATCCTGAGGCTATTATATACTTATGTATGTTTGATAAGAAAATTTTTTAAGATTGAAAGCTATGACATATTGATCGTTGGATATATCGGACATTTTGATATATTCCTGGCAAGGTTTTTAAATATGTTTAAGGGTAAAAGACCTATCATATTTAATGCCCTTTTTTCTCTTTACGAGACAATAGTTATTGACAGAAGATTTATACCGACTAATTCATTAAGAGGGAGGTTACTATGGGTAATTGATAAATATTCCTGTTATATGGCAGATAGAGTGATTCTTGACACGAATGAACATATATATTATTTTATTAAAGAATTTGGACTTGCCAGAGATAAATTCATTAAAATACTTGTAGGTTCTGAACAATTTTCTGTTACCAATCCCGACGGCAGGATTAAAAAAAAGCCATATACTAATGATCTCTTTAATATAATCTTTTTTGGGACATATATACCTCTGCATGGCATAGAATACATTGTAAAGGCAGCAAAGGCAGTGGAAGAACATGAGGATATCCAGTTCATACTGATAGGAAGTGGACAGATATACCGTGAGATTGAAGAATTAGCCAGTAACCTTGACACAAAAAACATTCTATTCATTAATCATTGGATTGGATATGAAGGACTCGCAAGATATATAGAAGAGGCTGATATCTGTCTGGGTATCTTTGGAAAGAGTGAGAAGACTGACAGGGTAATACCGTGTAAGGTGTTTGATTGCTTATCAATGGCTAAACCTGTTATTACAGGAAGAACAAGGGCTATTCAGGAACTCTTAAAAGATAGAGAGAGTGTCTTATTATCTGAGATGGCAGACCATAAGACATTAGCCGATGCAATCCTCACTTTGAAAAACGATGAGGCTTTAAGAGAAAAAATAGCAGCGAATGGTTATCAAGTCTATAAAGAGAATGCGTCCAGAGAGATAATAGGCAGGGAGCTTGCAAGATATTTAAATACACTTATTAAAGAATAGAAAAGGAGGAAAAATGGGAGGAGGAAAAAAGATTAGAGTAAAGATAAGAACTACGAGTTCAATCTATGAGGGCGATTTTTTAATTCCGCCTATGAGAAATAGATTGTCTGATGTATTAAATGAAGAGGAAAGAAAATTTATAAACCTTACGGATGTTGTAATAAATAACGGAAAGGAAAGTGTCTCATTTGTTTCACTCAATAAGAATTTTATTGAATCCATTAGTGAGTCTATTGTATATTAAAGTCAGGTATTTACTTCCATTTTGGATTTAGTTTAAAAAAGGTATTGATAAAGTTATTGTAATAAAATAAAATGTAACTATTCAGCTAATACAGAGCAAGGGGTTTCAAAGACTTTATAATGCGTATGATTATAATAAGTTTATTAAGATACAACAGCATCATTTCAGATCAGGTCTCTATGAGTAGTGAGAGCTAAACACTAAGGTAACGCTATAAACTCTTTTCCACCCCTTACTCTGTATTAGCTGAATAGTTACAATAAAATAGGATAATCAGATGGATAAAGAGATCAAAAAGATAGTCCTTGCCTATTCAGGAGGATTGGATACCTCTGTTGCTATAAGATGGCTCAGGGAGGAATATAATTGTGAGGTAATAGCCTATTGTGCAGATATAGGACAGGGTGATGACTTTAATGAGATTAAAGAAAAAGCGCTAAAGACAGGGGCAGTCAAAGTATATGTTGATGATTTAAAGAGTGAATTTGTAAAAGAGTATATATTCCCAATGCTGAGGGCTAATGCTAGATATGAGAGTGGTTATCTGCTGGGGACATCCATAGCCAGACCTCTTATTGCCAGAAGACAGATAGAGATTGCGAGGAAAGAAAATGCTGATGCTGTTGCCCATGGGGCAACAGGGAAGGGTAATGATCAGGTAAGATTTGAATTGACCTATCTTTTCATGGAACCAAAGATTAAGATAATAGCCCCATGGAGGGAGTGGAGATTTAAATCTAGAAAAGAACTTATAGAATATACTATTTCTTACAATATTCCAATAACTGTAACATACGAAAAACCGTATAGTAGTGACAGAAATCTCTTTCATATTAGCTATGAAGGAGGTATTCTGGAAGATCCATGGATAGAACCGCCAGAAGATATATTCCTGCTTACCAGATCTATTGATGAGTCGCCAGATAAACCAACATATATTGAGATAGGGTTTAGACAGGGAGATCCAATATCATTGAACGACAGGGAGATAGATGCTGTAGAGTTGTTGTCAGAGTTGAATGAGCTTGGAGGGATAAATGGAATTGGAAGGATAGACATGGTGGAAAACAGATATGTTGGAATTAAATCAAGAGGGGTCTATGAGACACCAGGAGGCACTATCCTGCATATTGCGCATCAGGCTATTGAGTCTATTACAATGGATAGAGAGGTGATGCATCTAAGAGATTCATTAATTCCCCGCTATTCAGAGTTAGTATATTATGGCTACTGGTTTTCAGATGAGAGAATGGCTCTTCAAAAGATAATGGATGAGGCACAAAAAGATATTACAGGGACGGTTCGTATAAAACTGCATAAAGGAAATTCTATTGTGGTGGGGAGAACCTCTCCTAATTCCAAGTATAGTCCTGAATTTGCAACTTTTGAAAAAGATGATGTATATAACCAACGGGATGCAGAAGGATTTATAAAGTTAAATGCTCTTCGTTTACAGAACCAAAAAAATATTGGAGTAAAAAAGGATTAATGCGGGTGTAGCTCAGATGGTAGAGTACAAGCTTCCCAAGCTTGGTGTCGCGGGTTCGAATCCCGTCACCCGCTCCACCTAACAGGAGTTTTTATCTCAATCTGAACTCTTTATTTGAAAGAGACAGGGACATAAAAACTGGAGATTATTTAAAGGAGTGTAACTATTCATCTAATTACACTCTGATGTGATTTTGCAAGCACATAACTGCTCAATATCAAGTCGTTTTCAATATAGGCAAACCATAGTATTTGTCCAAACAAAATCAAAAAGTTACAAAAGTCATAAATTCATGCGTCAGGGTTGATTGCAATATTTTTCTTGGAAAAAGAGATATAATTATTATATAATCACCCTCAATAAATGATATAATACATAAATGAATATAACCTATGCTTACCTACAAAGATGAGGAGAAGAATGGAATTATATCCAAAAGCGGATATATTGAAGAGGTCTATTGCCAGGTTTATTGATTTTCTGATTATTGGAGCCTTTTCAAACTTATTGCCTCCTATAGGTTTTTATGCAGGAATGACATATCTCTTAATCGCGGATGGTCTCTTTAACGGCAGAAGTATTGGTAAGAGAATTATAGGTCTTCAGACAATACTTACAGAAAGGATTGAGGGATGTGGTTTTAAGGAGTCAATAATCAGAAATTCCCCTTTTGCATTAGCATATATTCTTTTTTGTATAAAATATATAGGCTGGATATTTACCTTTATAATTATTGGTTTTGAGTTATTATTAATTATTGGAAATGAGAGAGGTATCAGGTTTGGTGATGAGATGGCAAAGACACAGGTATTGGATGGAGAAAAGATAGATATTAATCTCTTAGAAAGGAGAGATAAGTGGGTATAAGCGATAAAATATTAGGATGGTTCTCTGATGATCTGGCTATTGATCTTGGGACAGCCAATAGCCTGGGTTTTATAAAGGGAAAAGGTATAGTAACAAACGAACCATCAGTTGTAGCAGTAGAGAGGAATAGCGGTAAGGTTCTTGCAGTAGGGTCCGATGCCAAGAAGATGCTGGGGAGGACACCTGGCAATATTGTAGCCATAAGGCCAATGAAAGATGGTGTAATAGCAGACTTTGATATAACCGAAAAGATGCTGAGGCACTTTATAATTAAAGCCCACAATCGCAAAACATTTGTCAGACCCCGCATCATTGTGTCTGTACCATCTAATATAACACAGGTAGAACAGAGAGCGGTAAGAGACTCGGCAGAATTGGCAGGTGCGAGAGAGGTATATTTAATAGAACAGACTAAAGCGGCAGCCATAGGTGCAGGTCTGCCTATTGCAGAACCATGCGGCAATATGGTAGTTGATATAGGCGGTGGTACAACAGATGTAGCCGTGATATCTCTTGCCGGGATCGTGTATAGCGAGTCGGTTAAAGTGGCAGGCGACAAGATGGATGATGCTATTGTCAATTATATCAAGAAAAAATATAACCTGCTGATTGGAGATCACATGGCTGAGAAGGTAAAGGTTGATATTGGATCGGTTTATCCTTTAGAAGAAAGAAAGACCTTTACAATTAAAGGACGTGATCTGATATCAGGTATTCCAAAGACTCTGATTATTGATGATGCTGAGATAAGGGAATCACTGGCACAACCATTTAGTGCCATTGTTAATGCAATAAAGAATTCTCTGGAAAATACGCCTCCTGAGCTTGCCGGTGATATTATAGACAGGGGAATTGTACTGACAGGCGGTGGCGCGCTACTTCGAGGTATAGATATAAGGCTTAGAGAAGAGACAAATCTTCCTATAATAACAGTAGATAATCCTCTTACCACAGTAGTTCTTGGTGCTGGTAAGGTTCTGGATGAAATAGACCTGTTAAAAAAGATATCTATATTAATATAAATACAGGCAAAGGTCCATTGCTTTTACTATGAAAATCCCCCTCACCCTAACCCTCTCTCACAAGGGGAGAGGGAACATTTTCTCCCCCTTTGTTAAAGGGGGGTCAGGGGGTAAATTTTCATGACATGAGATGACTCATTAGAGTCATGAATGTTTAACATCTTAATCTCTATGCCCTTTGCCTTTTGTTCTTTGGATTCTATATGTTTCGTTCTGTTTTTACACATAGAGGATTTCTTTTTTTCTTTTTACTCTTTATTATAGTTCTTTTCGTTGTATCTCCTAAGTTACAGAAGAGTCCTATATATATTATTGAAAAACCGATATCTGTAGTTATTTATCCTTTCTTTGCAGTTTTTAACAAGGTTGTTGGAGGATTTGGAAATACATGGTCAGATTATGTATATCTTCTGAATGTAAAAAAAGAGAATAAGAGACTGCATCTGGAGATTAATGGTTTACAGGCAACGATTAATAGTTTAAAAGAGGAGGCAGAGGCTAACAAGAGACTGGAAAAACTCCTTGAATTTAAAAGGGGCATCACATATCAGGTATCAGCAGCAAAGGTAATAGGTGGAAGTTCTACAAACTGGTATAAGGCTGTATTAATTAACAAGGGAGAAAAAGATGGAATCAGAGTAGATATGGGTATAATAACTGCACTTGGTGTTGTTGGAAAGATAATAAAGGTATTTCCAGACTACTCACAGGTATTGCTTATGACAGACAGGAATAGCGCAATAGCCGGACTTATACAGACGACAAGAGATAAAGGGATTATAGAAGGAATGGAAGGTGGACATTTACGGATGAAATATCTGCCTTTTCAATCTGAGGTAATTGTGGGTGATGTAGTTGTTACCTCAGGATTATTGGATGATTTCCCAAAAGGATTAATGATAGGGACAATATCATCCGTAAAAAAGGGAGAGATTGAACTTTTTCAAGAGGTAGAAGTAATCCCTACCGTTGATTTTTCTAAATTAGAAGAGGTGTTGGTTGTAGTAGGGAGTGTAAAAGGAGTTAGGAGTCAGGAGTCAGGAGTCAGAAGAAAATGAGATTTCTTATATATATTATAATTTTTATACTTATTATCCCTGTTCAGACTATTTTTATGGATACCATAAGTATACACGGAATAACGCCTGAAATTGGTCTTGTTATAGTCTATTGCATAGGGATGTTTTATGGAGAGGTAGAGGGTATTGTTATAGGCTTTTATTTAGGAGTCATTCTTGATATATTCTCAGGTGGATTCTGGTATAATTTCTTGGGAAAAACATTGATAGGGCTTTTATCAGGTCTATTGGGTAAGAGCATATTGAATCTTAAGCTATATTTCAATATTTCTATGATTTTTTTATTTTCACTTATAGAAGGAGTACTGGTATATCTTATGCTGGAGATGTTAGAAAAAGATATAAACTTTTTTGAGACACTCAAAGGAATAATAATCCCTCAATCCATCTATAATGGAGTCATAGGAGGGATTGCCTCATGGATGCTTTTCAAAAAAAAACAACTGAATTCTTTTTAACAGTAGACAGGTAAATGTAATTATTCAGCATAATTTCAGAAACTTTTCGGTTTGTCACTCAGAATGACAAATCGTTATGTTTTTATCTTACTTAAAGAATTTTTGGTCAATTCTTACATTAGCTGAATAGTTACAGGTAAATTATGAATAGATCGTATTATTCTCCACAGGATGATCTGATAAAAGTTCTTCAGTCAAGGATCAGATGGTTGGGCATCTTTATATTCTTACTCCTTGGTTTTCTCTTGTTCAGGGCATGGTATCTACAGGTAATTAATGGAGACAATTATAAAGAACTGTCAAAGAATAACAGGGTAAGAATAGTCACAATAAGACCTCCGAGAGGATTGATATATGATCGTAACGGGACTCTCTTAATAAATAACCTCCCGTCCTTTAATCTATATCTGGTCTTGAACGATATCCCTGACATAGCAAAAGTAATTGACAGGCTGGACAAAATGATAGGCATAGATAAGGAAGAGGTGTTGGAAAAGGTTAACTCAGGTCTTAACAGACCATTGATTCCAATACTGATTAAGGGGGGACTTACAATGAAAGAGGTGGCATTTATAGAGGCACATCGTATAGACCTCCCGGGCATATTGACCAAGGCTGAATTACAAAGAAATTTTATATATGGCAAATTAGGTGCGCATGTCTTTGGATATGTAGGTGAGATATCACCATCTCAAATTGAAGAGAAAGAATTTGAAGGGGTGACAGCAGGCAGAATTGTTGGTCAGTCAGGAATAGAAAGAAAATATGACTCCATTCTTAGAGGAATGCCCGGTAAAAAGAGTATAGAAGTTGATGCATTAGGCCACGAGATAAAAGTACTGGATATTGATGCACCAACTCCTGGGGATAACATATACCTGACTATTGATTTGCAATTGCAGAAGGTGGCAGAAGATGCCCTTGGAGATGACTCAGGTGTAATAGTTGCAATGGATCCTAATAATGGAGATATATTAGCATTTGTAAGTCATCCATCTTTTGACCCTAATCTGCTCTCAAAAGGGATGAACAAAACTGAATGGCAGAAGATGATCAATGACCCATCCCATCCTTTTACAAACAGGATTATTCAGGGACAATATCCACCGGGTTCTATCTTTAAGATAGTGGTTGCTACTGCTGTTTTAGAGAGCGCAGAGATGGATCCGGCATCCATGACAGATTGCAGAGGTTATCTCAAATTTGGCAGACGGATATTTAATGACTGGAAGAGGGGAGGTCATGGTTCTATTGATCTCCACAGGGCAATAGTTGAGTCATGTGATGTATATTTTTATAAGGCTGGAAATATGCTCGGCATAGATAAATTAGCTGATTTTGCCTTCAGGTATGGATTGGGTCATAAGACAGGCATAGATATATTATCTGAAAAGAGTGGTATAATACCTACCAGAAAATGGAAAAAAAGGACGATAGGTGAACCATGGTTTCCCGGAGAGACTCTCTCTGTTGCAATCGGGCAGGGATATGTTACAGTAACACCGATACAGATGCTTTCTATGATCTCTACAGTAGCCACTGGAGGCAAAAGATATCAGCCAAGGCTATTTAATGGTATTATAAAGGAACCTACTAAAGAGGTTTTTGAATTTCCTCCTATAAAACTTAATGATCTGGATATAAGTAAAGAGACCTTTAAGATCATTCAGGATGCACTCAGAGATGTTGTCTCTGATAGACATGGAACGGCACGGGCAGCCAGATCAAAGATAACAGAGATAGCAGGCAAAACAGGGACTGCTCAGGTAGTGGGGGCAAATATAGACATGAAAAAAGAAGAAATACCTGACAAATTCAAGGATCATGCATGGTTTGTCTCTTATGCTCCAGCTAATGATCCGCAGATAGCTGTGGTTGCTATTGTAGAACATGGCGGACATGGTGGATCAAAGGCAGCGCCTCTCGCAAAGAGAGTAATAGAGGTTTATATGAAAGGAAAGGTATGATAGATCGTCAGATAATAACACAGTTTGACTGGAAGATACTATTATTAATAGTAATAATATCGATTATAGGGATCACTACTATATATAGTGTCACCTATTATAAGACAGGAGAAGGTCAGACACCTATTTACATAAAACAGATATACTGGATAATTATCGGATTTGTGGTATTTTTATTTATGATGTCTATTGATTATCATGAGCTTGCCCGTTATTCATATATCTATTATATAATCTTCCTTATTCTTCTTATTCTTGTTTTATTTATAGGTAAAACAGGTGGAGGGGCAAAGAGATGGCTTTCATTAGGTTTTATCTCCTTTCAGCCATCTGAGTTTGCAAAAATTGTCCTGATATTTGTCTTCTCAAAATATTTTTCAGAAAACAAGAGAAGAGATGGTCTTAATCTTTCCCAGTTAATCCTCCCCATTTTTATCCTCTCTCTATTCATAATTCTTATCTTAAAAGAACCTGATCTTGGCACAGCATTGAGCATGATATTTATATTCATTTCATTATTATTTGTGGTAGGATTGAGATATAAATATATGGGTTTTTTTGTCCTTATATCATTGATGATCTCTCCATTTGCAGGCGAGTTATTATGGAGGTTCTTAAAGGATTACCAGAAAGATAGGCTGCTGGCATTTATTAATCCGGCCTCTGATCCTACAGGTGGCGGATATCATCTCCTTCAATCAAAGATTGCTATAGGTTCCGGAGGATTATTTGGAAAAGGTCTGTTTGGCGGAACACAGAGTCAGTTAAAATTTCTCCCTGAAAGTCATACAGATTTTATATTTGCTGTATATGCAGAGGAATGGGGGTTTATAGGTGTCTCTATCCTTATCGGGCTATATCTTCTGTTAATATTATGGGGAATAGGCACTGCCTTTGAAGCTAAAGATTCATTAGGGAGTCTGCTTGCCTGTGGTGTATTATCTATGCTGATATTTTATATCTTTGTCAATATCGGCATGACCCTTGGGGTAATGCCTGTGGTGGGTATCCCTTTACCTTTAATGAGTTATGGAGGGACATCTATAGTAAGTATAATGGGAGGGCTTGGGATATTACTTAATGTAAAGATGAGGAGATTGGGTCTTTTTTAAGTTATATTTACAAATTTCAACGAAATGCTAATCTACCCTCTCTCCCTCACCTTTTAATTCAGGGGTAAGCTTTCCCATCTTATCTATTATTTCTACCTCTTTTTTTCTCTCATCCTGAGATATATCAATTCCAGGGTAATAAGGGATATATCTCCTGCCTTTATGTCTGAGCCAGAGTATAAACTGTTCAACCGGAGCCTCGTATATCAGATCTAATACCCTTTCTTCTCCTCCTTCATCCTTTACTCTTATCTTATATTCGCTATTTTTAGATTCAGCCATCTTTACACACTCCCCATTTGTTTATTAATTAAACCTCTGTGTAACTATTCAGCTATTACAGGGTGAGGGGTGGAAAAGAGTTTATAGCGTTACATTAGCGATTAGGTCTCACTACTCATAGAGACCTGATCTGAAATGATGCTCTTCTATCAGAATAAACCTATTATAATCATACGCATTATAAAGTCTTTGGAAACCTCTCACCCTGTAATAGCTGAATAGAGTTACACCTCTGTCATCTTTATAGCCCCTTTTTTGGGACATTTATTATAACATATCTCACACCCGATACACTTTGTCTGGTTAACCTTATGGATAGACTTTAATTCTCCTGCTATTGCATTAACAGGACATGCCTTTTGACACGCCATACAACCTATGCACTTATCGGTGATCACTGCCTTTTCTCTCTCCGCCGTATAATCAAATATCGCTTTGGTTGGACAATCCCTTACACAGAGACCACAATTCATACACTTTTCATAATCTATCTTTGCCAGATTGTTCCCCATTGAGATTGCCTCATAAGGGCATATTTTCACACACTTTCCACACCCTATACATCCAACCGTGCAGACCTTTTTAACCTGAGCACCCTTTTCTTTTGACGAACACCGGATCTGAACATCCTTAGATAGAGGCATTAACTCAATTACAGATTTAGGACACACATCTACACAGAGACCACATGCAGTACACCTTTCCTCACTTATTACAGGGAGACCATTCTCATCCATATAGATGGCATCAAATGGACATATAGAGGCACAGCTTCCCAGTCCTAAACATCCATATATACATGCCTTTGAGCCGCCTGAAATCAAAACCGCTGCCCTGCAGTCTTTAACTCCGTCGTATTTGAACTTTTCAATAGCCTCATTTCTGCCACCTCTGCACACTAGCTTTGCAGCCTTTTTTTCACCACTATCTATATCAAGCTCAACTCCCATTATTGCTGCTACCTGCTTTGCAACATCTCCTCCTCCAACAGTGCATCCTCCTAAATCTGCCTCCCCCTCTACGACCTTCTCAGCAAAGGTCATACAACCGGGGAATCCGCATGCCCCGCAATTCCCCTGTGGAAGAAGAGTATTTATCTCAGTTGTCCTTGGATCTACTTCCACCTTTAACTTCTTTGATGCAACACTCAGACCAAGCCCTGATACCAGACCTACTCCTCCAACTATCAGTATCTCACTTATCATAATATCCTGCCTCCATTTATATTACTCAAGGTGATATCCTTATTATACTATCTTCTCCCTTTGTTTACTTAGTATACTGTAACGCATATCTTTAGTCCAATACAAGCCATAGGGATAAGAGCTGTTACCCCCTGATCAATCCAGCAAAACCTAAAAATGCCAGAGATAAAATAGATATTGTAATCAGTGCAATAGATGCCCCCTGAAACACCTTAGGTATCTTAGAGAAGACCAATTTCTCTCTAAGCCCTGCCATAATAACCATTGCCATAGCAAAACCTGTGCCTGCCCCTGTTGAAAATGCTATCATTTCGAAAAAGGCATAATCCTTCTGAAAAATCAGGAGAACAGTTCCCAACACCATGCAATTTGTAGTAATCAGTGGAAGATATATTCCTAATGCCTTATATAATCCAGGACTATTTTTATGTATTACCATCTCTACTAACTGGACTAAAGATGCTATTACAAGGATATATACGATTGTCCTGAGATATTCCAGATTCAGGGGATACAGAAAGAATCTGTCAATTGTCCAGGATGTTAAAGAAGCAAGAATGACTACAAAGACAACCGCACCTCCCATCCCTATTGAAGAATCTAATTTCTTAGATACGCCTAATAAGGGACATATCCCCAATGACTTTGAGAAGACCATATTATTTATTAATGCAGTACTTATACCAAGTAGTATAATTTCTTTCATAATGAGAATACCTCCTCTGTTTACTCCTCTGTACTATTCAGCTTATTACAGGGCAAGTGGTGGAAAAGAATTTATAGCGTCACCTTAGCGTTTAGTTCTCACTATTCATAAAGACCTGAAGTAAACATTCATGAACTAGTTGTTCACCCCCGAGCATGAAAATTAACCCCCCTCTAACAAAGGGGAAAACTTGTACTCCCCCCCCTTAGCAAAGGGTGGCAGGGGGGATTTTCATAGTAAACGCTCATGAGCAGACTTGCTCACCCCCAAGTATGAAAATGTATTTTCATAGTAAATATTACCCACAATGCCCACAATGCCCCTCTGCACTCTTCTTTTCCTTATTTTCATCTATCTTGTTCATTATTGCCAGTAATATGCCTAAGGTAAAGAAACCTCCTGCAGGCAATATCATAGCAATTACCGAAACATACCCTGACCCTAATATATTATAGCCCAGAATACTGCCATTCCCAAGTATCTCTCTTATCCCTCCCAGTACAAATAGTCCGATAGTAAAACCTAACCCCATGCCTACTCCATCTGCTAAGGACTTACTAATACTGTTTTTTGAGGCAAATGCCTCAGCCCTTCCCAGTACTATACAATTCACCACTATCAAGGGTATAAATATACCTAATGCCTCATGTAGCGCCGGGACAAAGGCAGCCATTACAAGATCAGCAATAGTAACAAAGGAAGCAATTATAACGATAAAAGATGGTATCCTCACCTCACCTGGAATGATCGTTCGCAGTAATGATACAAGGACATTTGAACATATAATAACAAAGGTAGTAGCTACCCCCATACCAATTCCATTAATCGCAGAGGTAGTAACTGCCAGTGTAGGGCACATCCCTAATAATAATCGAAATATAGGATTTTCAGCCCATAGACCCTTTATAAAATCTTTTAACATTAATCAAACAATCCTTCATTCTTTTGATAAAATTCAAGTCCTCTCTTTACTGCCTTTACAACAGCCCGCGGAGAGATAGTAGCACCTGTAAATTGGTCTATATCTCCTCCATCCTTTTTCACAGAAAACCTTGTATTAGCAACAGACCTGCCTTTAAAGCTATCTCTCCACTCCTTATTCGTTATCCTCTCTCCCAATCCCGGTGTCTCTCTATGGCTCAATATCTCTATACCAGTAATCTCTCTCTTATGATTGACACCCATCATTATCTCAATCTTATCACCATAACCATCAGGGGCTACCACAACAAATGCTGTCCCTACTACCTGTTCATCTGATCTCCCAATATAAAATTTGACTTTAACATCATTCCCTCTTTTATCTTTTCCAGTTATAACCTCTTTTATATCATCCTCAATATTATTATTATATTCTGGAAGTACTGCGTCCAATGATCGCCTGACCTTTAACCTCTTTTGTTCAGCAATAGGTCCTTTTGTGATCTCATATATATTAGCCAGTGCAAAGGCAGCACTTATACATATTGCAGTTAGTATTAATATTAATCTACCCATAGTTTTTTATTAAATACCCATAGTTTTTCGGTGTCAAGTTCAGCGATTTGTTATGGCTTTTTGCGGGAGACATGGTTTAAGGATTAGAGAAATAGGTTTTTCAGCTTTTAAAGCACTTACTTTTTGTATTGAAAATCCGATAATTTCTCCATTATTGTCTGTTTTTTCCATTACCGCATCATTTTCTGTTTCCTTAAAATATCCTGTCTTTATCTCAAATAATACTTCAAGATAATCCCCTTCTTTGTCGTACCAAACTTTTATTTCTTTTTCCATAAAATTTCACCTTTTATTCAGTCCATATATTCTATTATTACTTTGACTTCTCAACAATATTGATTGGTATAGACTTTTTTCCAGAAAATAAATCAATAAGGCTATATCTTATAAATATTTGAATTTGAACAGCGAGAATCGGAGCAATAATCATAGCAGCAATAACTAACCAATCACTGATTGTCATTTACCCTCCATTTTTAAGCCCGCCCATAACTACTCAACCGCTTTCTCCCCATATCTGGTTGATATGATATTTTTATCAATCAATGGTGTAACAGCATTCATTAACAGTATAGCAAAAGAGACACCCTCTGGATAACCTCCCCACATTCTTATGATTATAGTAAGCAACCCGCACCCAACACCAAATATTAACTGCCCCTTTATAGTTATAGGTGATGTTACCATATCTGTTGCCATATAAAATGCACCTATCATTAACCCTCCAGTAAAGAGATGAAAGAGAGGGTTCGCATATTTTGAAGGATCAATCAACCAGAATATACCACTAAATACTACTACAGTCCCAATCATAGATAGTGGTATATGCCATGTAATATATCTTTTGTAAAGAAGATATAAGGCACCTATCAATAGTGCAGCAGCAGATACCTCTCCTAAACTCCCCCCCATATTTCCCCAGAGACCATCAATAATATTAAATCTGGCAGCATCGCCTAATCCTGTATTCATCATCCTTGCAGTCTGGAGATCACCTAAAGGTGTCGCACCTGTTGTAACATCCACACCTGATAGGATAGGATGGGGTCTCTGCCATGTAGTCATCTGGAGAGGAAATGATATTAAAAGAAAGACCCTTGCCACTATTGCAGGATTAAAGGGATTATGCCCTAAACCGCCATATACATGTTTCCCTATAGCTATGGCAATAACAGAACCGACAAGAGAAAGCCACCATGGTGCGCCAGGAGGGAGATTCATACCAAGCAGAAGGCCTGTTAATGCTGCACTCCCATCATTTATAGTAATATCCTCACCGATAATCTTTTGAAACACCCCTTCTGTAACAATAGAGACTATTATACAGACCAGAATTACCTGCAGAGCACTAATCCCAAAAAAATAGATGCTGACTAAAGCCGCAGGTAAAAGGGCAATAATAACCCCATACATCAGCTTTGGGATAGTTACATCACTCTTTATATGTGGCCATGGCGAAACTATTAGTTCTTTTTCTTCCATATAACAAATCTATATCTATTTTCCCACTTTGCTCTTTTTTTTGGCTAACAACATGCTCTTTACATATTTAATTAAATGAACAGTAGGTCTTTTTGAAGGGCATTCATATTCACAGCAACCACACTCAATACAGTCAAAAGGATTATATTTCTCTGCCTCATCGAATAAGTTTAACTCTCCATACATGGAGATCATGTTTGGCATCAGTCCCATCGGGCATGCCATCACACACTTTCCGCACCGAATACATGCATTCCCCTCATTAAATACAGTCTCTTCCCTTTTCAATGTCAATATCCCTGAAGTCCCCTTTACTACAGGCGTATTTAATGTATATTGAGCCCTTCCCATCATTGGTCCCCCAAATATCACCTTTCCTATATCACCATCAAATCCACCGCACTCCTCTATTATATCCAGTGCCATTGTACCTATTCTTACCCTGAGATTTGCCCTTCTTTTTATACCAAGCCCCGTAACAGTCACAACCCTGTCAATTAAAGGTCTGCCATAACGGACAGCATTATATATAGAAGCAGCAGTCCCGACATTCTGCACAACAACACCGACATCCATAGGAAGCCTTCCTGAAGGAACCTCTCTATCCAATACAGACTTAATTAATTGTTTTTCGCCTCCCTGAGGATACTTTGTCGCCAATTCTACTACATCTATATTAAGTCCCTTCTCTCCAGATATCCCTTTAACCACACCCTTCATTATATCTATTGCCTCAGGCTTATTATCCTCAATCGCAATATACCCTCTCTTCACACCTAATATCTTCATTAATATCTTGAGTCCCCCGACAACATACTCTGCCATTTCCAACATTATCCTATAGTCTGATGTCAGGTATGGTTCACATTCCGCACCATTTAATATAATATCTGTAATTGTTTTATCCTTTGGCGGGCTGAGTTTCACATGTGTGGGAAATGTTGCTCCTCCCAATCCTACAATACCAGCCTCAGATACTATTTTCCTCAATTCTTCTGCATCTGAGTCTAAATACTTCTCCCTTTCAACAAGTCCGTCTATCCATTCATCCTTCCCATCTGATTCTATTACTACTGATAATATATCTGTCCCTGAAGGATGCGGGAATGGTGCTATGGCAGTAACCTTTCCAGAGATAGATGCGTACACAGGTGCTGACACAAATGATGTGCCCTCTCCTATCTTCTGTCCCTTTTTAACATCTTCTCCAATAGAGACTATTGCCTTACATGGTGCTCCGATATGTTGTACTACGGGTATTACTACCCTTGAAGGAATAGGCATATCCTCTATCGGTAGGTCTTTTGTCAAATCCTTTTTATCCAATGGGTGGATTCCACCCCTAAATCCCATGCTTTTCATATCATTTCCTTTACTCTGCCAAAAGGCTCTTCAATTCATTCATGAATTGATTTATATCCTTAAACTCTCTATATACAGAGGCAAACCTTACATAGGCAACCTGATCTATGCCATGCAGTGCATTCATTATCTTTTCACCTATTATACTTGACGAAAACTCCGGCTCTCCTCTCTCCTGAATCTCTCTATCTATATTATCTACTATATCTTCTAATGTTCTTATGCTTACAGGTCTCTTTTCACATGCCTTTTTCAACCCCTGAAAGACCTTCTGCCTGTCAAACCGTTCCCTTCTGCCATCCTTTTTTACAACCACAGGGACATTATCTTCTATCCGCTCATACGTAGTAACCCTCTGACCGCACTTTAGACATTCCCTCCTTCTTCGTATTGCATTACCCTCTTTATTTAAACGGGAATCTATCACCTTGTTTTCTAACGAATTGCAATATATACATTTCATATCATAAAAGGAAATCTCTCACATAACTCCCGAACCCTTTCATCCACTTTTTTTAAGACTTTTTTATCATTTGCATTATTTAACACATCTTTTATAATCTCAGCTATCTCCGCCATTTCAGGCTCTTTCATGCCTCTTGTTGTTACAATCGGAGTCCCTATCCTTATCCCACTTGTTACTGCAGGCGGTCTCTTATCATGGGGAATAGCATTTTTATTAACAGTAACCCCTGCCTTGTCAAGCAGTGTCTCTGCATCCTTACCTGTAATATCATTATCAGTCAGGTCTATCAACATAAGATGAGTATCAGTTCCGCCTGATACTACTTTAAATCCATATTCTATCAGTTTAGATGCCAATATCTTCGCGTTGGTTACAACCTGCCTCTGGTAATCTCTGAACTCATCAGTCATAGCCTCTTTAAATGCAGTCGCTTTTGCAGCAATAATGTGCATTAACGGACCACCCTGAATTCCGGGGAATATACTCTTATCAACCACCCTCGCAAATCTCTCCCTGCACAGAATAAAACCGCCTCTCGGACCGCGAAGGGTCTTATGAGTAGTACCGGTTACAAAATCTGCCCATAATATGGGAGACGGATGTATAGAGGCAGCCACCATTCCGGCAATATGTGCTATATCTGCCATAAGATAAGCGCCAACACTGTCCGCTATTTCACGGAATTTCTTAAAATCTAATATCCTTGAATATGAACTTGCTCCTGCAACTATAATCTTTGGTCTGGCGTCTTCTGCTATCCTCGCCACTTCATTATAATCTATCACCCCTGTCTCTCTATCAACTCCATAATAAACAGGTTTGTAGATAATGCCTGAAAAACTGACATGAGAACCATGCGTTAAATGTCCCCCCTGAGATAGATCCATCCCCATAATAGTATCACCCGGCTTTAAGACAGAAAAATAGACCGCCATATTCGCCTGAGAACCAGAATGAGGCTGTACATTTACATGATCTGAAGACCGAAAGAGCTCCTTTGCCCTGTTAATCGCTAACGATTCCACTACATCCGCATATTCACAGCCTCCATAATATCTCTTTCCTATATACCCTTCTGCATATTTGTTTGTAAGCAGAGACCCCTGTGCCTCGAGAATAGCCCTTGAAACATAATTCTCAGAAGGAATAAGGATAATCTTTTCATTTTCCCTCTTTACCTCCATCTTTATAGCATTATATATATCAATATCTCTCTTCTTTAACCATGACATAGTAGTATTAAACTCTATCTTATCCAGCCTCCTTTTATGACGCCCGCCCTCAAATTCTGTTTTCAGCCAGAGGCTTACCATCTCTATAGCCAGTTTCTCATCCACCCTTCTTGCGCCAATGACCATTATATTTGCGTCATTATGCCGTCTGCTTAACTCGGTTGAAGGAATATCATAACATAGAGCCGCCCTGATTCCATGAAATTTATTCGCAACAATAGACATGCCTATTCCTGTCCCGCAGATAAGAATACCCTTCTCTGCCTCTTCTGAAGAGATAGCATCTACAACCTTAATGCCATAATCAGGATAATCTACTGAATCCCTGCTATGTGTTCCTAACTCTATAAACTCTATTCCACTTTCCCTTAAAGACCCTATAATTTTTTCACTTAGATCAACGCCCGCATGGTCAGATGATATTGCTATTTTCATAGTCTTTATAATACCTCTTCACATAAAACTTTTCAAGCCTTAACTACCCATACCTTTACCTCTGTCATAACATCCCTGCTAAGCTTGATGGGAATATTATATATCCCGAGTTCTTTAATATGTTTATCCATAATTATCTTTTTTCTATCGATTATTATCTCTTCTTTTTCCAAAGCCTCAGCAATATCTTTATTTGTAACAGAACCAAACATCTTATCTTCTTCACCTACCTGTACAGCTATAGTTAGTTGTACCTTCGATATATTTTCCCCTAATATCTCTGCCTCTTTCTTTTCCGTCTTTTGTTTATCCATAATCAACCGCTTGGCATGTTCTAACTCCTTTATATTTCTTGGGTTTGCCTCAACTGCCATCTTCTTGGGAACAAGATAATTCCTTGCATACCCAGAAGCAACATCTATTAAATCTCCAGCCTTTCCAAGACGGGATATATCTTCCTGTAAGATTATTTTCATCCTTAACCCTCCATGTTAAATAAACACCCCACGTGTACAGCATTGAAATCAAACAAATTTCAAATACAAAAAGGGTCTAAAAATTTTATTATAACTGTTGACATAGATACTATATATGTCTTTATATTCCATATTTCGGCAATTATACTTATTTCTTCTTTCTTCTTTGATGTCTCGTCTTTTTTAAAAGTTTTTTATGTTTATGTTTTCTCATCTTCTTTCGCCTCTTTTTAACAACTCTCGACATATAATTACTCCTTATTATAAATAAACCGATTAACTTTAAAAAACAAAGAATTCTTATTATAATCTGAATTTCATTATCTTGCAACTAAAAATTGTCAAGCTCAGCAAGCCACAGCAATTCTCGGTGAAAATCACATACTAAGGAGGTCTAAAAAATAAGGGCGAACACGCAGGTTCGCCCCTACACAAGAATTCTGCACCCTTGTACCCTGTACCCTATCTTATCTATCAAATACCTCATCAAGGGTATCGGCACTTAGAAGGCTTATTCCCCACT
>JBHHUU010000009.1:0-28442 GCA_046753905.1 Nitrospirota bacterium | reverse complement strand
ACAAAATATAATTCCTTTTATGATTGGATTAGACCATAATTAGAATTGCTGAAAATTACCTGAGTATGTTGACAGAGAGACACAGTCGGTATATATGGATAAATGGTGTGAGACACCGATGCTCTATCTTGGCAAAACAGATAAAGGAAGCCATGAATTCAAATGCAATACAGAAGAATGTATACATTCAGTGAGATACCAGTAGATGCTGGAATTTTCGGACAAATTCCTGATCAGGTTGAAGGGATAGAAGATGTGAAAAATCTCCGTAAGAACATAGAGAGACCGTTTAACCTTCTAAAACACCGTGAAGGACTGGAACCTGTTAGAGTGAGGTCACAACATGGATTGATGGCAGTTGCAACATTTGCCAATATCGCAAACTTGTTGCTGGAAATAGTAGGTACCCGTAAGACAGAAAGAAAGGAGAACTGTCAGCTAAGGCTTGACTTGGCGATTTAAAGTATAATTATCAAAGAACGGTTGGAATCACAGGTTATAGTTTATGCATTCTAATGAGAGTAAACCAAAAGGGGCTACGAAAGGGAACACTGTCCCAAATAAACATGCCCAAAAACCAAATCTCTTAGCTGGAGTGCCATAAGATATATCCGTGAAACCAATCTTTATGCCTTTAAAAGGCAATAAGGGTAGTTTTACCCACTAATACTGGAATACTTTTAAACATGCTTTTATAAACAAGTTGTTCTTTAAAGTTCTATTATGTTATACAGTTAACTGTGTTCAGACAGTTAAGACCGTATAGTGTCATTGGTGTATTATATGCCCGTTTGTTAGCCTGGTTCCGGTTATTGGCGTTTTTTGTAGGGCACAGTTATTTTATGACGACACAGATAGTTTTACAATTCAATTAGTTATCTATTTTTGTTATGATTACCCAATAAGTTTGGGAAAATCCTCCCTAACCCCTTTCCAAAGGGGGGAATATAGGGAAGTCCCCCTTTAGCAAAGGGGGATATAGGGGATTTGTTCTTCGGATTGATATTTACCTTTCCACAAGATATTGGGTAATTGCTTTTTGTTATGATTTTGTGTTTTTGATTTGACAGGCTGTTAGGATAAGGAGGCTGACTTGAATGATTGAATCAGAGATAAGTAATCCTTTAAAGATTGATTTAACCAGAAAGATATCTTGCTTATTGGTAATTTCAATATCAATAATAGTGTATATTAATACCCTACAGAATGATTTTGTATATGACGACAGGCAAGAGGTTTTGGAGAATCATTATATCAGGGATATAAGATACCTGCCAGAGATGTTGGTTTCACCATTCTGGGAATTTATTACTGTATCACCTCAATGGGGATTTATTCCTGAAAAAGAGAAGATAAGCTCAAACTATTATAGACCAGTAAAGAGTATTTTATATACCCTCACCTATCATCTATTCGGACTAAAAGCATGGGGATTCCACTTAGTTAATATTGTGCTTAACGCATTGGTCTCTGTTCTTGTCTTTTTAATCAGCCTGAGGTTTATGGGGAGGATATCATATTCATTAATATGCTCCATCCTCTTTGCCATTCACCCTGTGCATACAGAGGCAGTTGACTGGATTAGTTCTATGGGAGAGGTTACATTTACATTATTCTACCTTATTGCCTTCTATATATATACGAATAAAGACCATTCTTTGTTAAGACTTAACATCAGCGCATCTATGTTTTTCCTATCATTATTATCAAAGGAGACAGCCATTACCCTTCCAGTGGTCTTGATTCTATACGATTATATCTTTAAAAAGATAGAGGTCAGGAGATATATCCCCTATCTTACTGTGGTTGTTATTTATATATTACTCAGGATATATGCACTTGGCGGATTTATCCCTCAGACAACAAGGGCTGATATAAACAATTATCAGTTACTGCTGAATGCATCGTCTCTGTTAATAAGGTATCTTCTGAAATTGTTATTCCCGATAGATATGAATATGTATATTATGTATCAACCTCTCTTATCTCTGGATATTATTGGGTGTCTGTCATTTTTTTTCTCTCTTTTTATCCTTTTTATAACCTTATATCATCTTAAAAAAAAGAGGGTATGGACATTCTTTTTTCTATGGATACCGATTAATTTGATGCCTGCCCTTTATATAAAAGGACTTGGCGGGGCGCTCATGGCAGAGAGGTACCTCTATCTCCCTTCAGTTGGTTTCATTATATTAATGGGTTATCTCTTATTGCAGACAGACTTATATAATAGTAACCCCCCACCTCCCCCCTTTGGTAAAGAGGGGAAGGAGGGGGTTAAAGGTAATAACTCCCCATGCCCCCCTTTGGTAAAGGGGGGGTATGGGGGGGTTACTATCAGTAGAAAAGAGGCAAAGATATCTCTAATCTTTCTCGCAATTATCTTCTCTTTATATTCATTCCAGACAATAAAAAGGAATGCAGATTGGAGAGATGAGGTCACATTATATAGTAAGACCTTAGCTCAGTCTCCGCTTTCTAGCTCAATGCATTACAATCTTGCAAATGCATATATAAAAAAGGGGCTTGATGATAAGGCAATCTATGAGTTTAAAGAGGCATTAAAGATAGACTATGATCTGTATGATGCGCATATATCGCTTGGCAATATATATAATGACAGGGGGATATTTGATAAAGCAATAGAGGAATATAAATATGCTCTGAAACTCTTTCCGGAGCACGCGGGGATAAATATAAATCTGGGGATAGTATATCAAAAACTCGGAATGATAGATGATGCTATAAAAAGATTTAAAGAGGCGGCAAGGGTTACTCCTCACTATTCTGATGCACATTATAACCTTGCAAATGCCTATAAAAATAAGGGTATGACAGGGTTAGCAGCAGATGAATACAGGGAGGCGATAAAGGCTGATATTCATAATAAAGACGCCTATTATCATCTGGCGGATATCTATTATCAAAATGGCATTAAAGATGATGCAATAAAGGTATATGAGGATTTGCTGAGTATTGATAAGATGCAATTAGCAGCTTATATCAATCTGGGAAATATATATAGGGATAAAGGGATGATTGAAGCAGCAATTAAAAAGTATAAAGAGGCGATAAAGATAAATCCTCAATCTCCTGATGCCCATAACAACCTTGCCAATATATATGCGTTGAAAGGTCTTTATAAACGTGCAGAGAAAGAGTATCATGAGGTCTTAAAAACCAACCCTGACTTTTTCGGGGCACATTACAACTTGGGGAATATATATTATCAAAAGGGAGAACTGACAAAGGCACTCATAGAATATAAGAAGGCAAGGGGCATAAAACCTGACTTTAAGGGATTAGGTGAGAAGATTAAAGGTATTAAGAGATTAATGGACGGAAAGAGAGATTTGTTCAGGAAAAAAAGATAGAGAAACTATTAATAATTTTATCCCTTTTATAACACCTGCCATGACTCAGTCTTCATGAATTCTGTAATGGATTAGACTTTTCTGAAATATACCAAAAAAGACTTGAATATTATTTGTTAAAGTGGTATAAAATAAAAACTAAGGGTTTAATTTTCCTGTATAATATACCTTTGGACTGATATCCGAAGGACTCATCCTTGAACCCTTGAGACCCTGTTTTCGGACAAAATTACTTCTGGATTATAAGACTGGATCATAGAAGATGATAAGATTTATCTTTTTATTGTGTTTTTTTATTTTTATAACATCGTTTGTAATAAATAATACAGAGGAAATGGTAGTATTAAATTACTTCTTTGGGATAGAGATAAGACCTATTCCTCTTTATCTCCTCGTGGTTGGCTCTTTCTTAACAGGTATATTGATATCGTTAATTATGATTACACCAGGATGGATAAGGTCAAAGATAGACAGGAGAAGACAGAAGAGGTTTATAGAAGAGATGAAAGAGGAATTGAGCACCCTAAGAAGAACGGTTAGCCAGGAAAAGGATAGAAATAATGCTGGAAGAGACTCCTTTGATGAGGCAATATAAAGAAGTCAAGCAAAGATACAGCGACTATATTTTATTTTTCAGGGTAGGTGATTTCTATGAGATGTTTTATGAAGATGCAGTAACTGCATCAAAGATATTAGAAATAACCCTGACATCAAGAGATAAGCAGAAAGAAGACAGGATACCTCTTTGCGGTATTCCATATCATGCCTCATCCTCTTATATTGCAAAACTTATTAAGGTAGGAAAAAAGGTTGCAATATGTGAACAGGTAGAAGACCCTAAATCTGCCAAAGGGATAGTAAGAAGAGAGGTAGTAAGGGTAGTTACTCCTGGTACTGTTGTAGACTCAGAATTATTGGATGCGAGAAGCAATAATTATATGGCAGCAGTCTTTATCTTTCCTGATAAAGGGGCAGGACTTTCATTTATAGATATCTCAACAGGTGAATTCAGGACAATGGAGATATTGAGTGATAATTTTAATGATATATTATTGAATGAACTGTCACGAATAGAACCTAAGGAGATAATCTTTCCTCAAGAAGACTGTCAGAATAATAAGGATATTATTATCAGAGATATGAAAGATGTTAAGCCTATCATCAATCATGTTTCAGATGAATCATTCTCTTTTGATACTGCCTATAATTCACTTATTGAACACTTTGGGGTTATCTCTTTGGATGGATTTGGATGTCAGGATAAACAGCTTGCTGTATCTGCTGCAGGTGCGCTCCTGCAATATATAAAAGAAACCCAGCTTAATTCTCTGTCCAATATAAATTCTCTTAAACTCCATTCTTTTGAGAAATATATGGTAATAGATTCTATTACCCAGAAAAACCTTGAATTGGTGAGAAGGGTTGGTGATAGTAAGGAGGAAGGCACCCTCTTTAATATTCTGGATAGGACTATTACATCAATGGGCAGCAGGATGCTGAAGGATTGGATATTAAGGCCATTGTTGGATGTAAAAGAGATCAGACAAAGACAGGAGACGATAGCTCTGTTTTTTGAAGATATCAGTCTCCGTTATAGGCTTAGATCATCTATAAAGGGTGTTTATGATATGGAGAGGCTTATTGGCAGGATAGGACTTGGTGCAGCAAGCCCCAGAGATATTGCAGCATTAAAGAAGTCATTAAGTGCCCTGCCGGGGATCAGAAAGGAGATAAATTCATGTTCATCAGAGATCATAGATGGGATAAAGAAAAGGTGGGATATGCTTAAGGATATCTCAGAGCTGATTGATATAAGCATTAAAGATGATCCTGCTCCAACTTTAAAAGATGGCGGGATTATTAAGGATGGATATGATGATGCACTTGATGAGGTAAGGAGCATAAGCAGGGATGGAAAAGGATGGATGACCAGAATAGAGGCAAAAGAAAAGGAAAGGACAAAGATAGATTCCCTGAAGATAAAGTATAATCAGGTCTTTGGGTATTATATAGAGGTTACAAAGGCAAATCTTTCTCTTGTTCCTGACGATTATATAAGAAAACAGACGCTGGTTAATGCAGAGAGGTTTATCACACCTGAACTTAAAGAGGTTGAATTGCAGGTATTAACTGCTGAAGAGAGGATAAAGAGACTGGAATGCCAACTCTTTGAAGAGATCAGAGAAAAAATAGCAAATGAGAGCAAAAGGATCCAGTCAATGGCACAAATGATATCTTTATTAGATGTGCTCTCCACACTCGCAGAGACAGCCGGTAAATACGATTACACAAAACCAGAGATAAAAGAAGAGCCTGTAATAGATATAGTTGATGGGAGACACCCTGTCTTAGAGCAGATAATTTTGTCTGATAGATTTATTCCCAATGATACATTCTTAAATGATGAAGATGACAGGCTGCTTATTATTACAGGTCCTAATATGGCAGGGAAGTCTACATATATGAGGCAGGCAGCCCTGATTACCCTTATGAGCCAGATGGGCAGTTTTGTCCCTGCTAAGGATGCCCGTATAGGGATTGTAGACCGTATCTTTACAAGAGTTGGGGCACAGGACAATCTCGTGAGCGGGCAGAGTACTTTTATGGTTGAGATGAATGAAACAGCCAATATATTGAATAATTCCACCAAAAGGAGCCTCATACTGCTTGACGAGATAGGAAGGGGAACCAGTACATTTGATGGGGTGAGTATTGCATGGGCTGTTGCAGAATATATCCATAATAAACAAAAGATAGGTGCGCGGACACTTTTTGCCACACATTATCATGAACTTACAGAGATGGTTTTAACATGTGAGGGGGTAAAAAACTATAATATCTCTGTTAAAGAGTGGAGCGACAGGATAATATTTTTACGGAAGATAGTAAAGGGAGGCACAGATCGGAGTTATGGTATTCAGGTTGCCAAACTTGCAGGACTTCCGGATGAGGTAATAGAAAGGGCAAAGGAGATATTGACAAACCTTGAATCAGGAGAGCTTGATACTATTGGAGAGCCTAAATTAGCCCATTCTGATAAACAGAATGGAAGAAAAGAGATTCAATATAACCTCTTTTCTTCTCATTCTAATATAATAGAGGAAATAGAAAAGGATATATTATCTTGTGATATCGTAAATATGACTCCTATGGAGGCATTAAATAAACTTCATGAATTAAGGAACAGGATAGAAAACAGGAGATAGAAAAATGGTGAAAGTAGCTATTATTGGAGCAGGGAAGGGAGGAGCTAATCTAATAGAGTTATTTCACAGAGAGCCGGATATAAAGATTATTGCAGTTGCTGATAATAATAGAAATGCAGAGGGGATGAAGATTGCCAGAAGACTTAAAATCCCGACCTCAGCAGATTATAAAAGACTTATCAAGTCTAAAAAAATTGATTTTATAATAGATGTAACAGGAGATAAAAATGTAGAGGAATTATTAAAAAAGGATAATAGGATATGGAGAAAGACTATTGGAGGTAAGACTGCTAAATTTATGTGGCAGATTACCTATTCACATATTAATGCAATGAAAGAGATAGAGCAGCTTCTTTATGAGTATAAGTCACTGTATGATTTAGGGGTAAAGCTGGCTTCTTACGATAACCTTGAGAAGATATTTTCTACAATCATAGACTATGCTACTGAACTGACAAATACACCTGCAGGAAGTATCGGTCTCTTTGATGAAAAAAAAGGAGAGATGTCTTTAGTTAATATAAAGGGATTTTCAAGGAAATTTACCAAACAGATAAGGTGGAAGATCAGGATGAAAGGTCTGACGAGTAATGTTTTAAACCAGAAAGAGCCATTAGTAGTGCCTGATGTGAGAAAATATTCCGGATTTGATAATCCTGTTATGAAAAGAGAAAGGATTAAGTCTTTGATGGCTGCCCCTTTAATTGGAGAGGGAAAGATACTCGGGATATTATATGTAGACGACTTTCATGTGCGGAAATACACGCAGCGGGAGATATCAGCGCTGTCTCTCCTTTCCACTATCGCAGCAATGACTATAGAGAAGATGAAGCTTTTGGAGAGCACAAGATTCCTTGCAACCACAGATGAGTTAACAGGTCTATATAACCATAGACATTTCCTTGAGCAACTGACAGTAGAGGTTAGCAGGGCAGTGAGATATAAACATCATGTTACCCTGATGATGTTGGATATTGACTACTTTAAAGAGTATAATGACACACATGGGCATTTAAAAGGGAATGATATTTTAGAGGGGATAGGCTCTATATTAAAAGATGTCAGCAGGGAGGTGGATATAGTCGCCCGATATGGCGGTGAGGAGTTTTCCATTATACTCACAGAGACAAGCAAAAAGAAAGGGAGCTTTTTAGCAGAGAGAATTAGAAAAAGAATAGAGGGCTTTCCATTTGAAGGAAGAGAAAAACAGCCAGGGAAAAAATTAACGGTAAGCATTGGAATTGCCACATATCCTGATAATGCATCCTCACCGTTTGAATTAATTGAACAGGCTGATATTGCCCTCTATAAAGCCAAAAGGAGCGGGAAGAATAAGGTCTGCTCATCTGCACATAAGGCCCAATAAAAAACAGAGATAGAAGTCCTCTTACAATTCCCTCTCCCTTGATGGGAGAGGGTTAGGGTTAGGGTTAGGGGGAAATGGATGTATTGACAAAAATCTCTTAATAAAGTATATAGTAGGAAATTCAGGAGATTTATCATTTTAATTAGGTTGGAGGAGGGAAGGTTTATGTATGCAGTAATAGAGACAGGTGGAAAACAGTACAGGGTATCACCAGGGGATATTCTGGATATAGAAAAGATTGATAAAAATAAGGGGGAGAAGGTAGAGTTTAATAATGTCCTTATGATTCATGGAAAGGAAGATTTTACTATTGGAACCCCATTATTAGATGATACAACGGTGACTGGAGAGGTAATAAGTCAGGATAGAAAGAAAAAGATTATAGTCTTTAAAAAGAAGAAGAGAAAGAACTACAAAAAAACACAGGGACACAGACAATATTTTACAAGGGTAAAGATAATAGATATATCATCATCCAGCATGGATGCGTGAAAATGTGTAAGGAGGTAGGATTATGGCTCATAAAAAAGGAGTAGGGTCTTCAAGAAATGGGCGAGACAGTAATTCCCAGAGACTAGGCGTAAAACGTTTTGGAGGTGAGGTTGTATCTGGTGGAAGTATCATTGTTCGTCAGAGAGGGACAAGGTTTCATCCGGGTTTAAATGTAGGAAAGGGGAAGGATGATACCTTGTTTGCAAAAATTAGTGGAATAGTGCGGTTTGAAAATAATAGAAGAGATAAAAAAAGAGTAAGTGTTTATCCAGTATCCTGATTGTAACATCCGTAGTGTCCAGCCATGGCTGGACACTAACTACTTATGGATTAGGATATACGATGAATGGATATACCATTAAAAATCAAAAGTTTGAGTTTTGATATTTATTTGACATTTGGGCTTTGTCAGTTAATAAGATATTTTGGGATTGAACTACTGAATTATAGAATAATAGAGACTATTCTAAAATCCCTTTTCCCTTGATGGTAGAGGGATTCTCCGCTATTTCCCTCTCCCTTGATGGGAGAGGGTTAGGGTTAGGGTAAAAGAAAGTTATGAATCATGAAAATTTTCCTGAGGACACAAAAAATACTTGACAAGATTTTATGATTGTGCTAAGAAGAACCATAAATAATATAGATGAACTTACATGCTCTGATTTCAGAAATTAAGATGATATGAAGAAAGTAATACAGGAGAGGTTATGATTGTTTATAAGTGGTTTTCAAAAATATCTCTGTTATTTTTTCTTTTGTTTTTAACTTTTCTTTTTAGTAATGCTTCAATAATCTTTGCAGGTCAGAAAGATTCTATTTCTGTTCCCCGTACCATTTATTCAGATAAGGATGTTCTTGTGGAGAGACTTAATAAAGGAAAGTCTCTTTTTAGGCACTATTGTGCTGTTTGTCATGGAGAAAAAGGGGGAGGAAATGGTGTAAATGCTGTGAATTTAACCCCGCGGCCAGCAGACTTTACTGATAAGGAATATATGGATAGAAGATCAGATGAGAAACTCTTTAAGGTTATTAGCAAGGGAGGCAGAGGCGCGGCATTGTCAAAGTATATGCCTCCATGGGGAAAGACATTGACAAAGGAAGAGATATTGTCTCTTCTCGTTTATGTAAGGTCATTTTCTAAACCAACCTTAGCCTCATATATAGCATATACAAGAGATTATATCAGGAAGATAAAGGATTCAAATTGTAAACTATGCCATGTTGGAGAAAAGAAGAGGAGGGTAATCGCCCCTGACCTTGGTTATGAAAGGGTTAAGTTAAATAAAAACTGGCTATTTACATTTCTTAAGGGACCTATGAAGATCAGACCAGTAGGGTACATGCCTCTCACCAAATCAAGGATGCCGAATTTTAATTTTTCTGATGAAGATGCAGAGGCAATCGCAGAATACCTGACAAGCAGAGAAGAGAGTATAAGTGAAGAGATGATGATAAAAGAGATAGGCGGTGCGTTAGTGATTAATCAGGCAGATGTAAAAAAAGGCAAAAAACTATTCAAAAGAAATGGGTGCAAAGGTTGCCATAGGATTAATGATAAAGGGGGAATTGTTGGACCTAACCTGTCTAATTCTGCCCATAGACTCAGACCATTATGGATTTTTAAATGGCTGCAGGACCCTCCGTCAATCAGACCTGATTCTCCAATGCCTAAGTTTGGTTTTTCTGACGAAGAAATTCGGGCATTGGTTGCATATATTATGAACCTGAGAGAAAAGACTACTTTTCCCATGATATCTCCTAAAACAAAAACAAGAAGAAAAGATATAGATAAATTAAGAAAGAGAGGTAAAGAACTTATAAAAGAAAAGAACTGTCTTGGGTGCCATTATATACATTCCACTAAAAAAGAAGAAATATCAGATGATATTTGATTAAATGCTCAGGAAATTGAAAGTTCAGTCAAGGTGTCTAAAGTTAGAAGTGCCTGAAGTTAAAAGAATTATAACTTTAAACTTTAGTTCACTTTAGGCACTTTTAACTTTAATTGATAATAGAAGGGGGGGAGAGAATGAAAGCTATTATATTGAAGCGGAAGATACTAATAAACCTAATAATGATAATCTTTTTAGGAAGCTCCACGATAGTATTAGCGTCTTCGCCGTCAGAGGATGGTGGAGAGAAGGGGTCTGGTGGTGATGTAGTATTTTCGAAACAGATAGAAGGGAGTATACCTGCTAAAGATCCTATGTCGCCGTTATGGGATGAGGTGGCGGCAGTTGAGTTTCCCACCTCTCCGCAGGTGATGACAGAGCCGAGGATATTTAATGTAACAGCAAAGAAAGTAAAGATTCGATCATTGCATAATGGGAAAGAGATAGCCTTTTTAATGGAGTTTGATGATCCCAAGAAAGAGGATGGAGATGCTGCGGCATTAGAGTTTATGGTAGGCGACAAGAAGTCTCATTTTGCGCATGCCCTGCCGATGGTACAGGTGGAGGGTGGATTTGTGAATATATGGCAGTGGAAGGCTGGCGATAATAAAGTAAAGGATTTATATGCCCGTGGTTATATAAATGCCCCTGAGCCTCATGCGAAGCAGAATGTAACTGGAGCCGGGGTATGGAAGGATAATAAATGGCATGTAGTCTTTTCAAGGCCTTTTGAGACAGGAGATGAGAAAGATGTTGTGTTTAAGCCGGCAGAGTTCAGGAGTATAGCCTTTGCGACATGGGACGCCTCAAACAGGGAGAAGGGATCACAACATTCATTTACAGCGTGGCGCTGGATGGTACTTGAGTCTACAATAGGCGGCTCAGTCTATATATATGCGCTTCTTGGGGTATTGGTGACTGCTGCTGCAGAGGCAATCTTTGTCAGTAAAATAAGTGATAAATGAGGTTTGGTAATTTATGGTTTCAGGCAACTTTAACAATTTAAGGAGGTGAAGTTATGGAGAAAAGGAGTGGAAAATTGATTGTATTTATATTATTGGGCATAGTCCCGTTAGTTGCCTTATTGATGTCTGGATGCGCAAGTCCAGAGATAAAGGAGGGAAAGGAGTTGTATCACCATTATTGCACTCCCTGTCATGGTTCCAAGGGAAGAGGTGATGGGTTTAATGCTGAGTTTGTAAAACCAGCTCCGACTGACCATACTGACAGTGAATATATGGGGAAGAGGTCAAATAAGAAGTTGTTTAAAGTAATAAGCAAAGGAGGAAGGGGTGCAGCAAGGGCGGCTACTATGCCTGCTTATGGAAATGTCCTTTCAGAAAAAGAGATATGGGAGATACTGGCATATATAAGGACGCTTCATTCAAGCAGCCAGCCAAAGATAGAGATAAAAGAGGATATGGATGATAAAAGACCCAAGCATCCTGTAATAACAAGAGTAAATCTAAGCCTTCCTGAGGGAAAGACAGAGGCAGCCATGATAAAAAAGGGGAAGAAGCTTTTTAGGAGAAATGGTTGTAAGGGATGCCACAGAATTGGTGAAAAAGGTGGGAGGATAGGTCCGGAGCTCAGCAGGATAGGAAAAAGGTTGAATGCAGATTTTATCTATAAATGGGTGAAAAATCCTCAATACTATAAAAAGGAGACAATAATGCCAAGCTTCTGGCATCTGAAAGACAATGATGTAAAGGCTATTGTCTATTTTTTAAAATCACAAAATGCACCAGCAACCGCAGGTTCAAGGGGTGATCCCTTTTATATGACAGATGTGCCGGATCAACCGGTCTATGATTAGGATAAGTCGCTACGGTAAGTGATTCTGTAGTTTACAGGAAGGAGTGAGAACAATGTATTTAATTGAATACCTTAATAAAAGAAAAAGGGGTGTTATGATATTTATGGCAGTGCTTGCCATGTTTTTTGTGTTGTCTCCATCAGTATCCCTTTTTGCTGAAGAGGCAAAAAAAGTCTCGGTGGATTATAGGGATTTTCCCATAATTGGCAGTAGAAATGCTATATGGATAGTTGCGCAGCTACATCTCCTATTTGGGAGCTTTATATTGGCTGTGCCTATATTTGCTCTGATTGCAGAATTTATAGGGTGGAAATCAGGAGATAAGAAATTTGATGGGCTGGCACATGAATTTGCCAATCTCCTCTCAGCGGCATATTCAATGACCCTGATGCTGGGGGGGATGCTTCTATTCCTCTTTGTTTCTCTTTACCCCAAATTCTGGAACTATTTGACAGGGATATTCTGGCCCACCTATCTTGTTTATATAGGTCTGTTTTTGTTGACAGCGTTTAGTGTTTATCTATATTCATATTGCTGGGATTTGATGGAGGATAAAAAAGTCTTGCATATGTTTATAGGTTGTCTGCTTAATCTCTCAGGGTTTCTTATAATGTGTGTCTCTGATTCATGGATGACATATCAGAATAGTCCAGTGGTACTTCCGGCAGATATAGGAGCATGGGAGAGGGCATGGATGGCAGTAAATAACTTTACCTGGTGGCCTATTAATATTCACAGGATTATTGGAAATGTTGCATTTGGAGGATTTGTCTGCGGTGCGTATGCAGGTATAAAATTTTTGGGTGCCAAGACAGATGAGGAGAGGGCACACTATGACTGGATGGGTTATATAGGTAACTTTATCGGCACATTTGGACTGCTCCCTCTGCCATTTGCAGGTTATTGGTTAATGAGAGAGATATATATGTTCAGCCAGCAGATGGGTATCACGCTCATGGGTGGATTCCTTGCGTGGTTATTTATTATTCAGGCTGCTCTGATAGGGGCATTATTCCTTTGTGTAAACTATTATTTCTGGCAGGGACTCTCAAACAGGATAGATGGAGGTGAGACTTACAAAAAATTTATAATACCAATGCTTGTCTCATTGGTTGCTTGTGTGGGTATATGGATGACTCCCCACTCTATTGTGGCGACCGCAGAAGAGGTAACAGCAATGGGAGGAGCGCATCACCCTAAATTAGGTTCATTCGGTGTGATGTCTGCAAAGGTAACAGTGGTAAATATTATGATATTGGTAACATTTATAAGTTTTCTGTTGTACTGGAGGGCAAATCAGAAAGAGACAGTAAGGTGGGCTACAGCAGGGAAGATATTTCAGGTCATACTCTTTACTGTTGCTATTGTATGGGTAATTGTGCTTGGTATATGGGGGTATTTTGTCCCTGCCATTGTGAGAATAAATAAATTTTCTGTATGGCAGGTATTATCAGTGCTGACGGTTATGGCGATCTGTGTCCCAATGACCGGGATGATGCTCAAGAATGCCAAGTCAACTGGCGAGATGCACTGGGGGAGGATGTCAGTAAGATCGCAATATGCGCTGATAGGAAACGCACTCTTAGTGGTGATGTTAATGACATTGATGGGATATGCAAGGTCTGCATCAAGAGTGCACTGGCATATATTCGGGGTTATGAGAGATACATCGAGACATGCCTTTAGTCCTGCATTAGGATTTGCATCTATGATGTGGTTTCTCATAATTTTTATATTTGGTGCATTGCTGACCTTTGTATTCTGGATAGCAAATGTTTCAAAACATTAATTAATGCGAGAGGCATTGATATTATTAAATTTCAACTTTAACCCTTATTAGAAAAAGGAGTGATGCCAAATGTATTTTATTAAGGCGGTAATATTTATGATAGTTGTAGTGGGGTCCCTTGTCTGGTATGCGAACTATATACCACAGGTACAATCACTGCCTCCAAAGGTGGAGAAGTTTGATCTTACTCAGATCAAGAAACCAAAAGATATAGCACGGATAGGCCAGAAGATATTCTTTGGAAAAGGGAAGTGTTCATTATGTCATCAGATATCCAATGCTGAACTCTCAAGGTGTCCAATACAGAAGATATTTGGTGCAAAATACACAAAGGAATGGTTATATGAAAGCATAACCAAGCCGGGAAACTATTACTATATGGATTATCCCCATGTGGGCGTTGAACCCGCAAAGAGGTTTGGTGCTGTAATGCCTCAGATAAATAAACCGCCGATAGACCTTAATGAGCAGGAATTATTGGCAGTTATCTCGTTTGTACAGACACTTGGCGGAAAGGTTACTGTGACTGTAGAAGAGTTTTTTGCTGCTGCACCTGATGCAGGAAATGCATCTACTGAGACAGCAAGAGGTGACGCAGATGCAGGGAGTAAGGTTTTTGCCAAAATGGAGTGCAGTAAATGTCATAAGGCGGGTATAAAGGGAGATATGAATAGTATTAAAATGGCTATCATGGAACCTACACAGAAGGCAAAAGAAGGGCATGAGGGATTTGATACACAATTAACGATAAGAGAGATGGAAGACCTGATCTCCTATCTATTGAGTGTTAAAGGAAATGGAACAAATATTTAGGCGATCAATGATAGAATTAGTGTTTTTTGTGGCAGAAAAAGTGAATAATGAGTGTTGAATTGAACAAGGTTGCTGAGTTTATCAAAGTAAGAAATGATAAATGTTGAATAGAAAGTATAAGTAGGTTTATCATTTGATATTCATTTTTATTCCAGATTGTCTGGGTTAGGGTGTTGGGTTTATATTTTCCATCAGGCTTAATGTTGGGGGGTTGATGAGTGAGATATAATTTTTCAAGAAAGGAGTAAAATTATGGCAGGAGATGAAAAAAAGGGTAAGGAGAAAAATAAAAAGATTCTGGTAATATCCATTATACTCTGGGTGGTAATATATGCACTTTTAAAGTTACTAGTAAGTCCTCCTATTCCATTCAGTGTGATGAGTATGTATATGACTCTGGTAACAATAGCGATATTGCTATATGTATCTATATTTCAGGATGATTGCAGTGGTTTCTTTGATCCTATCCTTGACTTTTTCAGGGGAGGAGAGGGTGCATTGAATTATGTGAGGTGGGGTGTGCTGATAGCAGTTCCTATACTTGTGGGTTTTAGAGTCTATTCAGGTTACATCCCTAGTTATGTTGCCCCAATAACATCGCGTACAGTACACCCTGCGCCTCCGATAGAGTTTGCAGGAATGGCAAATCCATATCCATGGACAAAAAAGAATATTGCAACAGGAAAGGGTATATTTACTGCCCTCTGTTCTCCGTGTCATGGGCAAAAAATGGATGGAGGTGGTGTTGCGGCAGCAGGGTTAGTGGTAAAGCCAGCGAATTTTACGGATGTTGGTACAATTGCACAGCTTCAGGAGTCATACGTTTACTGGAGGATAAAGAAGGGTGGAATAGGCTTGCCTGTTGAGGGTACACCATGGAATACACCTATGCCAAGATGGGAAGGTGTTGGCAGAAAAGGTGAGGTAAGACTTCCGGATGAAGTGATATGGAAACTGGTAATGTGGCTTTACACAGGTACCGGTTACAAACCGCGTACATGGGAATAACAACACAGGCAAATGGTCTAAAATGCCTAAAGTGTGAAGTGCCTGAAGTTAAAAGAATTATAACTTTAAACTTTTAGTTCACTTTAGGCACTTTTAACTTGAAAATGGGTAATTGAAGGGAGTGATATAAGAATTATGGATAGATATATAAAATTAAAGAAGATCGCTGTTGCATGTCAGGTATCCATTTTATTGTTGTTTGTCTTTTCCACGATAGTATTAGCGTCTTCGCCGTCAGAGGATGGTGGAGAGAAGGGGTCTGGTGGTGATGTAGTATTTTCGAAACAGATAGAAGGGAGTATACCTGCTAAAGATCCTATGTCGCCGTTATGGGATGAGGTGGCGGCAGTTGAGTTTCCCACCTCTCCGCAGGTGATGACAGAGCCGAGGATATTTAATGTAACAGCAAAGAAAGTAAAGATTCGATCATTGCATAATGGGAAAGAGATAGCCTTTTTAATGGAGTTTGATGATCCCAAGAAAGAGGATGGAGATGCTGCGGCATTAGAGTTTATGGTAGGCGACAAGAAGTCTCATTTTGCGCATGCCCTGCCGATGGTACAGGTGGAGGGTGGATTTGTGAATATATGGCAGTGGAAGGCTGGCGATAATAAAGTAAAGGATTTATATGCCCGTGGTTATATAAATGCCCCTGAGCCTCATGCGAAGCAGAATGTAACTGGAGCCGGGGTATGGAAGGATAATAAATGGCATGTAGTCTTTTCAAGGCCTTTTGAGACAGGAGATGAGAAAGATGTTGTGTTTAAGCCGGCAGAGTTCAGGAGTATAGCCTTTGCGACATGGGACGCCTCAAACAGGGAGAAGGGATCACAACATTCATTTACAGCGTGGCGCTGGATGGTACTTGAGTCTACAATAGGCGGCTCAGTCTATATATATGCGCTTCTTGGGGTATTGGTGACTGCTGCTGCAGAGGCAATCTTTGTCAGTAAAATAAGTGATAAATGAGGTCTCTAAAAAAACAGAGACCTCTGATTATACAGATTATCTAATCTCTAATCTTTTAAAAATCTCTGATAGAGATATTTTTTGTTGACAAAACAAGTCATATAATGCTAAGGTAGTACTAAAAAGAAATATGTCTTCTCCTTATAAAAAAGAAAGCTATATATTTAATTTCATGGAATGATATTAAAATAGTCATAAATAGCCGGAGAGGAATCTTCGGCATTTTTTTCTTTACTCTTCTCCCCTTTCTTGAGGTGGAGAGGGAGTAATTGAGAATCTGTAAAATCTGTGTATTTAAGGAGGGTAGTAATGATTCCTGTAAGCAGGTTAATGACAAAAAATGTTCTTAAGGTAAATAATGATGCTATTATTAAAGATGTTGCTGTTGTTATGAAAGATGAAAAGGTTGGGAGTCTCCTTGTGGCTAAAGATGAAAAGGTAGTAGGTATTATTACAGAGACAGATATTATTCAAAAAGTTGTTGCAGATGATTTAAATCCTTATGTTACAAAGGCTGAATCTATTATGAGCGCTCCGCTTTTGTGTATTGATGTAAACAAGACCATAATAGATGCCAACGATATGATGGATCAAAGGCATGTCAGACATCTTGGTGTGACAGATGGTGAAGATATAGTTGGAATACTGTCTGTGCGAGATATTCTCCATCCACTATATTTTAAAGAAGATGAGGGTTGGTGATGAAAGAGTTTCGAGTTTCGAGTTTTGGGTTTCGAGGAAGAAATATTTTTATCGGTATATTATTGCTTTTCACTTTTCACTTTTCACTTTTCACTCCTTTAGTTTTAGCCACACATGAAGTCAATCACAGGTTTAAGGTACATGGATATGTTAGGGATGAAAATGGATCTCCTGTGAAAGATGCAAGGGTAATGGTGGTAGTTAGCAGGCTTGATGAAGGGACAACTACCTTTTCTGATAAAAATGGATATTATGAGGTTACATTACATATTCATGATACAGGTTTAGGTGAAGAGATAATTGTTACTGCACAGGGTGAGCGCAAAAAGATTGCAGCAGAATTTGATCCTAATAATAAGACTGATGAAAGGGGAAAAGAGGTCAATTTTGGTGGTGGAGCAGCAGGAAGAAGCGATAAAAAAGGAGGGAATTTCTGGATATATGGAGTTGGAGCAGTGATAGCAGGAGGGATTATATTATATATAGGTTTTCATAATAAAAAGAAGGCAGGTAAAAAGAATGGTAAGAATCTGAAGAAAAGAAAAAAAGGATAGAGAGGTTTGAGATATTATGGCAAAGATAATAGAGAAAAAAATCCTATCACAAAAGACAATACTCTTTGTAATTGAAGCACCTGATATAGCAAAAAAACATAGACCCGGGCAATTTGTAATATTAAGAAGGGATGATAGAGCAGAACGTATTCCCATTACTATTGCAGATTCAGATAGGGAGAGGGGTACTATAACAATAATCTGTCAGGAGATAGGTAAATCAACAAGAGATATTACCTCTATGGAAAAGGGGGATGAATTTTTAGATCTGGTTGGACCATTGGGAAAACCTACTCATATAGGGCGTTTTGGCAGTGTTGTCTGTATAGCAGGAGGATTTGGTGTAGCGACCATTAACCCTATAGCAAAGGGTCTTAAGGAAAATGGAAATAGGATAATCATTATAATGGGGGCAAGAACCAGAGAACTCCTTATATGGGAAGAGCAGATGAGAAAGGTTGCTGATGCTGTCTATATAACTACTGATGATGGATCGTATGGGAAAAAGGGATTAGTAACCGATGAATTGAAGAGATTGATTGATGCAGATGAAAATATAGGATTGGTTATTACAGTAGGACCAATTCCGATGATGAAGGCTGTCTGCAATCTTACAAAAGAAAGAGAGATTAAGACTTATGCAAGTCTTAACCCTATTATGTTAGATGGCACAGGGATGTGTGGCGGATGTAGGGTAACTGTTGGCGGAAAGGTAAAATTTGCCTGTGTGGATGGTCCGGAATTTGATGGTCATATAGTAGACTTTGATGAATTAAACAGGAGAAATAAGATATATATAAAAGAAGAGAGATGTATGTTGGAAGGAATAGGAGATTAAAATGGCACAAGGAGAGAAGATAAAGATTCCGAGGCATATAATGCCTATGCAGGTTCCCAATGTACGGGCAAAGAATTGGGAAGAGGTTAATATAGGATTTGATAAAGATATGGCTATGGAGGAGGCAAAGAGGTGTCTTTCCTGTAAGAAGCCTTTTTGCATAAATGGTTGTCCTGTCAGAGTGAATATACCTGCCTTTTTAAAGTTGGTAGAAGAGGGAAATTTTTTAGATGCTGCCATAAAGATAAAAGAAAACAATAAACTCCCTGCTATATGTGGAAGGGTATGTCCTCAGGAAAAGCAGTGTGAAAAGTTATGTGTACTTGGTAAAAAGGGGCAGCCTGTGGCTATTGGGTATCTTGAGAGATTTGCAGCAGACTGCTTAAGAGATAATGGTAAAGAAGACATGAGACCTCAGGTTAAATCTTCGGGTAAAAGAGTAGCCGTAATTGGGTCGGGTCCCGCTGGTTTGACAGCAGCAGGTGATCTTGCTATGACGGGACATGATGTAGTTATCTTTGAGGCATTACATAAACCAGGGGGTGTATTAGTATATGGTATCCCTGATTTTCGTTTGCCGAAAGAGATAGTTGAATATGAGATAAACCTGCTTAAATACCTGGGTGTAGAGATTGTAACTAATCATATTATAGGGAAGGTGGAGACAGTAGAAGAACTTTTGGAAAGGTTTGATGTTGTGTTTTTAGGGACAGGGGCAGGACTTCCATATTTTTTGAATATAGAAGGAGAGAATCTTAATGGGATATATTCTGCCAATGAGTTTCTTACAAGGATAATCCTGATGAAGGCAAGGGATTTCCCAAACTATTCTACTCCGGTAAAGATGGGAAAAAATGTCTCTGTGATCGGGTGTGGTAACACTGCAATAGATGCTGCGCGCACAGCCCTCAGGATTGGCGCAGAGAATGTGAATATCATTTATAGAAGGACTAAGACAGAATCACCAGCCCGTGAAGAGGAAGTATTACATGCAGAAGAGGAAGGAGTTGAGTTTCATTTTTTAACTAATCCTGTAAGATTTATAGGTGATGAAAATGGATGGCTTAAGGCAGTTGAATGTGTTAAGATGGAGTTAGGGGAACCGGATCAATCAGGGAGGAGGAGACCCATTCCTATAAAGGGCACAGAGTTTATCTTTGAAACAGAGACAGCCATTATTGCTACAGGTTTTGGAATAAATCCTATTGTTATTAGTTCAATAACTGGTTTGGAAATAGAAAAGGGTGGTGTGGTAAAGGTAAATGAATCAGGTGAGACAAATAAGGAGAGGATATTTGCAGGTGGTGATATAATAACAGGTGGTTCTACTGTTATATCTGCTATGGGACAGGGAAGGACAGCGGCGCTATCTATTAATGAGTTTTTGAGAGACTGAATAGTTACGAATAATATAAGTGCCTGATAATGTCTAATTAAGGAGGGAAAGATTATGAAGGAGTCAGATAAGAAATATAAAGTGATGATTCCTGATACAGAATATTATGCAAAATTAGTAAGATGCAGGCTTGCATGTCCGGTAGGCACGGATGCAGGCAGCTATGTTCAGGCAATTGCAGAAGGGAGATATGAGGATGCCTATTTAATTATAAGAAGGACTAATCCTTTTGCATCAATATGCGGAAGAATTTGTCAGCATCCATGTGAGATAGGCTGTAACAGGGCTTCAATAGATGATGCCGTTGCTATAAGGGCATTAAAGAGATTTATTACAGAGAAGTATGGTGTTGAGGGAGTAAAAGATGTTTGGACCACCTTGAGATATTCGGGTGCACCTGGATACGATTCTGGTTATAATACAGGTGAAAAGGTGGCTGTAATAGGGAGTGGACCGGGTGGATTGACTGCTGCCCATGACCTTGCCCGTCTGGGATATAAGGTTACAGTATTTGAGTCTCTTCCGATTGTTGGGGGAATGTTTTATATAGGGATTCCGCCCTATCGTCTTCCAAGGGACCTTGTAGATGCAGAGATAAATGCAATCCTGAGTCTTGGGATAGAGGTGAAGACCAATATAACAATAGGAAAAGATATCTCTATTAGGGATCTGAAAAGAGCGGGATATCAGGCTATTGTAATTGCTATTGGTGCTCAGCAGAATATCTCCTTAAAGATAGAGGGAGAGGATTTAGAGGGAGTAGTGTCTGCTGTTTCACTATTAAAGGCGCTTAACTTAGGCGAAGATATATGGATTGGTGAAAGGGCAGCAGTAATTGGCGGTGGTTTTACAGCCTTTGATTCAGCCCGTTCTCTGCTTCGTGCCGGGTCAAAGGATGTTAAGATTATCTATCGCCGAACAATTGAGGAGATCCCTGCTGCAAGAGAAGAGGTATTAGAGGCAGAAGAGGAGGGGGTAGATTTAAATTTTCTTGTTGCTCCAAAGAGGATTATCGGTGAAAACGGCAGGGTAAAAGGGATAGAGTGTATTCGTATGAAAATGGGAGAGCGGGATCGCAGTGGAAGGCGTTCTCCTGTTCCTATTCCGGATTCAGAGTTTGTGATACCTGTTGATCAGGTGGTTATAGCCATAGGGCAGTATTCTGATTCTAGCTGGGTAGAGGAATTAAAGGGGATAGAGATTACCAGATGGGGTACTATTTCAGTAGATTCTGAGACTATGAGCACGCGGGGTGAGGGTGTTTTTGCAGCAGGTGATGTAGCAACGGGTCCGTCTGTGGTAATCAGTGCAGTGGCATCTGCCCAGAAGGCAGCCAGATCAGTAGATATGTATCTGTCGGGAAGAAAGAGCATTATAAAAAAGGTTACAAGGATAATTCCTCAGGATATAAGATCGCACACCTTTAATAATGGTTTTATAGATATGGATAGAGATAGAGTTGATCCGCCTGTGATAGAAACTGAGAAGAGAATGAATAATCGTGATGAGGAGGTTGAACAGACTTATCCAGAAGAACAGGCAAAAGAACAGGCTATGCGATGTCTTAAATGTCATATAAATACTATATTTGATGCAGATAAATGTATCCTTTGCGGTGGATGTGTTGATATATGTCCTGAGTATTGTTTGAAAATGGTTTCATTGGATGAGATTGAAACCGATGATAATATATTAAAACTGTTAAATAAAGGATGTGATGTTCTAAAAGACGGAATAGATGAGAAAAAACGGATTGAATTGCTTAATCAGGGCACAGCAATGATAAAAGATGAGGATAGATGTATACGATGCGGGCTCTGTGCAAGGAGATGTCCAACAAATGCAATTAATATGGAACGGCTTGAATATGAGGAGGTGATATCCTATGAAGAAGGATAAGGAGCTTCTTAATAAGGATAATAAGGAGAGAGAGATATCAAGGAGAAAATTTTTTACCTTGGTAGGATGGGGAGGTTTTCTTGCCTCTATAGGTGGGTCTACGTATGGTATGGCTAATTATATGATACCTAATGTCTTGTATGAGCCTCCAACACGCTTTAAGATAGGGTATGTCAAGGATTATGGAATGGGAGTTACAAAGAAGTGGAAGAAGACAGGACAGTTCTGGGTGGTTAAAAATGAGCGAGGTCTATATGTGCTGATCTCTATATGCAGGCATCTGGGTTGTACACCAAATTGGTTTGAGGCTCAGCAGAGATTTAGATGTCCCTGTCATGGAAGTATATATGATATCTATGGCAATGTAAGAGGTGGACCTGCGCCAAGGACACTCTGGAGGGCACAGGTAGCTTTAGATCCTGTAGATGGTCAGATTGTAGTGGAGACAACAGTAAGACAGGATCCTGATCCGGAATCTACTCCTGATGGTCTAATGGTGGATGAGTCCTCAAGAGAGATGGAACCATATTTCATAAAAGTGTAGAGTGAAATAAAGTGTATAATTCTTTTAACTTTGTAACTATTCAGCTATTACAGGGTAAGGGGTTACAAAGGCTTTATAATGCGTATGATTATAATGAGTTTATTCAAAGAGAAGAGCATCATTTTGGATCAGGTTTCTATGAGTAGGGAGAGCTAAAGACTAAGGTGACGCTATAAACTCTTTTCCACCCCTTACCCTGTAATAGCTGAATAGTTACTTGACTTTAGTCATTTTACACTTTAGTTCACTTTTAATTTAGGGAGGAGATGTGAATAAGTTGATATCAAAAATCAAAGATGGGATACTAAATAGCCAGGTGTGGAAATCTGTATTTCGTCATGGTTATCCTGATACTGATCTGAATAAGTCGTTAACTGTATTCTCTAATGTAATATTACATCTGCATCCTATCAAGGTACGAAAAGGTACATTAGATGTCAGGTTTACATGGTGTCTGGGCGGGTTAACATTTCTGTTTTTCCTTATACTTACAATTACAGGGGTCTTTCTCATGTTTTTTTATGTCCCTGATACAAGGAGGGCATATAATGATATCAAAGACCTCCAGAATGTTATCTTTTTTGGAAATATAATGAGGAACATGCACAGATGGGGCGCTCATGCAATGGTATTATTTGTGATGTTTCATATGACAAGGGTTTTTCTGACAGGGTCATACAAATCGCCTCGGGAATTCAACTGGGTTGTTGGAGTCCTTTTATTAGTAATTACCCTTGTATTGAGCTGGACAGGTTATCTCCTCCCATGGGACCAGCTTGCCTTATGGGCTATTACTGTAGGCTCAAAGATGGCAGAGGCAACACCATTTGTTGGATACTCTGGTCCATTTGCCAAGATGTTTGGGATAGGAGTAGGTAATGATGTTAGATTTATGCTTTTAGGTGGTACGGTAGTGGGTCAGAGTGCCTTGCTCCGTTTTTATATATTGCACTGTGTGGCACTGCCGCTAATTGGAGGGTTGTTAATGGCTATACACTTTTGGAGAGTAAGAAAGGATGGTTTTTCTGGACCGCTATAAATATTGCACATCATAACCACTCAACCACTCAACTACTTAACTACTTAACTAAATTAGGAGGAATTGATGGGACAGGAGGTTTCAAAAAAAGAAAAGATATTTTCCAGAGGAACGAGTAAGACATACGGTCTTATGGAAATGGTAAAGGGTACATCGCGGCTAACATCAAAAAAACCTGAGGATACTGCCTTTGTCTGGCCTGATCTTGTATATATTGAATTAATCTCACTAATAGTGGTAATTTGTGTTTTAATGATACTCTCTCTCTTTTTTAATGCGCCATTAGAAGAGATGGCAAGTCCTGATACCACTCCTAATCCTATGAAGGCACCGTGGTATTTTCTCGGACTTCAGGAGTTATTGGTGTTTTTTGATCCATGGATTGCAGGAATGGTACTTCCAAGTCTAATTATACTGGGTTTAATCGTGATTCCATATTTAGATTTTAATCCCAGTGGAGCGGGTTATTATTCATTCAGTGAGAGAAAATTTGCAGTAACAGTATTTTCATTTGGACTTGCATTATGGTATGTTATGATAGTAGTGGGTACATGGCTAAGGGGACTTGATTGGCAGTGGTATTGGCCATGGGATGACTGGACAGCGCATAAGCCAGCGGCAGGGGCAGAATTAATAGACCTTGAGGTAATATTTCAGAATCTTCTTGGTATGGGGAAAGATATATCCAATATCCTGAGCATATTAATCGTTATTGGGTATTATGTTATAGGGATGGCTCTCCCTTTTATATTTTTAAGGAAATTTTATGAAAAAATGGGATTTATCAGATATAATATTATGATGTTTTTCTTCCTGACCATGATGGGAGTTCCCCTCAAGATATTTTTAAGACTTATATTTAATATAAAATATGTATTGATTACACCATGGTTTAAGATATAGTTAGGTGCGACCGCTCGATTTGCTCTCAGCCGCCGTTAGTACCTTATATCTTGAATAGGCTCTTAATAATTTACTCTATATATTTAATGCCAATGGCGTATGTTTGGGCAAATTGTTTCATCCATGCTACCAATCCCTTGTGATGCTCTGTTATAAGTTTGCTATCTCTATCAAAATATGTCATATCTATCTCTATCTCTGTCCTCTTTTTTATAGTCTTGGGAATGTAAGCCCCCATTCCTGTTTTACTCATATTTGCTATGTAACCCTCAATTGTCCTGTTTTCAGGGATAACTCTTATCCTTACAGAACCTAATACCGAAAGTCTCTTAAATCTTCTCCTGCTTTTCATCTGTGAATCTCCTCCTTGTATATTATCTAAAATAACAAACTGCATTCATAAAGATCGCTATTCCATCCCCTTCCTGGGGGATAGCTTTCCCCTCTCTTCTATATCTTTCCTTGTGCAGCGCCCAGTTATCTCTATTGGTAAAGGCGAGGTATCTCTCCGGGTGCGGCATCATTCCAAATACCCTTCCTGTCTCATCGCATATTCCAGCTATATCATATAGAGAACCATTTGGATTAAATGGAAACTCTCTCTTTGCATACCCTTCATCAGGTTTTATATACCTAAAGACTATATGTCCACCTTCTTTTAGCTCTTTGAGTGTCTCCTCTTCTGCATAAAAGTTCCCCTCCCCATGTGCAACAGGAACATGTATTAGTTCAATGCCTCTTGTAAACACACACCTATCGCTCTCATTCTTTAGATCAACCCATCTGCATTCAAATCTTGCAGTAATATTATAGGTGAGGGCAACCTTTCTATCTCCATATCTTCCTTGAATGGCAGGCAGGAGACCTAAGTTTACAAGCACCTGAAAACCATTACATATACCAATGATGAGATTCCCAGACATTATAAACTCAAGGAGATTATCCATAAGATTACTCTTTATCTTATTGGCAAGGGCATTACCTGAACCTGTATCATCGCCGTACGAAAATCCGCCAGGAAATGCCATAATCTGATAATTTTTTATTTTTTCAGGTTGGTCAATAAGGTCATTTATGTGGATTATCTCTGCAATACCCCCAGCTAATTCAAAGGCGTATTTTGTCTCTTCATCGCAATTTATACCATATCCTGTTAAAATTAATATCTTTGGATATATCATAGTCCGTTTAATCGGCATGATTGTTTCGTTTTGTTGTTAGTACAAAGTATTTGTTAAATTATATTGACATTTATTATACCCTGTCAAGACAAATATTCTATTTTGGCTTGACAGTTTTGTAACAGCCTGTTGACTTTTAATTTATATATATGATAGCTTATATATTAAATAATAAATGTAACTATTCAGTTATTACAGATAGAGAGGTTTCAAAGACTTTATAATGCGTATGATCCTGTAATAGCTGAATAGTTACTAATAAATAAAGTGGGTAAGATTATGAAGAAAAAAGGTTCAGAGATATTTGTAGAGGCATTAAAAAAAGAAAAGGTGAAGACTATCTTTGGTATACCCGGAGGGGTAGTTCTTGGGCTATATGATACACTTTATAACCATAAAGAGATAGAAGTGATACTAACAAGGCATGAACAGGGTGCAGCACATGCAGCGGATGGATATGCAAGGGCAGCAGGAAAACCAGGAGTAGCATTGGTAACATCTGGACCTGGCGCCACAAATACTGTTACTGGTCTTGCCAATGCCTATATGGACTCCATCCCTATTATTGTATTTACAGGTCAGGTAGCTACCAATCTTATCGGGAATGATGCGTTTCAGGAGGCAGATATTGTGGGTATAAGCAGACCATGCACAAAATATAACTACCTTGTAAAGGATGTAAATGAGCTTGACAGGGTGATTAAAGAGGCTTTTTATATTGCAGCAACAGGCCGTCCCGGTCCAGTTTTGATAGACCTTCCCAAGGATGTAAGTCAAAACATGGGGGAGTTTAATCACTCTGAGAAGGTTAATATCAGAGGGTATAACCCTAAATATCAGGGGAATAAATGGCAGATAAAGGTCTCGGTAGATGCTGTTCTACAGTCAAAAAGACCTGTTATATATGCTGGCGGAGGTGTAATAAATTCTAATGCCTCAGAAGAGCTTAAGGCATTTGCGGAGTCAACCCATATTCCTGTATGTATGACACTGACAGGGCTGGGTGGGTTTCCGGGGACACATAACCTCTCTCTTGGAATGCTTGGGATGCATGGTATGTATTGTGCAAATATGGCAATTCATAACTCTGATCTTATTATCGCTATAGGTTCACGGTTTGATGACAGGGTAACAGGAAAAATATCAAAATTTGCCCCTTCAGCAAAGATAATACATATTGATATAGACCCTACATCTATCAGAAAAAATGTCAATGTTGATATACCTATAGTTGGAGATGTTAAGGCGGTATTGAAAGAAGTTAATAAGATTTTAAAGGAAAAAGGCGACACAGACTCGGAAGAAAAGAGAAAGCCATGGCTTAAACAGGTAGAGAAATGGAAAAGAGAGAAACCACTTTTTTACAAGAATGATGAGAAAGTAATAAAACCACAGTATGTTATCCAGAAGATATATGAGATTACAAAGGGAGATGCCATTATTACTACAGAGGTAGGACAGAACCAGATGTGGGCTGCCCAGCACTATAAGTTTGACAAACCAAGGACATTCATTACCTCTGGCGGACTCGGAACAATGGGATTTGGATTTCCTGCTGCGATTGGTGCGCAAAAGGCATTCCCAAATAAACTTGTGATAGATATTGCAGGTGATGGAAGTATACAGATGAATATTCAGGAATTGGCAACGGCTGTAATCTATAAACTTCCTGTAAAGATTGCTATTCTAAACAATGGATACCTTGGAATGGTAAGGCAGTGGCAGCAATTATTCTATGATCGCAGATATTCAAGCAGCTTTTTGGAACCACATCCTGACTTTGTAAAATTGGCAGAGGCATATAATGTCGTTGGGCTGAGGGCTGTAAAACCTGATGAAGTGGAAGGGGTAATAAGGGAGGCTATCAGGATACCAGGACCAGTAGTTATGGATTTTCAGGTTGCTCCTGAAGAAAATGTCTATCCAATGGTACCAGCAGGTTGTGCAATAAATGAGATGATCTTTGAAGATCCTCCTGTGAAAAGAAAAGAAAAAAAAGAGTCTATTATGAATGCGTAGTAATAATATGGTTTTTAGTTTTTAGTTTTTAGTTTAAGAATCAAGAACTAAGAATCAAAAACTAAAAACTAAAAACTAAAAAAATGGAACATACACATATAATATCATTACTGGTAGAAAACAAGTTTGGCGTTCTTTCCAGAATATCCGGTCTTTTTAGCGGAAGGGGGTTTAATATAGAGAGCCTTTCAGTAGGTCATACAATCGATCATTCCATGTCTCAAATGACCATAGTTACAAGGGGAGATGACAGAATAATAGAACAGATATTAAAGCAGTTGAATAAACTTATAGATGTTATAAAGGTAGTTGATCTTACAGAAAAGGATTACATAGAGAGAGAGACCGCACTTATCAAGATACATACAACCGCAGAGGATAGGGCAGAGGCATTGAGGATTACTGATATATTCAGGGCAAGAGTGATAGACTCAACACCCAATACGTATACTATTGAGATTACAGGTGATCTGAAAAAGATAGAGGCTATAATTAATCTGCTAAGGCCCTTAGGGATAAAGGAGATTATAAGGACAGGGAGGATAGCTATTGCAAGAGAGGAATTTAAGTTCCTTGCTTCTAAAAGTAAACATACATGAACGAGTTGTTCACCCCCGAGGGTGAAAATCTATCACCCTCCCT